>JAGWHE010000073.1 GCA_028866945.1 Nitrososphaerota archaeon
GGATAAAAGCCTGCGGTGCGGCCTAGTGGTTCCGGCCCGCCCCCCTGAATGCGTAGGCGAGCAGGAACGCAGCGGCGAAGGAGACGAAGTAGGAGAAGTCGGCGCCCCCGAACAGGTAGGCCAGGGCTCCGAAGGGGAACCCCAGGGGGAAGGCGGGGACCATGAACGGTACGGAGACCAACATGGCGACGGCGTAGGCAGCCAGGGCCCTGAGGTCCCACCCCAGGGGGTTTGCGACCCGCTCCGCCGTTGTCCGCCGCAGCACGAAGTAGTCCACGAGGACCACCCCGAGCCAGGGGGTGATCCAGTAATCGAGGACGAGCAGGAAGGACTCGAAGTTGGCGACGAAGTTCGCGGCACCAAGCACCGCGAGGGCGAGCCCGACGGCCCCGCCGGCGATGACGGTGACCCAGCGCTTCGCCCGGACGTCGAGGACCAGGGCCGAGAGCGAGTTGGTGTAGATGTTCAGGGAGTTGGCTGCGGCCGCCCCGAGGAGGATGGCGGCGATGGCGAAGGGGCCGAAGGTACCAGTCAGGCCGTAGAGCCCCTGGAAGAGCCCCATCCCCGGCGTGAGCTCTCCGACCAGGGCCCCGATGAGCTCGACCGCGAAAGAGGCGGCGCCGCCCCCAATTAGGGCGAAGAGCGCGACACGCCTCCCCGACACGGAGGAGGGGAGGTACCTGCTGTAGTCGGAAGCGTAGGGGGACCAGCTCATGAGATAGGAGAACGAGGTAGCGAGCACCACGCCGACCGAGCCGAGGCTGAGCCCCGCCAGGGTGGGGGCGAGGGGGACGAGGCCCCGGCCGGCGTCCAGCGCGGCGACGAAGACCCCCAGGAACATCACTCCGAGGACGACGGCCATGACCTTCTCGAAGAGGTGGATGAAGTCGTGGCCGTAGATCGCGACCAGCGCCTGGAGCGACACGAGGACGACCGCGACAGCGTAGTAGTTGGCCCAGGGCCAGACGACCTGCAGGGCGTAGACCCCGAGGATGGTGTTGACAGTGAACCAGCCGACGGTGCTCAGCCAGTTCAGGCCCCCGAAGACGTAGTTCCCCTTCCGGCCGAAGGAGCCCCTGGAGGACATCATCTGGGGGAACCCCAGCTTGGGCCCCATGGCGGCGGAGAGCCCAAGTGCCAGGCCCCCGAGGACGTTGCCCAGGAGGAGGACCGGGACCGCCTGGGCGAATGTCAGGTGGAAGTCCTGCACCGTGATGACCCCGACCACGTAGTCGGCCACCGTCAGGTTCGCGGCGAACCAGAGTGTGAAGAGGCTCCCGGCGGAGCCGTGCCTCCGCTCCTCGGGGATATGTTCTATCCCGGCCTTCTCGAACCCGGGCCGCTCAGGCATCGGTTCGCCTGCCGACGGGCTCGTCTTCTAAGGCTTGGGGGCCCTGGGCTTACCGAGGGCGTCGGCGAGGGAGATGACCTTCTCCTTCAGCCCGGGCTTCCCGGCGAGCGACGAGTATACCGCGAGGAGCCTCAGCTGCCTGGACACGTCCGACTCCGTCTCGTTCACGAGCCTCGCCAGCTCCTCCTTCCCCTTCCCCGAGATGATGTAACGCCTGACGTTCCCCTCGCGCTTGGGGAGCTCTGTGATGAGCCCCTTCTTCAGGAGCTCGGCGAGGATGAGGTAGATGGACCCGGGCCCGGGCCTCCACTCCCCGGAGGTGGTCCGGCTGATCTGCTTCGCGAGGTCCGTCCCGGACAGGGAGGACTCTGACAGCATCTT
>JAGWHE010000039.1 GCA_028866945.1 Nitrososphaerota archaeon
GTACTCCCCGAAGTGGCTCCTCGCCGGCTTACTAGCGGTCGGGCTCCTGGTCCTCGGCGGAATCGCGGTGGGCCTCGGCGTCCCCCTCCAGCCCCCCCTCCATGGCGGCGGCGGCCCGGTCGCCGGAGGGACCGTGGTCATGCCCGCCGGAGTCGGGGGGAACACGAAGCTGAACTTCAACCCGCCCACAATCACGGTCATACTGGGGAAGAACAGCACCGTCACCTGGGACAACCAGGACTCCTTCACCCACACGGTCACGGCCACCGACGGGAGCTTCAACTCGGGGGACATCAAGGGGGGCTCCTCCTGGACCTACGCCTTCAGCACCCCGGGCAACTTCTCGTACTACTGCATCTACCACTCGGCCTGGATGAAGGGAAAGGTCATAGTCCTGTCGTCCTAGGCTAGGCGCCATGAGCAGCGACGAACCCAACGTGTTCCCCGGGAACTGGGACGTGGTCTCCGAGACCCTCCTCAGGACCTACGAGCTCTGGTTCCCACAGAACTGGAGCCCCGTCGACCTCCCCTGGGAAGAGTGCGACTCGAAGAACTTCTCGTCCGACGAGGCGGTCGCCCAGGCGTACTGGCTGTCGAAGCTCGCCCTCTTCGAGAAGTCGGGCATCGGCGCCTTCGGAGCGGCGGCGGTCCAGGCCGCCACCCACAACTTCGAGGACCCCACGAAGAAGTTCCTCACCGCGGTCGCCTTCGACGAGTGCAGGCACGACGAGGTCTGCCGCAGGGCCTGCGCCCGGGTCTGCCCCAACTTCCCGTACAAGTTCAAGCCGAAGACCACCCTCGAGGAGAAGGCCCAAAGGAACATCATGGCGCTCTACGAGAACGGCGCCAGGTACTGGAGCGCCTTCAATCAGGCCTGGGGGAAGTACCCCCTCGAGCTGATCTTCTCCAGCTTCTTCTTCGCTGAGATAGGCGCCCAGCTGATCTTCCGCGAGGTCGGGGAGCGCTCCACCAACAAAGTCTACTCGGAGGCCTTCCGGAGCATCACCCGCGACGAGTCCAGGCACCTCACGGGGACTTTGGCGATGCTCGAGCGCCTGGCTGAGCGGATGTCGAAGGAGGACAAGTCGATGATATCCAGGCAGCTCAAGCACGGCTTCATCTATCTCTCGCCGCTCCTGTTCAAGCCGATGGAGGACTTTTGGAAGCTGCCGGCCGACTTCTTCGAGTACGACCAGAAGCTGGAGACCATGGCTGCCAAGTCCGGCCTCGGCGTCCCCAAGGTCGAGGAGAGGTCCGACGCTTGGATGAAGGCGATCTCACGGCACAGGTCGAATATCGAGGAGCTGGGGATCCCCGTCCCCGAGATCAAGGAGATCGGCCTTGCGGGCCTCGAGGTCAACGTGAAGAAGGGGGACGAGATCATCGCCACCCCGCTCTAGCGGCGCCAGCTCTCCACCATCACGAGGATCGGCACGACGAAGGCGAGGGTCAGCACCCCGGTCCAGAACCAGGCCGCCTGATACCCCTGTGTCTCGACGATGTAGGAGAAGATGATCGGGGGCGCGAATGACCCGGACAGCGAGATGCTGTTCACCCACCCCACCGCCAGGGTCTCGTACTCCTTCCCCGCCCGGTTAAGCTCCCTGGCCCCGGCGAAGGCGAAGGTGTACCCCACCCCGGTGACTATGCCCGCCAGGACCGAGCCGGCGGCGGCTGCGGCTATGGACGGGAACGCGACCACGACCAGGGACGCGGCCGACCCCACCAGGCAGGCCACCATCACCCCCCTGTGCTTTGAGAGAGAGTCGAAGGTCCGGCCGCCGTAGAGCGCGGTGAAAATGGGGACCACGGTCACGAAGACCGTGGCCAGGGCCGCCAGGGTCCCGGACACGTGGAGCGCGTCGACCCCGTAGAACGTCATGAACCCCGACACCACGGTGTAGGCGAACCCGAACCCCACGGTCCCCAGCCCGAGCAGGACGAGCTGCCTGTCGAAGACCACGGCCCTCATCGCCTTCCCGTCGACCTTCGGCGCGGCGTAGTCCTTGTCCGCGGGGATGTATAACGCGACCAGTGTCCCTGTCAGGATCCCCAGGGCCCCGGCGAGTGCCAGGCTGGGCCTCCACCCCGTGGCCGCGGCCAATACCACCCACCCGAAGAGCCCGAAGATCCCTCCGACGTCGAAGGCAGAGTTCATGAGCCCCACCCCCATGCCCGACTTCCCCCCGTGCATGAGCTGCGTGATTATGATGACCGCCGGGGCGAACACGAACGCCATCCCCCACCCCACCAGGAACCGGAGGACCGCCGCTTCAGGGATGTCGGTGGCGACGGAGGTCCCGAGCACTGCGAAGGACGAAAGGAAGATCCCGGTCACGACGACCCTCTTCGGCCCCCACCTCGCCGACAGCACTCCCCCCGGGATCTGCATCAGCCCGAGGCCCAGGTAGAAGGCCGAGGTGACGATCCCGTCCCCCGATATCCCGGTGCCCAGGTCCGGGGCCATCAGGTAGAAGATGGCACCGAAGTTGACCCAGTTGATGGCGTAGACGATCCTCGCGAATATGAGCGACGCACCGGCCCGCTGGTCGCGAAAGGAGCTGAGCAACCGGGGGGCACCTTACTCCTCCATCTATAACGAAATCGGAACGGTCTCAACCGGACTCACTGGGTTAGAGTGGCAAGATTCTGGTTCCGTGATTGCAAAGGAGCGCGTTCTCTGCTGTGCACCCCGGCAGACGCCCGAACACGGCTGGCTTGGAATCGCCAAAACGGAATTGCCAGACGGTAGAGCATGTCCGTAAGCCCCGAATCTCGGAGAATAGGGGGCGCCTCTACCTAGGAGCCGAGGCGCTGGAAACCAAATTCGCCCTCCAAACAGCCCCCGACCCCAAAAAACCCCATTTTGAGCCCCGTTGGCTCAGGTTTATATAGCAAACAGCCCGGATTGAGTGACGAGGTAACTCGACGTGGCAGCCATAACTGGATACTGCGTCTACGAGAAGAAAAAGAATCGGGAGATAAAGAATCCCAAGCAAATCAAACTGAAGAACGGCCGACCCGCAATCAAGGGCACGTGTGCCTCGTGCGGCAAGACCATCTTCAGGATTGGTAAGCTGAAGTAGGCTTTAATCTCCCGTTCCTTTTTTATTTGCGACCCCCAACCCGCCTGCGACCCCCAACATGCTGAAGCTCTACAACAGCCTCGGGAGAAGGCTGGAGAAGTTCGTGCCCATCAACGAAGGGGAGGTGCGCATTTACAACTGCGGCCCCACCGTCTGGAACTACGCGCACATCGGGAACTTCCGCACCTTCGTCTTCCAGGACGTCCTCCGCCGACAGCTGAAGTTCAAGGGGTACAAGGTGACCCAGGTGATGAACATCACCGACGTGGAGGACAAGATCATCAAGGGGGTCAAGCAGTCAGGCAAGTCCCTCAAGGAGCTCACGGACTTCTACGCAGCGTCCTTCCTCGAGGACCTCGACTCGCTCAACATCGAAAGGGTGGAGGCCATGCCCAGGGCGACAGAGCACCTCGACGCGATACTCGACCTGATCTCCGCCCTGCAGAAGAAGGGGTACGCCTACAAGGCCCCTGACGGCTCAGTCTACTTCGCGGTCTCGAAGTTCCCCAGGTACGGCGAACTCTCCGGGGTGAGGCTCGACTCCCTCAAGCCCGCAGGGAGGGTCTCCAGCGACCACTACGAGGAGAAGAAGGAGGCCGCCGACTTCGCACTCTGGAAGGCCTGGGACCAGGGGGACGCCGACGTGTACTGGGAGACGGACCTCGGCAAGGGGCGCCCCGGCTGGAGCATCGAGTGCTCCGCCATGTCGATGAAGTACCTGGGCGAGTCCTTCGACATCCACACCGGGGGCATGGACCTGAAGTTCCCCCACCACGAGAACGAGATCGCCCAGTCCGAGGCGGCCACTGGCAAGAAGTTCGTGAACTACTGGCTCCACTCCGAGTTCCTGATGGTCCGGGGGGAGGAGATGCACAAGTCCTCGGGGAACATAGTGACCTTCAGGGAGCTGAGGGAGAAGGGGTGGGCCCCCCTCGAAATCCGGTTCTTCCTTGTCTCCGCGAGGTACCGAGATCCCATGGACCTCACCGACGCGGCCCTGGAGCAGGCCCGATCGCAGCGCGAGAGGCTGCAGGAGCTAGTGGCCAGGCTCAGGTCGGTCAAAGGGGGAGACGCGAAAGTCCCGGCCGCGGTCGGCGACTTCCTCTCCGAGTTCGAGGCCGCCATGGACGACGACCTCAACACCCCCAGGGCCATCACGGCGTGCATGGGGTTCGCGAAGCGGCTCAACACCATGATCGACTCCCGGACCCTCGGCGAGGAGGGGGCGCGGGCGGCCCTCGTCGCCCTCGAAAGGGCCAACTCCGTGCTGGGGGTGGTCGAGTTCGCCGAAGGCACCCTCGAACCCGCGCTGGCGGAGCTCGTCAGGCGGAGGGACGCGGCCCGGAAGCGCAAGGACTTCGCCGAGTCTGACCGGCTGAGGAAGGAGCTCCTGGCGGCCGGGGTCGCCGTAGAGGACACCCCCCGAGGCACCGTCTGGAAGCGAGTCCGTGGTTAACGCCCTGACTCCAGTAGCTCAATTTCGCTAAATCATCCGGATATTATCCGCGCGCGCCGCTTACGGCTGGTACATGGCCGCCACTGCGGAGTCCGTCGCCTCGAAGCCCATCGGGTTCAGGGCCTCGTCCATGAAGCGCCCCCTGCAGCTGCGGTCGCTGGGGCTGGCCCTTACGGTGGACCCGGACGGCTCCGTCAGGTCCCTCGCCTCGTTGGAAGAGCACAGGGCCCTCTTCGGCTTCGAGCAGCTCTGGTTCTACAAGGTGCAGGCGGGCGTCGTGGTGCACGCCCAGAGGCCGGACTGGGACGTCAGGCTCTCCCCCTGGCGGGTCCGCCTCTTGGGGAAGGTCTTCGACGTGGACGTGGTCCAGTCCATAGAGTTCTACCCAGGCAGGTCTGCCGGGTTCGTCCGCAGGGTCGGGGTGAAGAACCTCGGCCAGGCCCAGGTCAAGCTCAGGGTCTTCGAGCTCCTCGACCCGACCGCCGCCCACTTCCCCGACCCCTCCGCTCCCTGGGGGTCACTGGGGGTCAACGCGTTCAACAGGCAGAGCCACGTGGCCATGGACGAGGTGTCCGACCCGCCGTCGGCCAGGGTCGTCGGCTCCTACCCCGCCCCTTCGAAGTTCTACCTGGCCACCGGGCGCCAGAGGGCCCAGGAGGTCATATCTGCGGGCGAGCTCCCCGACCCGACCGCCGGTGCCTCGGGCCAGGTGCTCGTCGTCTCGGGCCACGAACTCGACCTCTCCCCCGGCGAGTCGAAGGAGGTTACTTTCGTGTCCATCTACAACCAGGGGAAGCTGGAGGACGCGCTCACTGACTTTGGGCGCCTCACCATAGGGCAGAGCGCGAAGCAGGAGGGGCCGGAGCTGGCCTGCTCGGACCAGGCGGTCGCCGACGCCGCAGCCTGGGCCCTCGCCTCGGTGCAGGGAGGCGCCTACGCCGCGGACACCCTGGACAGGTACGAGTCGCTCAGGGCCCTGTCGCTCTTCTATCCCATGCTCGCAGCCAAGGTGACAGCCGGGGCGAAGGCGTCTCTGCGGAAGGACGGCTCGCTCCCGCACTCCCTGGACGGCTCGAAGGCGGGGCTCCTGGAGACCGCCCTCTTCGTCCGCGCCGCCGCCCTCACCGCGGTCGCATCTCAGGACAAGAAGCTGGCCAAGGCCGTCTACCCTCTGTTGAAGAAGTGCGCCGCTTTCCTCATGGCGTCCGGCACCGACGCGTCGGCCGACCCGTCGCTCCCCCAGGGGTGGCGCCGGCGGCTGGGGAGCGGGTACCCCACAGGTGAGGTGCCCGAGGTCGCCCTGGCGGTCGCGGCCGCACTCGAAGCCGCGTCGGCCACCGCGCGTATTTCCTCCAGGGCCGACGACGCCGGGAAGTTCCTCGAACGTTCGAAGCTTGTCTCCGACCACGTCCGCAAGAAGCTCCTCGACGACCGCGGCTTCCTCTCCCTTTGCAGGGACACGGCGGGGAGGCTGAGGACCGACGAGACGGTCGACATGGCGGTGGCCGCCTACAGGCACCCCTTCATGGAGTCGGCCGAGCAGGCGGCCGCCCACCGCCTGATGGAGAAGGACTTCGACAGCGCCTACGGCCCCCGCTGCGTCCCGACGACGAACATGGTCTACTTCAACGGCACCTACGGCGAGGGCCAGCTGGGCGGCGTCTGGACCAGGGCGGTCCTCGCCCACGCCCTGCTCTGCTACCGGACCGGGCTGGCCGGGATGGGGAGCCTGTCGGCGTCGAAGGTCGCCCGCCTGGTAGTCGACGAGCAGCTCAGGCTCGGGGGGACGCCGGGGGAGTTCCCGCTCTGGGTCGACCCTGACCGGAAGGAGGTCCACGGAGGCTCCGACCCGGTCGCGGCGGCGAGGTTCCTGGAGGTCCTGCTCGAAGGGGAGCTCGGGCTCCCCGAAGGGGCCGAGCGGCCGGTCCTCGCTCCGGCACAGTCTTCCACCATCGGGTGGCTCATGGCGGCCGGGTTCCATGCAGGGGGCCCCGCGTCCGCCTTCGTCGGACGGAGCGAAGGGAAGGCACACCTCTTCTTCGCAGGAGACAGGGTCGAGTCGAAGACGGGGAGCAGGTACGCCAGGGCCGAGCGGCTGGACGTAACCCAGCGTGGGGTCCACGCCGTCACCTTCTACAACCCGGGCCAGGTGATCTGCGCCGGCAACAGCACCGGGTCCATTGCCAGGTTCTCGATCGGCTTCCCCCCGAGAGCCGCCGACTTCACCAAGCGCCTGAGCTCGCCCCTGGAGGAGTACGACCCAGCCAGTGGGTCCTGGACCAAGGTGGGGAGCCTGCGCGTATCCCCCGCCATGAGCTTCGACGTGTCCCTCCCGCCCAACGGCTGGAAGGCATTCAGGGCCTCGACAGGTTAAAAGCCGCGCGCGGCCTCGGCCCTGCATCTTGGGGGGTGCTTCGGTCACAGCCAACGGTGGCATCCAAGTTGACCTGGGGCAGACCCGCTACGTCCTGGACCCCCACTCCCACGTGAGGGCCGATTACACCTTCGTCTCCCACGCCCACATCGACCACATGCACAACCCTGCGAAGGGGGAGCGCATCATAGCCTCGTCTGCCACCAAGGAGCTGGCGAAGGCAAGGGGGTACGACCTGGGCACCACCATCGAGGAGGCGGAAGGGGTGGAGCTGCTCGACTCAGGGCACATACTCGGGTCCAGGGCCATCAGGATAGGGGACGAGGTGTACTACACCGGGGACGCGTCGGGGCGGACCCGGGCCTTCCTCGGCAAGTGCCGGACCCGGCAGGCGAGGGTGCTCGTCATGGAGACCACCTACGGGAGCCCGGAGTACGTCTTCCCGCCCACAGCGAAGCTAGTGAAGGAAGTGAACTCGCTCATCTCCTCGGCCTACGACCGCGGTGTCCCGGTGGTGCTCATGGGTTACCCGCTGGGGAAGGCGCAGCTACTCTCCTACTTCTTCTCGAGCTGGGACCCGATCATATACCACGAGCGCGTAGCGACGATGAACAAGATCCACGTCGACCACGGCGTCCCCCTGAAGCCGGGCCGCACCTTCGACCCCGAGAAGGACCGGGACTCCCTCCCGCATGGCCCCTGGGTGATGATATCCCCGATGTCGAGCGGACGGAGCAGGCTCATGGCCCACCTGAAGAAGGAGTACGGCGCCATCCTCGTCGCGTTCAGCGGCTGGGCCCTGGGGTCTGGGTACGGGCACACCATGGGGGCCGACTACTCCTTTCCTCTGAGCGACCACTGCGACTACGACGAGCTGGTCAAGCTGGTGCAGGCGGTCTCGCCCGAGATGGTCTACACGGTCCACGGGTTCGCGGCCGAGTTCGCCCGCGACCTGAGGAAGATGGGGTTCTCGGCCAGGCCCCTGGCCGCCTACCAGTCTTCCCTCACCGATTACGTCAGAGTCTAAGCCCCCGTTAAATACCGCAACTTTCGCGCCTGCCTCAGGTTGAGGGCGGGGCCCAGCCGGTTGGTCTAGAGTTTGGAATTCAAGAGCGTGCTGAAGCTTGACTACTGGCGCCACTTCATCAAGTTCAACGTCGTCGGGCTCGTGGGGGTGGCAGTCAACGAAGGGGCGCTGCTGGCGCTCCTCGGCCTTGGTTACTACTACATCTACGCCAGCGCCATTGCCATCGAGGTGTCCATCCTCTCCAACTTCGTGCTCAACGACTTTTGGACCTTCAGGGACCGGAGGCACGGGCACATAGTCGTCCGCCTCCTGAAGTTCAACGGCCTGATGGTCATCGGCCTGGTGGCCAACCTGCTCATCAACGTGCTGTCGACGACCTATCTCGGCATCAACATCGCCTTCTCCAACTTCGTGGGCATCGGCGTCGCCTTCCTCCTCCGCTATTGGCTCAGCGTCAGGTTCGCCTGGATAAAGAAGGAGGAGCAGTCGGTCGAGCCCCCCTCGTCGAAGTGGCCCGAGGCCGCCTAGCGCACCCTGAGGAAGATTGGCCTGCCGTCGAGCTCCGCCTCGCTCCACCCTGCCTTCCCGGACTTCTCTGCCGCCAGCTCCACCCGCCTGACCCTCACCAGGTAGGCCATTTGCTTTGCCAGGGGGCGGATCAGCTCCAGGTCCTCCTCCTCCAGTCCGGCGACGGCCGCGGAGGCGAGCATGGCCGTCGGGACGAACCCCTTCTCCTTCCGGAGCGCCTGCAGCCGCCTCGCCAGGTCCCTCACCAGCCCCTCGGCCACCAGCTTCCTGTCCCTCTCCTTCGGGAGGGCGACGAAGACCCCGCCCTTCTCCGCCACCTCGAACCCCTCCCTGGGGACGGTGACAAGCTCGAACACCGAGACCGGGACGTCGAAGCTCCCCGCCTTCACCGGCCTCCCTGCGAGGTAGGCCTTCAGGGCACTGTCCCCTTCTAGGGGCCTCAGCGCAGCCATCACGTCCCTCGTCTTCTCCTTGAACTGGGCGCCGACCCTCGACGAGTTGGGCCTGAGCGTGAACGTGGCCGGGAACTTCGACGCCGACGTGGCCAGGAACACCCCCTTCACGTTGCAGAGCCGGGCCACGGTCCCCCTGGCGCTCTTCGCCACCTTCAGGGACGACCCCTGCAGCAGCACCCCGGCC
>JAGWHE010000006.1 GCA_028866945.1 Nitrososphaerota archaeon
TCCAAAGTCAGGGTGAACGACCTGTCCGCAGCCACGACCGCCCTCAGCGCGTTCTCCTTCCTCGCCTGCACCACGTGGCTGGACTCCCGCCTGCCGCTCTGGGTGCGGTAGCCCCTCGTCTCGAAGTACTCCTCTATCGCCGTAGCCAGCCTCAGGAGGTCGCAGTCCCGCCCGATGTACTTCCTCGAAGTGGAAGCCATCACCTGCGAAAAGGAGATTCTTCGATAAAAGGCTAAATCCGAAAGCAAATCGGGGCATTTCCGGCTTGACCGAGTGCAAGCATAGCGAGCTCGAGTTCGTCGGAGAGCAGAAGACCGATGACGGCGTCAACACGTATTTCCGCTGCAAGGCCTGCAGCGAGGTCGTAGTCACCACTCCTGAGCGCAAGGTCTTCGGCGTCAAGGGGCGCAACTGAGCACGAGATTAACTTTTCACCCTCTGAAGTGTTAAAAGCCTTAAATGGACAACTGGTCCATACTCGATTCGATCAAACGTCGCTTGACCCAAGTCGTTGACGTAAGTTTAGAGCTCAAGAAGGAGGTCACCAAGGGCAACTTCATCAGACAGACGCAGTCGATATGCCCCGACTGCAACAGGATACTACCCGCGCTCGTCTTCGAGAGGGAGAACAAGGTCTGGATGACCAAGACCTGCCCCGAGCACGGCGAGACCGAGGAGCTCTATTTCGGCTCCTACGAAATGTACAGCAAGTTTTCGAGATATTGGAAGGACGGCAAGGGCACCCACGCGGCCAACGTCCCGATGGACGTCTGCTCCTGCCCGGCGAACTGCGGCCTCTGCAGCAACCACCTCTCCCACACGGGTCTTTCGAACATCATAGTCACCAACCGCTGCGACCTGACCTGCTGGTACTGCTTCTTCTACGTCAAGAAGGGGCTCGAAGGCGCCTACGTCTACGAGCCGACCCTCGACCAGATCAGAGAGATGGGCCGCTCCCTGAAGGCAGAGAGGCCGGTCGCAGGGAACTCGGTCCAGATCACCGGCGGGGAGCCGACAATCCGCGAGGACCTGCCCACGATCATCAAGATCCTCAAGGAGGAAGGGGTCGATCACATCCAGCTGAACACCAACGGCATCAACCTGGCACTCAACCCGGGGCTCGCCAAGCGCCTCAAGGACGCAGGGGTCTCAAACCTCTACATGAGCTTCGACGGCGTCTCGCCCAAGACCAACCCGAAGAACCACTGGGAGGCACCCTACGCCATAGACGCCTGCCGCAAGGTGGGGGTCGGTGTCGTCCTGGTCCCGACCGTCATAAAGTCAATCAACGACCACGAGCTAGGAGACATCATCCGCTTCGGGCAGACGAACATCGACACCGTCCACGCGGTGAACTTCCAGCCGGTCTCCCTCACGGGTCGCCTCACGAAGACGGAGAGGGCGAAGTATAGGATTACGATACCTGACTGCATTGAGCGCATCGAGGAACAGACGAACGGGATGATATCGAAGGACGGCTGGTTCCCGGTCCCCTCCTGCTCGCCGGTGACGGGCTTCATCGAAGCCTTCACGAAGAAGGAGCAGTACGAGCTTTCGATACACTTCGCCTGCGGCGCAGGCACCTACGTCTTCAACGACCCAGACAAGCACAGGCTGGTCCCGCTCCCAGAGTTCGTCGACATCCCAGGGATGATCGAGTACCTGGATGAGAAGCAGGAAGAGATTTACTCGGGCACCAACCGCTACATCGTAGCCGCCAAGGTCCTCACCAAGATCTCCTCCTTCGTGAACAAGGAGAAGCAGCCCAAGAGCCTGAGCTTCGCCAAGCTACTCACCGACGCCCTGGTCAAGCACGACTACGCCGCGGTGGGCCAGTTCCATCTGAAGAGCATGTTCCTTGGAATGATGCACTTCCAGGACAAGTACAATCAGGATGAGGAGAGGCTCCAGCGCTGCGACATCCACTATCTGACCCCCGACCTGAGGATAATCCCCTTCTGCAGCTTCAACGTGATCCCCGAATGGTACAGAGACAGGATCCAGCAGAAGTACGGCATGCCCATCGAAGCGTGGGAGGCTAAGACAGGCAGGAAGCTGGAGGACGGCCTCTACCGCGGGACTCTGAGGCGTGGCGGCCACGTCCAGGGGTGCGGTTGCGCGGCGGGCGAGCACGGCGAGCCTCTGCCAATCCAGCCCATCACCGGAACCTAAGGACGCCCGGCGCAAGTCTGACAGCTTATCTACCCTCCGAGAGGCTCTGTTGCAGCCTTGGCAATCAAAGCTAACCTCCGCGCCCGGCAGAGGCGGAGGCGCATACTGTGGGTCTCGATACTCGCGGTCCTCGTCGGCCTTCTTGTCCTGGTCTATTTCGTCGCCGCCCTGGGCACCAACTCCTACGACAAGTACATCGGTCAGCCCGTCCCTGGCTCCCTCCAGCAGCAGATCACCGGGGTGAGCGACTCCACCCTCGCCGCCGTCGGCGCCCCGACGGGGGTCAGCCCCCCTGTCAAGATCTCAGGCACCCTGCTCACGTCGGGAGGGAAGCCCGAGGTCCTCTACATCGGAGGGGACTTCTGCCCTTACTGCGCCATCGAGCGCTGGAGCCTAATCGTCGCCCTCTCCCGCTTCGGGACCTTCCAGGGCCTCGAGTACATGCTGTCTTCCAGCACCGACGTCAACCCCAGCACCCCCACTTTCACGTTCACCAACGTCACGTACACCAGCAACTACATCGCCTTCGTCCCGGTCGAAGAGTTCGGGCGGGCGGGGCAGTCTCAGTTGATTCAGCCGCTCACCTCTGAGCAGCAGACGATAGTCTCCCAATTCGATACCTGTTCCACCTCGGGCCAGAATGGCGGGATCCCATTCGTCGACGTCGCAAACCTGTACGCGGTCAACTGCGGAGCCCAGTTCACCCTCTCGAACACGCCCGGGAGCGCCTCCCCCAACATAGTCGGGATGAACTGGACGCAGATTGCGTCGCAGCTGAACAACCCGAACAGCGGGGTCGCCCAGCGGATAGACGGAGGTGCCAACTTCCTGATCTCCGCCATCTGCAAGGCCACCAATAACACGCCGAGCGCAGTCTGCACCCAGAGCTACGCCAACCAGACGCTGGCCTTCGTCTCTATCCCCCCTGCAGGCTCGCAGGCTCTCCTAGCCGTCCCCGCCCGCACCACTGACCAACATTGGACAGACTGAGCAGGGCCTTCGTGGCGCTGGCCGCCATTGGGTTCATCATCGCGATATACCATGGCTACGACGAGGCTACGGCCTTCACGGGCCCCGGCTCGAACGCATGCAGCCTGTTCACCGGCGTCAACCCCTTCCTATCCTGCTCGTCCGTCTTCGCCAGCGGCTACGCTACGCTCCCGCCCAACACCAACGGCCTCCCACTGTACGTCCTCGGGCTAGTCTGGTTCCCACTGCTGATGGGACTGGGCGTCTGGTTCTCCAGGAAGAGAGGCTCCCTCGACCCCGAAGTCATGGTGCCCCTGCTCATGGTGGGGAACATCTTCACTCTCTACCTCTGGTACGTCGAGCTCGGGGTGATCCACGCGCTCTGCCCCATCTGCGTCGGGATGTACCTCGTCAACTACGCCCTGACTGCGCTAGCGGTCAGAGGCCTGCTCGCGTCCTGACCCCGCCCCTACCCCACCGACTTGCGCAGGTAGATTATCACAGGTTCCCCAATCTTCGCCAGCAGCTCCCCCTTCTTGGAGAGGGAGTACCTGACCTTGGCGGGCCTGGCGCGGATAACCTCTCTTTGCACGAAGCCGAGCCCCTCCAGGTCCCTGAGCTTCCTGGAGAGCACCTGGGACGTGATCCCCGGGAGCAGCCTCCTCAGGTCCCCGAACCCCGCTGACTTCAGGGAGTAGATGGTGAGGATGATCTCGACGGACCACTTGCTGAAGACCTTCTTGGCGATGCTGACGTTGTCCTTGACCGACCGCTGCTCCCCGCGGTAGGAAAGAGCCCCCCTGGCGCTCGTCCGCCTCACGAACGCGGTCGCAGACTCCGCGTACTCCTGAAACTGGCTCTCGAGCAGTCCATCTCCTTCCTGCGCCAGGGCGTCCGGGGGTGACTTCTCGCCCTCGCGGTGCAACAAGTCGCATGACCTCGCTGCCGCTTATAAAAGAAGGGAGCCGGAGACGCACGGCCAGGCTTCTGGCGCCGCGCCCCGAAGCCTCGTTCCATCGCCGTTCCAAACCGTTCGGGAACGCCTGTTCCCCGGGGTTCCTAATCTCCCCCGGCCGGCGAACACCCCCCGATGAAGAAAACATACGTCGCTTCAGTAGCGATCGCAGTGGCCCTTGTGATGGTACTGGCGGCCGCGGTCGCACTAACCAACCCAAGTCAGGCGAAGTCAGGGACTTTGGCGATCATGGGCACGGACCCGGCAGTGGCCTCGTCCGGGGTCAGTGACGCCACGGTGGCCTACAGCTCGGTCTACGCCCACCAGTCCGGCCAGGACATGGCAAGCGGGTGGACGCAGGTCAGCGGCTCGGGGACCATGGACTTGATGGCCTCCCAGGGCACCGCCCAGACACTCGCCACCTCCCAAGTCAGTGCAGCCAGCTATGATGCCTTCAGGTTCAACGTCGACTCCTGCAAGGTGGTCTATCAGGGGCAGACCTACGCGGCAACCGTAGCGTCGAGCACCCTGACGGCCCAGTCGCAGAGCAAAGTCAACGTCAACGCCAGCTCATCGGCAGCTGCGCTGGTGGACCTCAGGACCTTCATAGAGAACACGGCGACCACTTCGAGCCCCCAGTTCGTCTTCAGCGCGACCGCGGTGGCCACCACCGTGCCGCCGCAGACCACCGCATCCCTCGCCCTCCAGGTCGGGGCCACCCTCGACCTCTCGAGCCAGGCGTGGTGGAGCACCTTCATGTCCCAGACGAGCACCAACCTGAACGTCCAGGCCATAATCTCAGGCAACACCATGTCCCTCACCCTGCAGAACGCGGGGAGCGCCGACGCCCAAGTCCAGGAGATCATCGTGACCCCTGTGTCTGGGACGGCCTTCCTCTCGGCAAGCCTCCCGGCTTCGCTGAGCGGCTCCGCAGTCTTCACGGTCACAAGCTCAGGTGCGGTCCAGCAAGCCTCCTCCCTCCAGGCCTCGGCACTCCTCAACGGGGGCGCCACGGTCTCTTCGGGGAGCTCGGCGAACCTCGACTACACCGGGAGCGCCATAACGGGCGCCCAGCTGACCGGGATCCTTACGGGGGAGCAGTACGTGGTCACCTGCATCGGCGCCAACACATACGCCAGTACCACAGTGGTGGCCTCCTAGGCCACCCCCCGTTTTTGGTGATCCGTCTTATGGTCCCCGGCGACAGCCCTGCGGTGACCCTGGTCGAAGTCCCATGGGGGGCCCTGCCCGAATCTTCGAGGGCCCTCCGGGAGTCACATCTCCGGCTCCTGCTGAAGGAGAGGGAGGCTACCGTGGCCAAGCTGGTGGACCTCGACTACGCCATCTGGGCGCTCGAGGAGTGTTTCAGAGGGGAACCATGAGTCCCCGAGCGTTGGAACGCGCGTTCCAGAGGGTTCCTTATCCTACCCTCGGAGGTGACCTCAAGGCATGACCGCGACCGCAGGAACGAAGCGGATGGCAGCCACCATGGTCTGCCTCCTCCTCGCCGGCCTCGCCACTCCCATCTTCCTGGCCGCGGGCTCCGGCGCCTCCGTCCAGACCCCTGCCCAGCTTTCGGTTCTGATCTCGGCGGGCCAGGGTTCGGCGGTGTATGCGAAGTCCGTCGTGGACTTCGCCGCGTCTCACGGCCTGGCCGTATCGCAGGCCAAGTCGCTCCTCAGCGAGGGAGACACCCTCCTGGCGGCCGCCCAGGCGGACGCCCTGGCAGGGACTGACATCTCCGGGGGCATCCAGTCGGTCCAGGCTGCGATGAAGGACTACACCGCAGCAGCGGCCTCGGCGAGCGTCGCAATCGGGGACGCCGGGCTCTCCGTCGGTTTCGACGTCGCCACCGTGGAGCAGGCGATAACACAGGTGAACGCAAGCGTCGCGGTGGTGGTCTCCGCCGCCGCTGCCGTCTGCGCCCAGGCGTCCGGGTCCTCCACGGGGACGGCCACACTGGCCCAGGCGTGCGCGCAGCTGGACGCCCAGGTCGCTTCCGCCGCCCTCAGCCTCTCTCAGGCTGCTTCCCTCTCCGCCGCGGCCCAGGGGCAGGCTGGGGCGAGCGCAGACCTCTCGCAAGCCGTGGCCCTCGTGGGGGCCGCAAGGGCCAGCCTGAACTCCACGCAGTCGGCGCTCCAGGCCATCGCATCCTACGGCTACGTGCAGAGGTCTGACGCGTACGTGAACTCAGTCGTCGTCCCGCTCATGGCCCAGGCCAACTCGACCATTTCAGCAGAGGGCTCGGTCAACGCGAGCTACGCGGAGTTCCAGCATGCTTACTCCTCATTCACTCAGGCGCAGGCGTCATCAGAGGGCCAGGTGGCCCCCGGCGCGTCCGCGCTGGCGGGAGCGATCGCAGCCGTTGACATGGGCTCCGTCAGCTCGACGGCTTCAGCGGCGGTCTCGGTCGCCTCGCAGGTCGGCTCGAACCTATCGGCGCTGCTGGGGCTCCCAGGCATCACGCCCCTTCAGGGGGTCGTCTCAGACATCGAGGGGTGCCAGTCCGCCACGACCTCGTTCATAGCGGACGCCGACGCCGCCTCCTCAGACGCCTCCGCCTACTCTCAGACGAAGCTCTCCGCTTTCCAGGCCTACGCGGCAGCCACCTCCCAGGACGCGTCGAACGTGCAGACGAGCGGGCGCGCCTACGTGGCCGCCTACCAGAAAGTCCTCTCTGACCTCTCTGCCCTCACCAGCGTCCCGGGGGTCTCGGCGATCTATGCTAACCTCGCGGGCCTCCAGGTCTCGGGGAACGTGAACGGGATCACGGGGTCGCTGAGCCAGGCGGCCACTGCGACCGCGACGGTCCAGGGAGACATCACGGCGTTCGAGAACGTGGTCGCCGGCCAGGCGCCACAGATCACCATGCCTTCGAGCCTCCTCGGCGCGGCGGCCTCGCAGACCGTGGCCGCCCAGGCCTACCTGAACGCCACCGGTTCCGCCGCCATGTCACAGGCTTCGTCGTCGGTCCAGGCGCTCTCGCAGGCGGCCTCCCTCTTCACGGCCAAGGCGAACTCCAGCGAAGGGGGAACAGTAGGTACCTTCGCTTCCAGTGCGAGCGGGCTCGCGGCCGACGGCTCCGCGCTGGTCGCCCAGGCCACAACCTCCGTGAGAACGACCTCGACCGCGGGTGCCTACCTCGGTTCCGACCTGGGCTCCAGGATCGCGGACAGGCTTTCTGCCCAGGCCGAACTGAGCGCCGCAGTCCGGTTCTTTTCGGGCCTTGACATAGCGGACGGGGTCACGGCCATCGCGCAGGCTTCTCTAGAGCTTCAGGCCGCCGCATCAGTGGGCGGCCAGTAGCCTAGCCCTCCGTCCTTCTTTCCTTCAGCGCCTCGATCTGGTTCAGGGAGCCGACCTTGGTGACTTTCACGTAGCCCATCCTCTCGAGGCGCTTGATCTGCCGCCACGCCGACGTCTTGGGGAGCGCGAACCTGGTCCTGATCTCAGGCTCCAGCACCTTCCCTCCCTTCTCCCTGATGAAATTGAGGACCTGGACGTCGTCCGGGCGCAGCTCCCCTTGGTTCGGGATCCTGCTCCGGAGCCGCCAGAAGGCGAGCACGGCCACGGCCAGGGCGCCGGCCGCCCCGGCTTCCACCGCCAGTTCGTACTGGTTGTTCCCCGGGAGGCCCGGCTGGGTCGTAGGGCCGGAGGTAGTAGTCGCGCTCCCGACGAACGGGACGCCATAGTCGACCACCCAGCTCCCCGGAGGGAGCGAAAGCTCGGGAGACGTCCCCGTCTCGTTGACCGAGTACGGCGTTCCCGACGCCGAGGTGAGCGTCGAGAGGGGTGGGAGGATCACCGTGGAGTTGTAGCCGGTGCCGAAGCTCAGGGTCCAGATCGTGCCGTTCTTCGAGGTGAGGGAGCCCGTGTCGTAGCTCAGGGTGACGGCGCTCGCCCCGAGAGTGTAGACCGTGACGTTCCCGCCGCCCGGCGCGAATCCGTAGGACAGAGGGGACCCTTCCTGGTCGGTTGCGACCAGGTCTGAGACCGCCGCAGACAGGAGGGGGATCTGGACGGAGGTCGCCTTGGGGTCGACGGAGAAGGCCTGGTGCACGTGCACGTAGCCGTCGGCGTAGACCGCCAGTGAAAGGGACCTGCTCGCGGGCCCGGCTGCGAAGGCGGGAGTCGAAAGCAGTATGGCTATGCCTGCGGCGAGGACCAGCAGTCCTAGACGCTTCACTTGGTTCGGTCCCTTGCGGCGGCGCGTCTGCTAAAAGCCTGATGGCAGGTCTCTCACTCGACCACAGCAGGTTGCTGGCAGGAGATGTTCGAAGGGATGATGTTCCCGTTGGTGGCCGAGATCGAATTGACGTTGTAGACGACTGTGAACTCGGTCCCAGTCGCAAGGGCCCTGACCGCGATGGCGAGATTCACGTTGGACAGGGACGCCGAAGTCGGACTGATGGAGAACGGCATGAATATCGACTGCCCGCTCGAAACAGAAGACAGACCGACGTCGCAGACGGGGGTGTTAGCCGCATCGGAAGACGGCGAGTTGACCTGGGCGTAAAGCGGAAGCGCGCTCGCGTTCTGCCACACGACGCGGAAAGCGATCTCGGTTCCATTGAAGCTCGCTGACTGCACCACGGCGTAGTTCCCGAAAGGCTCCCTCTGCGCGGGAAAGCTGTCGTTCACGTACAGCAGATACCCGACGACCAGCCCGAAGGCGACCGCCCCGACGATGACTGCGAAGACTGCGAGCTTGGCGGTCGACAGCGCTCCCGGCCTCCCAGTCGCCGACGGCTATCTGAGGTCGTCCAGCTTGCTAGACGATCTCATGAGCGAGAGCATCCTGTCGAAGTAACTCTCCAAGGCCTCCCTGAACTTCTCCTGGCCCCACTCCGAGTCCGACTTCTCAAGGAACCCCTCTATCCAGTCGAATTCGTCTTTGGACTTGGTCCCCAGGGCGGACACGAACGACTCGTTCCTGTAGTACATCTCGCTCCCCTTCTCGAACAGGGCCCGCCGCCTCAGCGAAGCGACGGCGAAGGCGTTCCTGCAAAGCAGGCCGGCGTCGGTCACAGGGTCCCCGGTCGGCCTGTCGGAGACCCATTCCGCGAAGAACTTCTTCGTCATCTCCCTCTCCTTGTCCCCCATGACCGCGAACACGATGTCGTCTACCATGACGTTCTGCAGGTGGTTGAACGCGTCGACCAGGTACTCCGTCTCCTTGGCCCTCAGGCCGTCCCTCTCTCTCAGATCGGTGATGACCTCCTCGAGGATGGCGCTGTCGTGGGAGCTCGCCCCCTTCTCGGTGAAGTATACGTGAGAAAGCTCGTGCAACACGAGACCTCCGAGCATCTCGGAATCCAGCGCCCATTCAGAAATCATGATCCTGTGGGCTTCCCCCTCCTTCTTGGCGTACCCCATGATGGCGAGGTTAGGTTCGACGTTCAGGGTCACCTTCGAGCGCACGACGTACCCTTTCTGTTTCATCCTCTCCATCGCCCACTCCAGCGTGTTCTGCAGCTGCTTGTCACTGCTTGCGGCCCGCATTCGTCCCGCGCGCGCCCGGCCGCGCAATAAACATCTCGGTCGGCCCGGCGCCCTTTAGCAGAGAAAAGCACAAGGCTATTGAACAGGGGCGGGAATATGCGGCACATGGGAATCCGGGCGTACGCCGCGGGGGCTCTGGCCGTCGTCGGCGGGCTCCTTATGCTCGCAAGCGGCTACACATCGCGGGGGTTCCTCTACACGGCCCTCGGCTTCGCCGAACCGCGGTTCTCCGACTTCCTAAGCGGCGCCGCCCTGGGCGCAGCGGTGGTCGGGGTGACCGTCCTGGAGCTTGTGATCGCCCTGGGAGGCCTGACCGTCCTTGCCGGGGGGCTGATGGTCATCCTGCATCACACTACCACAGGGAGGGTCCTCATCTGGCTCGGGGGCGGCGCTGGGTTCCTCGGGCTGCTCGTAGGTTTCGGCTACTCCGTCTACCGGCTCGGAGGGGTCGACCCGGTCCTTGCATACCTCCCATACTGGATCGGGCTCGCGATGGCCATCGCCGGGAGGCGCCTGGCGAAGGGCGCCTAGTGGTAGATCGTCCCGTTGCCTGGCTTCCTGGGGGGCGTGACGGGGAGCGCCTTGGACTTCAGTTCCGACAGGTCGACCTCGAACCCGGCCATGGCCCCGAGGATGTCGAGCAGCTTGATCACGGACCTGGTGTGCGGGCTAGGTTCGCCGTGGTCCACCGACAGCTTGAACCCCCTGACGCCGTAGTCCTT
Organism: Nitrososphaerota archaeon; assembly: GCA_028866945.1. Lineage (GTDB taxonomy): Archaea > Thermoproteota > Nitrososphaeria > Nitrososphaerales > Gagatemarchaeaceae > UBA183. The sequence goes on from JAGWHE010000006.1 coordinate 10,321, forward strand.
GGCCATCGCCACGACCATCGAGGCGAAGAAGGGCGCCGGCTCTTCTCCGAGGATCTTCACGCCGTGCCTCTTCAACTTGGCTACCCCGACCGCGTCCGTGGAGAACCCCGCCGCCTGCGGCTCCGCTTCTGGGGGGAGCGGGTTCTCTGCCCACCTGGCCCCCACCGAGTAGAGCTCCTTCACCCCCATGCTCTGGGCGCGTCGGAGCAGGAACTGGGCGAACTCGTACTGCTCGTCCATGGGACTGGTGTCCCCCGCGAACAGGAGGACGTCGTGCTTCCCGCGAATGCGGTAGAAGCTGCACTCCGGCAGGGAGGACACCCCGTCCCCTCTGACCAGCACTTCAGGGGGGAACGCCGACGTCCTCACCGTCCCGAGCTTCTCCGCCTGCATCTTGCGAAGCATATACTCGCCCATCTCCTTCGCCTGGGAGTAGAGCGCCTTGTACTGCGGCATGGAGGTTGACACCGCGACCACCAGCGACGGGTCGTCCAGCCGGGCCTTCACCAGCTCCTCGAAGTCGATCCACATGAGTGAAAACGAAACGCGGTGCGTCGCTTATTTTAACCATTGGCCGATGAAAGGCTGTAACGATTTTAAATAGAAGAAAGTGGGAAACCGTCCCAACCGATTCATGAGCGCCTACTGGACGACGCTTTCTCACAATGGGGTGAACTTCCCCGAGCAGTATCAGCCCGAAGGGCTCTCCATCCGCGTCAAAGGGAAGCAGGTCCTACTCTCCCCGATGGCCGAGGAGATGGCATACGCCTTCGTCAAGAAGAAGGACACTCCCTACGTCCAGGACCCCGTGTTCAGGGCGAACTTCACGTCCGACTTCCTGCGGACGCTCCCCGACCACTGCAGGGGCGCCAAGTTCGAGGAACTGGACTTCTCCAGCCTGTACAAGAAGGTCGACGAGGAGAAGGCGGCAAAGGAGAGCATGACGAAGGAGGAGAAGAAGGCACTCGCAGCGTCGAGGAAGGAAAGGCGGGAGTCGCTGAAGGCGAGGTACGGCAAGGCTGTCCTCGACGGCAAGGAGGTGGACATCGCCAACTGGCTTGTGGAGCCCCCGGGGCTCTTCATGGGAAGGGGGCAGCACCCCCTCCGGGGAAAGTGGAAGCCGAGGGTCGGCCCCTCGGACGTCGTGCTCAACCTCGGCGAGTCTGCCAAGGTCCCTCCTGGTGAATGGAAGCAGGTGGTCAACGACCACAACTCAATGTGGATGGCGAAATGGGTCGACAAGCTGACTGACAAGGAGAAGTACGTATGGCTCCACGAGAGCTCCCCGCTTCAGCAGTCCAGGAGCAAGGCGAAGTACGACAACGCGAAGAAAGTGGGGAACAACCTCCAGAAGATCAGGTCAAAGATACAGAAGGACCTCGAGTCCAAGGACGGGACTGCCAGGCAGGTGGCGACGGTCTGCTATCTCATCGACGCCCTCGGGATGAGGGTAGGGGACGAGAAGGACGAAGACGAAGCCGACACGGTCGGCGCGAGCACACTCCGGGTAGAGCACGTGGCCCTCAAGGGCGACCTCGGCGAGTTCAAGTTCCTCGGGAAGGACAGCGTCAGCTGGCACAAGTCGGAGAGCCTTCCTCCCGCGGTCGCGAGGAACCTGAGGGAGTTCATGGCAGGCAAGAAGCCAGGGGACGACATCTTCCACAACGTAAGCTCCAGCATGGTGAACCAGTTCCTCTCATCCATCGTCCCCGGCGTCACCGCCAAGGTGTTCAGGACGTATCACGCGACCGCCACCACCAGGGCCGCGCTCGGTTCGAAGGACATGCGCGACGCCGATGACCTGGACAAGCTCTACTTCGCCAAGGAGGCAAACCTCAGGGCCGCCGTCTTCTGCAACCACCAGCGGACCCCCCCGAAGACCTGGGAGGATTCGCACCAGAAGAGGGTTGAGAAGCTCCAGGAGGCGGTCGCGAAGGGGGACCAGAAGAGGGTCCCGAAGCTCAAGCGCGAGCTCGACTTCTACGAGCGGACCAAGAACTACAACCTGAACACTTCGATGAAGAACTACATCGACCCCCGCGTCTTCAAGGCCTGGTGCGACCACGTCGGCCTCGACTGGGCGAAGGTGTACAGCAAGTCGCTGCAGAAGAAGTTCGCGTGGGTCCTCAGTTCGTCCGCCAAGTGGGAGCCGGTGAACCCGGAGCCCAAGCCACTACAGCGCTCACCGGGGCCGAGAGAGCACTCGCCATAGCTCGTCCTCGGGAGCCTCCCTGATATTCTCCTCAGTCCCATCCCTCCTGCGGAAGCTGCGCCCGCGCTGGCGGAACTCGCCGACCCGCGTCACCCTGCTGGTTGGGCTCACGGCGTCCATGACCAGCGCCTCGGACCCCTTGGCGACCGCGATAATGAGCGACCCGGAGCCTATGAGCCGCAGGGGGTCGATGGAGAGCGCGTCGCAGATTTCCCTGGTCTCGGGGGACACCGGAACCGCGTCCTCCTCGAGCACGAAGCCCAGCCCCGACGCGACCGACATCTCGTACACCGCGCCTAGGACGCCCCCCTCGGTGCAGTCGTGCATCCCGTGCACCCTGCCGGTGCCGAAGGCCGCCGTGGCTTCGGGCGTGACGTCTAGCAATTCGATGAGCCGCCTCGCAGAGCGCAGGGTCGCAGCCGGAAGCAGCCCCTCGAAGTCGTGCTCCCTGGCGAGTTCGCTGGTCCCTTCGAGCCCAGCCGTCTTCGTCATCAGGATCACGTCTCCGGCCTTGGCGCCGCCAGACGTGACGTACTTCTCGGCGAAGGCGAAGACGGTGACGACAACAATCGGGTGGCTGAGCCCCGGAGTCACCTCGGTGTGGCCCCCGAGTATCGCGATGCCCGACTCCTTCGCCGCGGCGTCGACCTGCTTAGCAATGGCCCTGAGGTCCGCTTCCGACGACCCCTCCGGCAGCAGCACCACCGATTCGGCGAATTCCGGCCTGTTCCCACTCGTGGCTACGTCGTTGGCGCTCACCTTCACCGCGTACCTTCCGATCTGCTCCGTGACCCCTGAAATCGGATCGGACGACACGATCATGAAGCCGCGGGCAACCTTCACCGCCGCGAAGTCGACCCCTGCCCTGGGGGGCGTAGCCACCCTGTCAGACTCCCCACCAGTGAGCCTAAGCACTGTCGAGTCTAGCAGGTCGATGGGGATCTTCCCCAGCGGGAGGCGTCTCGTTGTCTCACTCCTTCGGCCCCGATTCAATTCCCCCCATCCTCCTCCCCATGACGCTCCTGATGCTCCTCGTGAGGGGCACCGAGACCAGGAGGCCGATGAGCGCCTGGGCTACATTGAACGGGACTTCTGCGGCGGGGGCCAGTGAGGCAACGACTGCCGCGGGGGCGATAAGGGTAAGCACCGCTGACTCGTACAGGTAGTACCCAGCCACCATCTCCGCCCCCCCAGCCAGGACCGACATGATGCTCTGCCCCGACTTCATTTCCACCCGGAGCCCGACGTACGAGATCACCACGAAGACCAGGGCGGCCGCGGCCGGCCAGAAGAGCGGCGGGACGTAGAGCTCGAGGGTCCATGCGGGTATGTTCCAGGCGCCGCCCAGGGTGATGGCAAAGCCGCCGGAGAGGAACGTCCATCCGACAAGCGCGAGGGCGACGGAGAAGGCGAGGCCGAACCCCACTGTGACGATGCGCCAGCCGCGTCTGGTCAACATGGGGAAGCTCCTCGTCCCCAGGTACCCCACGATGAACCCCTCCAGCCCCTTGATCACGAGGGTCCCCGGCGCGTAGTATGGATATCCCAGCGAGAGGTCGGAGATCATGGAGCCCACCCCACCGGCGAAGGCCCCGACATAGGGCCCCATGAGCAGGGCGCTCACGTAGACCATGATCTCGCCGACGTTGAAGTAGCCTGTCGTCGCCGGGATGTAGACCGAGAAGACAGACGTTGCCGCAGCGACGAAGGCGGTGAACACAGCCGTGGCGGCGACGGTGCGTGCGTCCGTCCTCCTGCGGTGCACAGTGGCCTCCTGAGGCTGAACCGGTTCGACGTTGGCCATTGAACAGACGGCCAGCGGTTCCCCTGGACATATAAGTTCCAACCTATATATCAGCGCGCCCCCCCGTTCCGCCGTGCCCCGGTTCAGGTGCGTAGCCTGCGCCCATGTCGCGGAGTCCCAGCGGCTCGCCCCCAGCTGCGTAAGGTGCGGCTCAGCCGTGGTCCTTTCCGACCCTCCCCCAGGCTCCCTCAGCCGCAGGCAGTTCGAGGACCTCCCTCCCGGGGTGTGGAGGTACGGGGCCCTGCTCGCCGGCGGAGGCCCGGACGACGCTGTGTCACTCGGGGAAGGGGGGACGCCCCTACTGAAGGCAGAGCGCCTCGGAGCAGAGCTCGGGGTCGGGGGTCTCATGATCAAGGATGAGAGTCGGAACCCCACGGGTTCCTTCCTTGACCGCGGGTCCACTGTGCTGCTCACCCTCGCAAAGCGCCGCGGGGTGAAGGAGTGCGTCTGCCTCACCACAGGGAACCTTGGGGCTTCCCTGGCTGCCTACTGCGCCAAGGCGGGGATCGACGCTCGCATCAGGGTGCACCCGAGCACCGACCGGGGGAAGCTCTACCAGATGCTCGCCTACGGCGCGGACATACAACCTTCGACCCGCCCGCTGCAAGGCGAGAGCTCTGGCGTCCTCCCGGTCACGGCAGGGAACCCCTACCTCCTCGAAGGGGAGAAGACCACCGGATTCGAGATCGTGCAGGACCTCGGTTGGGCGGCTCCCGACGTCATCGTCGTGCCTGTGGGGACGGGGGGTCACCTAAGCACCATCTGGCGCTCGATCGCCCTCCTCAGAGAGGCAGGATTGGTGGAGAGGTCCGAGTGCCGGCTCCTGGGAGTCCAGGTCAAGGGGGCCCAACCAGGGCCACGCGGCACGAAGAAGCCGACTGCTCGCAGACCTGGCGCCCCCCTCCTGACTGACCTGGAGGAGTCACTGCCCTACTTTGCGGCCGAGGCCGCGAAGGCGGTCGAAGAGTCGGGTGGGACGACCGTCTCGATCACCCCGGCTCAGACCATCGAGTCCACCCGTCTCCTCGCCGCCACAGAGGGGATCTTCGCCGAGCCTTCGTCCGCGTCGGTCGTGTCGGCGGTCAGGGACGCGGTTCAGAGGGGGATCGTAGGGGCGTCGGAGAGGGTGGTCTGCGTGGTCACCGGAGCCGGCCTGAAGGACACGACCGCGGTTTCGCGCCTCGCGAGGGAGACCCGCAGGGTCGCGGCCGGGGAAGGCTACGCGCTCCCTTCACCCAAGATCGGAGACACCAAGCTCGCCCTGCTGCGGCTGCTCAGGGAGGGCCCGAGCTACGGGTACGAGATGTGGCAGGAGATAGGCTCCAGGCGCGAGATATCCACAGCGAGCATCTACCAGCACCTCCTGGAGCTCGAAGGGTTCTCGATGGTGAGGAAGAAGGGCGCGACGATCTCGAAAGGGAGGGAGAGGGTGGTGTATGAGCTGACGAGGAGGGGCGCCGACTTCCTCACGATCACAGGGAAGCTCAGAGCTTCGGAAAGTCGATGACCGTTCGCGGTCTAGTCGATGATGCCCGAGAGCTCGGCCAGGCTGTCCACGATCAGGCCCGGTGACGCGTCTGCGGGGAGAGGTTCCCGGTACCTGTTGACCCAGACCGACTCGATCCCGAGCCGCTGCGTCGGAATTATGTCGTGAAAGACGCTCTGGGCGACGCGCAGCACCTCCTCCCTCCTGGCGCCAGTGCGCGCCATGAACTCCGTCCAGTGCCCCGGCCTGGGCTTGTAGCTCCCGATCTGCTCCGCCGTCACGAACCCGTCCACTTCCAGGCCGTTCCTCCGGATGGTCCCTTCCAGGAGGTCGTCGTCGACGTTTGAGAGTATGTACCTCTTGTACCCCCTGGCGCCCATCTCCTTCAAGAAACGTTCCGTGTCGCCGAAGGCGGGCCAGTCGGGGACTGACCCTGCGAAGGCGCTCGCCGCCCCAAGGTCGACCTTCCGACCCAGTGTTCCCGACAGGGAGACCGCCGTGTCGCGCAGCACCTCCCTGTACTTCTTGTAGCCTGACTCCTCCTTCTGCTCGGCTTCGACGTAGGCCCGGAGGAGCTCCTGCCCGCCTACCCTGATCTCTCCCAGGGCGGAGCGGAGTCCCGCCTCGATCCCTGCCTTCCAGTCGACGAGGGTGCCGTAACAGTCGAAGGTCAGGTACCTGTGCTTCACCCTGGCATCCGCCTCGCGAACAATATCCCTCCCGCGACTACGAGCCCCGTCGGAAGCCAGAGCGCGAGCCCAAGGACCGGGGATATCCGCACAGTGGCCGCCTCCATTGCGGCCGCCACGAGGAGGATCCCGGCTATGGCTATCCCTTCCAGCAGGAAGACCTTCGCCTCCCTCCTCAGCCTTCTCTTCCGCCAGGCTGCCACCAGGGAGAAGCCGGAGACCACGGCCAGTGCGTAGGCGGTGAGCTCCACCAGGGAATACGGAAAGGCGAAGATCACCGCCCCCCACTGGGCCGGCAGCCCCTGATAGGCCACCAGCGCCTGGGCCGCCAGACCGGTGCCGTAGACCGAGAATCCGAACAACAGGGCCCCGGCCACCGGGACCATCTCGAAGAGGGCGATGGCTAGGTTGTGGGTGAAGATGAAGGCGGTCAGCCCGGCGGGGGACCCCGACTGGAAGTTCCCGAACTGGGTGCTGGTCTGGTTCGCCAGCTGCTGGCGGGCGGCGTCAGACATGGGGGTGAACAGGCCCGCGAGGTATATCGCGACCTCGATCAGTAGCACGAGCAGGACAAAGGCGATCCGTCGCCTGCTGAGGATCTCGGCAGCCGCGCTCGGCGAGGGGGTTGCCTCGGGGGCCTCCGAAGTCATGATTCTTCCCGATGCTGCGTTGCCGCCTTATGAACCTCTTCAGAGGTTGGCGACGAGGAGACCTGTCAGATAGAGCACGGCCGCCGCCAGCAACCCTATCCCCGCGGACTCGAGCCCTCCCTTCAGCCTGAAGTTGTGGGGGATGAAGACCCTGGACCCGAGCGCGAAGAGGGCGACCAAGGATACGGTGACGGAGGTCGCGAGGGCTCCGACGCGCGTGACCGCAAGGACGTAGGGAGAGACCGCGAGCAGGGCTAGCAGCAGGAACGAGACTCCGGCCGCGGCCGCACCGCGATAGTTCAGGGCCTCCACCTCCCCTGCGTCCACCTTCAGCTCCCGCCTGAGGGTCTCCCTCAGCCACAGGTCCTTGTCCTTCGACAGCCGCTCCATAATCACCTGGATTTCACGTTCGGCATACCCATCGCCCCTGAGTAGCTCGACCATCTCTCTTCTCTCCTCCTCAGGCTCGGTCTCTATCTCCATCCTCTCCCTGGCCATGTCTGTCCTGAGCGACTCGAGCTCGGACCTCCTCGAGAGGTAGTAGCTGAAGAACATCGAGATGGCGCCAGCTATGGCGAAGGCCAGCCCTGCAAGGGCGACGGTGCTGAACCCCACCCCCGCTCCGTTTAGCGCCGACGTCATGGCAATGCCTTCGATGGTCCCGTCGCTCCCACCAAGGACTATGCTGTCGAGGAGCTTTCGCGCTGGTATGTGGGGGTGCCTTTCCCCCTTGTAATCTTCCAGATCCGGTCAGGGCGGGAGCCTTGCTTTCGTTATTTAGGGGTTGGAGCTGCCTTGTCTCAGCCCGGCACGGCTTGGAGGCGCCCAGCTGTCGCTGGAAAAAGGTAGGCTTTATTAAGAATACGCATGGGGGAAATCAACAGCAGACATGCGTTATCCAAAGGACATCGAAATCTGGGAACACGCTCCTGGCCGGCGGCTAGCTGAGGTGGTCGTCAGGCTGAGGAACAAGAAGGGTGCCCTTGCGAAGTGCAGCCAGGCGATAAACGACTGCAATGTGAACATGCTTACAGGCTTCTTCACGGCCCCGGGGAAGGCCGACACCGCAACCCTGAGCTTCTTCGCCGACGTCACCGACTCCGTCTCTGGCCTTGCCGGGCTCAAGAGGTCGCTCCTCGACATCGACATCGTAGAGTCAGTCGACGCCTTGGCCGCCGAGGACGGGTTCATGGTCGACAGGCAGCACTTCCCGGTCCAGTGGGCGGGCAGGAAGGCAGTGGTGATGCGGGCAGAGGCCCTCAACGAGATGCTCAACAGGCTCTGGGAGGTCTTCGGCACCGGAGCGGCAACGATAATTGACCAGATGGCCGAGGCGATGGGGAAGCACTCGGCGAGAGAGATAGTCGAGGACTTTGGGGCGAAGTTCGCGGCGAGCCAGCTCGACGAGCTCCTGGGCACCTACTCCGCCCTGGGGTACGCGGACGTCTCCCTCGAGCGGTCGAAGTCCTCCGACTTCCCCATAGTGATCAACGCCAGGGAGCTCTTTGAGTGCGGCACCAACGCGAAGCAGCGGCAGCACCGGCGAAGCGCCTTCTTCAGGGCCCACCTCAGGGGTTTCATGTCGGTCATCTTCGACAGCGTCTTCGACGTGAACGAGGTCCAGTGCGCCACCGAGGGGGACGAAGTCTGCTCCTTCAGGGTCACCCTGGCTGAGACCGCCCCCGCCAGCGTGGCCGCCCGGCTCTCCGGCCGGACCGAGAGGGCTTCAAACCTTTAATCGGCAGCCGACGGCGCCCGGCTCCGTTGCCTCTCAAGAACAGGCGCGGAGAATACTCCTGGCCCCCGACCAGGATCGGCAGCGTCACGGTGGTCGCGGACCGGAAGTCCTACGCGCCAGACGAGACCGTGAAGGTGAACGTGTCGTTCAGGGTGGTCGGAGGGCTCCGCGAGGCGTTCCACCCCGACGTCTGGACGGTCGCCTGGGAGGACTTCGACAAGATACTGAGGTTCACGATCGGCACCGCGCTGAAGGCCCAGGGAACGGTTTCATCCAAGAAACTCGCTGGAATCAAGAAGGAGGTGCGCAAGGCGAGCTTCTACTGGAGCCGCGACCCCGACCTCCCTTACAGGATCTGGGCGATGATCGTCCCGGAGGACGGCGGCCCTCCAAAGATCCCCCGCAACGTGGAGGACGCGAAGTCGAAGATGCTCGACGTCGAGAAAGAGTTCAGCTTCCCTGCTTCCGTCCTGGGGCCAGGCTCGCACAAGCTGGTGGCCGACGTGAAGGGCAAGTGGGGCCGCCGGAGCTTCATAGAGAAAGGGGAGGTCGCCTCGAGGTCGAGGCCGCTGGTGATCAGAGTCGAGTAGCGGGGAGTGGCTGGCCGAGGTCAACTGGACCGCCGGGAACGTGTTCCTTGGTTCGGACACTTCCGGCCACACGGTGGTGTTCGACTCGACGGAGGGGGTCCAGAAGGGCATAGGTCCGATGCGGGCGGTGCTGACCGCTCTCGGAGCGTGCACCGGCATGGACGTCGTGGCAATCCTGAACAAGAGGAAGCAGAAGCTGACCTCGCTGAAGATCCAGCTCTCCGGCGAACGGCCAGAGCACGGTCTCCCAAAGCCCTGGACCTCGATTCACATCAAGTACATACTCACGGGCGTGGACCTGGAGAAGAAGCACGTGGAGGAGGCGATCAGGGACAGCACAGAGAAGTTCTGCAACGTGGGTGCCACTCTGCAGCCGACCGCGAAGATCACCCACTCGTACGAGATCCTCTAGGCAGTAAGGACAATCTTCCCGAAGTGCCTGCTCCCTTCCATCTTCGACTGGGCCTCGGCCGCCCTCTCCAGCGGGTAGACGGAGTCGACCACCGTCTTCAGCCTCCCATCTTTGAAGAGCTTCACCACCTCGAGCAGCTCCCCCATCCCCGCCATGAAGCTCCCGTAGACCGTAAGCTCCCTGTTGTACACGTACCTCAGATCCGTGGCCACTTCGGCCCCGGTGGTGGCCCCGCACGTCACCAGCCTGCCCCCCTTGGCGAGTGCCTTCACGCTCCCCGCCCAGGTCGCCTTCCCGACATGTTCGACCACCACGTCCACCCCGCGCTTCTCCGTCAACCTTCTTACCTCTGCGAGGACGTCCTGCTTGTAGTGGTCGATCACATCGTCGGCTCCCAGGGCCCTCGCCCTGCTCAGCTTGTCCTGGTCACCGGCCGTCGCTATGACCCTGGCCCCGTAAAGCTTCGCGACTTGTATGGCCGCCGAGCCCACCCCTGAGTTCGCCCCCAGCACCAGGACGGTCTCCCCTGGGGCCACGCTCGCCTTGGTTGCCAGCATGTGGTATGCCGTCTCGAAGACCAGGGGAAACGACGCCGCCTCCTCGAACGACATCTTATCCGGCTTCCTGATGAGGTGGTCCCTGCGGACCTTCACGAGTTCCGCGTACCCACCGTCAGGTCCGTACCCGATTATCGTGTAGTCCCTGCACTGGTTGTCCTTCCCCGCCAGGCACTTCGCGCACCGCCCGCACCCGATCCCCGGGTTGACTATCACCTCGTCTCCCTTCGCCAGCGCCCTTTCTTCCTGCGGGACCCACTCCACTATCCCTGCGATGTCGCTCCCCGATACGTGCGGGAGCGGGATTTCGACGTTGGGGAGCCCGTTCCTCGCCCAAAGGTCCAGGTGGTTCAGCGCGCACGCCTTCACCCTCACGACCGCTTCGTCCGCGTTCGGGACCGGGTCCGGCGCCTCTTCGTACTGCAGCACCTCGGGGCCTCCATGCCTGTGGAACCTGACTGCCTTCAACCCCCCAAGCCTCCGCCGCTCGTCTTTTCTCCTTTATCCGAATACTTTCGGTGAACCCTCTTCCGCTCGTTCAATCAAACGCATAATCAAGGTTATAAGATGAAACCGAAGAATCGTTCAGTCTTCTCATGACACCCCCCCGTTCGGTCTTCAGGGACGAAGCGATACTGCTCCAGGAGTATCTTCCGCACCAGATCCCGCACCGCGAAGCCCAGCTCAGAAAGCTGGAGCTGTACTTCCAGAGCGTCGCCCAGAACGCGTCCAAAGCCAGCCAGAACGTCATGATCACCGGGCCCAACGGCTCGGGCAAGACGATGCTTGCCAAGAAGCTCCTCTTCGAGTCGCTGCCGAAGAAGGCGGCGCTCTATGGGAACCTCGTGAAGGCCGTGCACGTCAACTGCAGGATAGACAGGACGCTCCAAGCCATAATGGTGAAGGCGTTGAAGGCGCTCGGCCAGAACTATCCTACCAGGGGGTACAGCTTCGAGGAGCTCCTGACCGCCCTGGTGGAAGAGCTCAGGAGCAACAGGACGCACCTGGTGATGGCCTTCGACGAGGTAGACAACCTGGTCCTGTCCGACCCGTCTTCCCTGTATACGATAACCCGGCTAAGGGAGATGGCTCCTGGAAGCCAGGTCCTGTCCTCCCTTCTGATCTCAAAGACCACGGACTACCTGAAGAAGGTGGACCTGAGCACCCTCAGCTCGCTGCAGTGGAACGAGATCCAACTGGAGCGCTATCCCTCTGAGCAGCTTGCCGACATCCTTGCCTCGCGCGCCGAGGCTTTCAGCGACGGCGCCCTGGACGACGACGCCATCGCGCTGGCCGCCGACATAGCCGGGACATACGGCGACGCGCGCTACGCCCTGGACCTTGTCTGGCGGGCAGGGAAGCTCGCGGACGACTCGGGGTCTCCCAGGGTCCTCCCCGAACACATGCGGGCCGCCAAGGCCACCCTCCCTCCGCAGCTCAGGAAGGAGGAGCTGTCGTACCTCACGACCCATCAGAAGGTTATGCTGATGGCCATCTCCGCCCTCCTGAAGAAGGGCGACTCGACCTACGTCACCATAGGGGAGGTGGAGAAGAGCTACACCGCCCTCTGCGAGAGCAAGGGCATCACGGCTTATCGCCACACCCAGGTATGGAGCGACGTCAACGAGCTCGCAAGGAAGGGGATCATCGAGGCGCAGCTCTCCGGCAAGGGGGTGAGGGGGAGGACGACCATGATCGGGCTCTCCCTGGTCTCGGCCAAGGAGCTGATGGGCGAGCTCGAGAAAGGGATGGTAGCCGACGTTAGAGCTTGAGAAGCTGATGTCCTCCTACGGGAGGACGAAGGTGCTGACTGTGATGTTGGAGACCGGGGAGCTCAACATCTCCGAGATCATGAGGAGGGCGGGGCTCTCCCACGGCGCGACCGCAAAGCACCTGGAGTTCCTCACTCGGTCCGGCATCCTCACCGAGAAGAGGTTCAACAGGATACGGATCTTCCAGCTCGACCAGTCGAGCCCCTTTACCGGCGCCCTCTCCCGCTTCTACTCCGACTGGAAGGAGGCGGCCGAGTCGGAACCTGCTGCCTACAACTAGGAACGGGCGAATCTCGACGCTTCCTTGGCGAGGAAGACGTCGTAGTTCTCCCCGAGGTCGAGGCTCTTCAGCAGCTCCTCACGGTACTTCCTGTCCGAGCAGAAGAGGATGAGGAACGGCATGTCCTGTACCAGGAACCCCTTCTGGCTCGTCCCCACCCTCTTGGCGGCGATGGCGGCTATCTCCTTCAGCTTCTTCGAGTCGTTCCATATCCTGAGCTGGAGGGGCCAGGGCGCCCCGTCGAGGGTGTACCGCGGGCCGCCGTCCCCCAACGCCCTCCAGAGCTCTGCCGCGAGCATCGGGTCGAGGTACCGGAGGAGCCGCCAGTCCTTGCCGCGCATGATCCTCCCCATCACCATGTCGGCCTTCGACAGCACGTCGAGCGCCCCGGCCTTCCTCTCCTCGTGGACCCTCGACTTCACCACTGCGGTGAAGATATCCCTCAGCTTCTCCCGCGGCTGTCCCGGGTAGGACCTCAGGGCGCGCAGCGCCGACTTCTCGTCGGGGGCGTCGAAGAAGGCGTTCACCGCCTCCGACGCGGTGCGCTCCTCGTCCTTCATCGCCGGGATCCCGGCCTGGAGGAAGTTGACTGCGGCCCTGAGGTCGCCGTTGGCCGCCCTGGCCAGCTTCTCCACCTCGTCCTTGGTGACAGAGATCCCTTCCATCCTGGCCACGGCCTCCAGCCTCCGTTCCACCACCCCCTGCTCCGGTCTGCGGAACTCGATCTTGACCACGGCGCTCCCGAGTTTCTTCACCTCGTCCGACTCCGGGTCGTTGGCCGCCATGACGACGGGGTTCTCGCTCTTCTTGACCGCCTCCTTGATGAAGTCGATGGCCCCGTAGTCGGACCTGCCGGCAAGCCCGTCCACCTCGTCGAGGAATATCAGCGAAGCGCCGCCGAAAAGGCTGGTGCTGGCGATGACCTCCCCTATCTTCCTCGAGAGCTTGTCCTTGGTGCGGGTGTCGCTGGCGTTGAGCTCCACCAGGTTGAGCCCAAGCTTCCCAGCCACCAGGTGGACGGTCGTCGTCTTCCCTGTCCCCGGCGGGCCTACGAGCAGCGCCGCCTTCCCTCCTGGCTTCCACCTCTTCACCCACAGAGAGAGTTTGGCCCTGCCTTCGTCGTTGCCCACCATCTCCTCGAGGCTCTTCGGCCTGTACTTCTCGGTCCACATCTGCCTAGAGCGCGCCCCCTATGAACACCAGGAGCCCGACCGTCATGCCGGCCAGGGCGATCTTCTTGACCCTGTAGGCGCTGGCAGGCTCATGGTGGGCTACGATGGCCACCGCCAGGTAGACGAAGATCGCGTCGGGGGCCACCACCCCGAGGGTGTAGATTTCGTTGGCGAGGCCGGTGATGAGCGGGACCCAGCTGGTGAGCACCGCGAGGGCGAAGAACGCGGCCCCGACCCAGGCGGCGGTCGCCATGCCACGGCTCCTTGCGACGGAGTTGACCTCCCTCTTCGCGTCCCCTTCGACGTCCGCCATCGCCTTCACCACTTCCCTCCCCACGCCTGAGAAGAACGCGGTGAGGGCCATCATGAGCAGCAGCGAGCCTCCGATCGCGCCCCCCACGACCGCCCCGCCGTAGACGAATGGAATCGCCAGCGACGAGGCCACGATGAGGTTCCCTGGCAGCCCGGTCTTCTTCGCCCGGCTGTTGTAGAGCCAAGAAAGGAACGCGTAGATGGCGGCCACGGCGAACGCGAGGGGGTTGAACGAGAGCGCGGCGCATCCGAGGCCCAGGGCCAGGGTCGAGTAGGAGAGCAGATTCGCCTCCCTGACGGTGGCCTTCCCGCTCGGGATCGGGCGCTCCGGCCTGTTGACCCTGTCCACATCGAGGTCGTAGACATCGTTCACCACCATCGAGTAGGCGCAGATGAAGAACCCGGTGAGGAATCCCAGTGCAAGCTGCGTCGGGGAGACCGCCGCGGGCCTGGACACGAACGCCCCGACTATCACCGCGAACCCAATCATCGCGCAGTTGACCGGCCTGATCAGGCTCAGCGCGGAGCGGAAGCCCAACGGCTCAGAACCTGGCCCTGCTGACCTTGTAGTAGATCACCTCCCCCCGCCTCTCTATCACCGCTATGATCGCCTCCTTCCCCATCTTGGCCATCTCTTTCACCGACTTCTGCAGGTCATCCATCCCCTTCTCGATGCCTTCGTCCAGGGCGAACACCACATACTTGGCCGCCTTCTTCGGATAGTCCCCCCTCTCGTACACCCTGAGGTCCGTCCCGAACCCGAACCCCTCTCTGACTATGTACCCCCTGCTCTTGAGGTCCCTGTAAATCACGAACTTCGTCCAGGAGTCGTGGGCCCTCTTCTGGCAGAGTTCCGCAAACCTCTCGAACGTCACCTCCTTCCCCTCCTCCCTGAGGTCGAGCTTCCGGGCGTACAGCAGGTAGAGCGCCTCGTAGTCCCTGAGGGTGAGCTCGTGCCCCTCCTTGGAGCCGTACCCTGACTCTTCGAGCTCTCCGAACCTGTCCTTCACCGTCACCCTGACGACGCCGCCCGCCAGCGACGCCCGGTACGGCTCGACCTGCGCTTCCTCTCCAGGAGCCTCCTGCAAAGCTTTCGGCGCCTGACGCCTCCCACTCTATTTGAAGATGATGAGGGCTCCCCCGGAAATCCTATAGAGCAGACGCGAGCCGTCGCGCCCCTTGGCCGACTTCTTCACCCTCAGGACCGTCACCTGGGCCGACGGCAAGGTGAAGATGATAGACCAGACAGCCCTCCCCACCAGGCTGTCATACGTTACCTATGCCGCCCCGGACCAGGTGGCGGCTGCGATCAGGACCATGGTCGTCAGAGGGGCGCCAGCCATCGGCGTGGCGGCTGCCATGGGAGTCGCTCTGGCTGCCCGCAGGTCGAAGGCGGCGAAGCTCCCGGAGCTAATGCGCGACCTCGAGGACGCCGCCGCCATGCTCCGCTCCACCCGGCCGACGGCAGTGAACCTCTTCTGGGGGATAGACAGGGTGATGGCCAGGGCGCGCGCAGCGACCTCGGTCAGGGAGGCGAGGGAGGCGGTCGCCGAGGAGGCGCAGGCCATGGAGGAGGAGGATGTGGCAGTGAACAGGAAGCTCGGGGCCAACGGGGCCGAGCTGATCCGGGACGGAGAGACGGTCCTGACGCAGTGCAACGCCGGGGCGCTGGCGACCGTGGGCTATGGCACTGCCCTGGGCGTCGTGAGGGCTGCCGTCGAGAGCGGGAAGCTCGTCAAGGTTCTGGTCCCCGAGACCAGGCCCGCATTGCAGGGGGCGAGGCTGACTGCCTACGAGCTGGTCCGTGACAGGATATCCTGCACTCTCATCTCCGACACAGCCGTCGGCCACATGCTGAGCCTCGGCAGAGTCGACCGGGTCATCGTCGGCGCCGACAGGATCACCAGGGACGGCTACGTCTTCAACAAGATAGGGACCTATCAGGAGGCGGTCCTGGCGAGGAGGCACGGGGTCCCGTTCCACCCCGCAGCCCCGCGCTCCACCTTCGACCTCGGCCGGTCCCACGACCAGGTGACCATCGAGGAGCGGGGCGCAGAGGAGGTGGTCAAGGTCAGGGGGAGGCGGATTGCCCCGAAGGGGATCCCGGTGGCGAACCCGGCCTTCGACATGACGCCGCCCGAGCTCGTCACTTCGATGATCACCGAGCGGGGGGTGCTCGCTCCGCCCTTCGAAGAGACGATCCCGCGCCTCATGTCTTAATTAGCCAGCCTTGCCGCGGCACTTCGGGCCCGTAGCCTAGCACGGATTAAGGCGTCAGCCTTCGGAGCTGAAGAGGCGTGCCTCAGACACCGTGGGTTCGAATCCCCCCGGGCCCGCCTGATTACTCATCCGCGCCTAGTCCGCCCGGAATCCCTCCGACCTTTCGGAGCCTCGCCGGCGCGAGCCCTCCGTGGTGGCCGCGGCCTGCTTACCTGAGGATGTCGCCCACCGACGGGTACCGCCTTGCGTCCCGGGGCGCGACGGCCACCCCCCCGTCTGCGCACTGCGCCACGCACGCCATGCACCCGAAGCAGAGCTCCTCGTTGACCACCTCGCATCTCCCTGCAAAGTCGGTCCCGAACACCCCCACGGGGCAGACAGCCGAGCACTCTCCGGCGCCGCTGCACCTCTCGACCCTCACGGTGTACGCATGAAGCGGGCACTCCACGAGCTGCGACCTCGCAGTCAACCCCTCGAACAGCGTCGGCTTCCGGGGATCGATCCAGCTCGCCATAGGCTTGGCTTCACTGCTCCGGGGCTAATAAGAGCGGGACGCGATTTCCAGACTTGAGAAGGCTACCCAACCTTCTGTTCCGGCTCCGGGGCCACGGCCTTCTTCTCCGGTGCCTCCCGGACTTTCTTCTTCATGCTCCGCCAGACTTCGGCGGGGGACGGAGGCTCGGTCACCGGCCGCCAGTCCGAAATGCTTGACCACATGCTGGTCACCGGGCGCTTCAGGTACTCCTTGGTGTACTCCGAAAGGGGGTGCCATCGCCCGTCGTCGACGAGCCTCTCCCTCCTGATTATGACCGGCTTGGGCCGCGCCGTCGCAGGCTTGCTCGGGTCCAGCACTACTTCGATGGCGTTGGTCGGGCACTCCCGCACGCAGATCTGGCACCCTGTGCACCTATCCTGGTCGATCAGGTACGGCTTCTCCATCATCCAGTCCCTGGGGCGGGAGCCCTCCATGATGGCGCCGTAGAATTCCATGTCCGTCGGTCTTGTGAACTCAATACAGGTGGAGGGGCAGAGGTCCATGCAGGCTCCACAGTTCATGCACTTCGTCTCATCGACGACGAACTTGTAGAGCCCCATCGTTCCTCTCCCCTATTGTATGTACTCGACACCTTCCACCTGGGAAGGCGCCGAGGCTTGCAGAGAGCCGGCAGCGGGCCCAGCCTGCTGGTGCGCTGGGCGCAACTGCCTCGAGGGTGCTGACGCCGGAAGCCCGGCCGGGGATGCGGGTCCCTGGGCGTGGGTTATCTTGGGCGTCTGCTTCCCGATTCTGGAGTGGAGTATTGGGTGTGCGAACCCGAAGAGTCCGATGACTCCGAGGGCAGCGAACGTGATGTTGAACGTCGTCATCGCCAAGTTGACGTTCGCCTCTGAGCTGAAGGTGTTGTAGACCGTGTACCAGAAGCCACTGGTGCTGCTCACGCCCGCCGGGAGCGTGGTGAGTGCCAGCGGGGTCTCGGTCACGAAGATGGTTCCGGTTATCCAGAGGGCTGTCCCCAAGAAGACCAAGATGGTGACTGCGCGGAAGGCGTTCCTGTTGTCGTCCGCGTCGAAGTACAACTTGGTCACCAGGGCAACCCCGAAGAGGACCACGGACACCGGCATGAACGGGACCGCCATGGCGTAGTCCTGGAATGTGCCGGGGAAGAAGACCAGAAGTCCCATCACGAAGGACATGAAGATCAGCGCGTCTCTGATGAGGACGTATGCAAGCCACCAGATGTCGGCCCCGAGTCTCAGGGTGAACTTCTCAAGTGTCCTGAGGAAGTAGCCGCGGGCTATCTGGAGAGAGAAGGCCATGGCCGTCACGAATACCATCGCGACTGCTATCGTCGTCTCCAGCCAGATCGAGCCTCCGGCTACAAGGCCGCTCTGATCTATGGCGTAGGTGGGCGCTGTGCTGACGAGCACGAAGGAGGCTGCTGCGAGAATGATTCCTGCAAGCTTTCCGTTTTTTCTAAGGAAGCTCATACCAGTCCTTAGGGCAGGAGCGGAGATAGCGTCGCTCCCTAACGCATTAGGCCTCGGGCAGCGGGATTCCTAACGCTTTCAAAAATAAACTGCAGACCGCAAACTGCGGGTTAGGTTTCTGACAGCGCCGGCGTGCGGGCGCCTAGTCTTCCTGGAACGGAACGCCCAGGGCGTTCGCCATGATCCTGCGCTCTGCGCTCCTCAGTATCTCGCTGAGCGTGGATGGTTTCACGCCCACGAGCTGGCTCAGCCCGGTCAGGCTGATCTTCCTCGGGAACTCGAAGTATCCGCTCGCCACAGCCGTGGCCATTATCTCCTTCTGCCTCCCCGTCAGCGTAGGCCTCCTCTCGAGAGGGGCTACGTCTTCGATCCTGGTCTCGATGCCTTCCTTCTCCAGATGGGCCAGTATCTGCCGGAAGTCGCTTGTCCTCCTTGCGATGAACCTCCAGGACGCCGGCTGGTCGTCGGCGTTCAGAGGGCAGTCGAGGCAGACTATCGCCGCGTCGTTGGAAGCCTTACAGATGGGGGGCCTGTCCATGACGACCAGGACCGGGCTCACATCGGACTCCGATTCGCCTTCGACCACCTGTCTGACGCCCGGGATCTTGCGTATCTCTGACGTCGCGGACCTGACCGCGTTCGCCCCACCCCGGAGCTCAAGCAGTAGCGACATCCCAGTCTTGTTGAACGACTTGCAGTCGACGACGGTGAGCTTGGCGTCATGGGCCCTCGCGGCCTCCTGCAGCCTGTTGTCCGCCTTCACCTGGAGCGTTATCTGCCTGAGCATCTGAACCCATTAGGGTAATGGAGGGATATTTAATGCGGAAAGACGATTCCCAGAAGTGGAAATATGCCCTAATCTGCGCCCCTCCTAACAAATTAGGGAGCCCGTTTAACGTGGTCCCCTCCCATTGACCGGGCATGGCCAAAGCTGCAATCAGTGAGAAGAACGAGGAGGCCTTCTGGCGCGAGTACCCGGCCATGACCGACTACTTCGCTCCAGGGATCACCCCCCTCCTGAAGTACCTGGGCCTCAACTCAAAGCAGGTGATGCACGAGTTCGGGGAGCAGGTGGGCAGGGCGGCCGCCTCCAAGCTGGCCCACATGTCCATGGACCAGATGCTGGCCGAGTTCAGCAGGATTTGGCAGGAGTACAAGATCGGCTCCCTCACAGTGGAGAGCCAGGCCCCGCTGGTCCTGCAGATCTCCAACTGCACGGTCTGCGGCCAGCTTCAGGGGACGGGAGAGATGTTCGAGTGCGCCTTCCACGAGGGGTTCTTTCAGGGAGCCCTGGAGGCACGCCTGGCCAAGTCCGTGACCGTCAGGCAGGAGACCAACTACGAGGGGGAGGCGGGCACCTGGTGCAGGCGCCTGGCCGTCGACGTCTCCGAGTGACCTGATCCGGCACCCTCGGAAGTGCTCCGCGGACGAGTATGGCCCTCCGCCGAGGCCGCTTCATACACCGAGAGGACTTCGAAGAACAACCGCAAGGTGGCGACGCGACGAAGCTCGAACCCGCGCACGCCGCACGCCCTCTCGAACACTCCGAGGTCGGCCTCTTGGTTCAGGAGGAACAACACCGAGCCGTCGCCCCTGACCACCCGCAGGGCTTCCTCCAGGAAGGCCAGCGGCACCTCGAGTTCTGCCCCCCCGTCCACGGCAAGATCGCCCGTCCCCGCGCCGGCCAGATACGGGGGGTTGAGTACCACCAGGTCGAAGACCCCGTCCCTGAAGCAGCCGGCCCGGTCGGCTAGAACCACGTTAGAGCTTTCGGCCCAGTCTCTCATCGAAGGCCTTGTCAAGTCGGTCCCGGCCGTGGTCTCGAACCCCTTGGCCAGCTCGACCAGGTTCCCGCCGTTCCCTGCTCCTATCTCCAGGCAGGCGCCCCCGGACCGTCCACGGATGGCCCCGCGGAGCAGGGCCGAGTCGTCTGACGAGATGTACGGGGTCCCGCTCAAGGCGACAGGTCGTCGTCCTTGAACGACTTGTACTCGTCGGGGGTGAGGACCTGCGTGATGTTCTGCGTCGTGTAGAAGTACGCTGGGGTCCCGTCCGGCGAGAACGCAGGGCTGTTGTCGGGGTTCTGGAGCCTGTACACTTTGACCATGGCAGGCTTGATCCCGAGCACAGTCCCGTCCTCAAGGGCGTAGTAGCTGAACCTCTCCTGCAGAGGCTTGAAGCCGACCAGCTTCCCCCTCGGCTGCGGCGATGGTATCATGGGCCGGCGTCGGCCGGGGGCGTTAAAAGCGTGAGCCGGCGACCAGCTTCTGCATCCCTGAGCTGTACTGGGCCGCCTTCTTGGCGGACGCCGCAATCTCCTCGGGCACCCCCAGGATGACCGCAGCCCTCCGCAGCACCGCCTTCCTGGTCGAAGATGTGATCTTGAACGACAGCGGCAACGTGGCGGCAAACTCCTTGACTTCGGGGTCCCCGAATGGGAACATTGGCTGCACCCACCGGGAGCACGCCCCCACGTCTCTCACCCTCCCCCGGCCATCATACCCGCCAATGTCGGCATCCATCATCGCCTTCGCCTCGGCCTGACCGCCCGCGCCGAGCGCCCTGGAGTACTTTGCATATCCACCGAACAGCTCGTCTGCCAGTTGTCCCAGGAGCATGACCCGGGCACCCGCCGCGGCCGCACTCTGGGCTGCCAGCGAGTAGAGGCACCAGAGGCTCTTGTCCATGATCGTCGGCTCGAATGGGAGGTCCAGCCTCGCAAGCTCCCTCGCCACCGCCCTTTCAGTCACCTTCGTAGTGACAATCTCGACGCCCATGCTGGCGGCCGCGCTCTTCGCCTTCGCCCCGTCCCCGGAGGCGTCAGAGTAGTCCGTGTATGCCACCACGCGGGCGCTCCGCTTGGCGCAGACGGCGAGCACGGAGCTGTCCACCCCCCCTGAAAACGCGACAGCAACCATGTTTTCACCGGCCACAGCCCTGGCCACCGAGCGGTCGATCCTCCTAGCCAGCTCGGATGCTGCTCCCTCGAACCCCTCGGGACCCTCGCTCAGTACTTCGACACCTGGTCCTTGATCTTCCTCGCGACCGCCGTCCCGACCTTCTCCACGGAAGCGAGCTTGTCGGCGGGGGCCTCCTTGATGTCTTCGAGGGTCTTGAACCCTGCCGAGTACAGGGCCCTGGCCCTCACCCTCCCCACCCCGCTCAGGTTCGTCAGTTCAAGGAGCTCCGCGCTCACGCCGCTCGACACCCTCCTTCGGAGCGTGTCCGCCTGCTTCAAGACGTCAGGCGCCTTGAACAGCCTCCCCAGCTCCACCAGCGCATGCAGCAGCCAGTCCGCGTTGTCCACGGCCCTGTGCATGTCCCCGGGTTCGACCCCCAGCCTCGACAGCAGCTGCTCCTCCCTCCACTCGTCTACCCACCCGTGGAGCGCCATCACGCTCCTCATGTCCTGGAGGACCCGGTCATAGTCCGCGAACTCCTTGGTGGTGTGCCTCTGCAGCATCTCCTGCGCATGCTCCTCCAGGAACGCCATCGCCTCCTCGTAGTCCTTCGAACGCAGAGGGAACTTGGGCTCGAAGTCCGGGGTCGAAGCGACCAGGTGGAGGAGTCCGGCGGTGTACCCCTTCCCCGGCTCAGCGCGCCTTACCCCGTCCCTGAACATCACCGCGGTCACCGGGTCGATGTAGAGCATCGAGACCCTGAGCCCGAAGTCGGTCGCGTAGAAGAGCCCGCCCTGGGACTCCAGGAGCCTCTCAGACAGGAGGTATCCGAGCGCCTTCTCCGTCATCCTGGTCAGCTCGGCCGGGCGCACCTGCATGGCGAGGAGCGTCTTGCCGAAGAGGCTGTCGAGGTCCGCCTTCGACAGCCCCCTCGCCGTGGCTATCGTCGCCAGGGTGTGGGACCTCATCGCCGCCTCGTCCGCCAGCCTTGACCTGATCGGCTCCGGGGGCTCCTTGGTGTAGTGCTCGAGGAAGTCGGCGGCGGGCTGAGATGGCGGCGGGACCATCACCGTCTCTCCGTGGTCGTCGAACTGGGGCCTCCCGGCCCTCCCTGCCATCTGCCTGTACTCGAGAACCGAGATCTCTGCGTTCCCGCCCTGCTCCACGTCGTACCTCGTCATGTCCGCGATCACCACCCTCCTCGCCGGGAGGTTGACCCCGGCAGCCAGCGTGGGGGTGGCAGCGAGCAGCTTGATCGCCCTCGCCCTGTAGTACTCCTCCACGATGCGCCTGTGCTCGCCCTCGAGGCCTGCGTGGTGGAACGCGGATCCCTTGGCGACCACCTCGGCCAGCAGCCTGCTCAGGCTCGTCTCCTCCCCCGCGCCGAGGATCCTCCTGGACGCCTCCGAGACCGCCTTCTTCTCCTCCGGGCTGAGGCGCTTCTGGGTGAGCTCCGCCGCCCGGGTGGCCAGGCTCACCGCCCTCCGCCTGGTGTTCGCGAAGACGAGGGCCTGCCCCCCTTCCTTGATGGTCTCCATGGCCACGTCGATGGGGGAGCCATAGGTCGACCTGGGGACCTGCCTCTCCTCCCCGTCGGTGAACAACACCCTTCCGTAGTCGTACACCCCTTCCCTCAGGGGGACCGGCCGCCAGTCCATCTCCACCGGGGTAGCGTGCAGCCACTCTCCCAGGGTCTTCGCGTTGCTTATGGTGGCGGAGAGGGCCAGCAGCTGGGCGTCGATCCCCAGGTGGAGGACCTTGGTCAGGATCATCTCGAGGGTGGGCCCCCTGCTGTCGCTCCCCGCGAGGTGAACTTCATCAGCGATGAACAGCCCGACCGTGTTGATCCAGGCGACCCTGTGCCTCATCACCGAGTCGAACCTCTCGTTCGTCAGCACTATGATGTCCGACCTCCCGAGGGACTCTCCGCTGGAGTCGTAGTCCCCGGTCGATATCGAGGTCCGTATCCCGAACCTGCCGAGCTCTGAGAACTCGGCATACTTCTCAGACGCCAACGCCCTCAGGGGGGCCAGGTAGACCACCTTTCGCCCCTGCTTCGCTTTCAGGTATGCCGCCATGAGCGCCAGCAGGGTCTTCCCAGACGCAGTGGGGGACGAGACGACCAGGCTCTTCCCTTCGAGGAGCCCCGCCAGGATCGCCTGCTCCTGGGGCGGGTACAGTTCCGTGATCCCCTTCTCCCTGATGTAGTTGATCAGCTCTTCAGGGACCTTGGCTTCCTCTATCCTCAAGGGGCCGGCTCCCGGGTCTAGGTGCCCAGCCTGCGGATGAATCCGGGCTTCGACTCGTAGACCATGCCTTCCCTGAACATCGTCCGGATCATCTTCTCCGCGTCTTCGTCGGAGAACTTCGCCTTCACCAGCTCCTCCTTGAACGCCTTGCGCTCCACCGGCTTCTTCTCGGCCCCTTCGAGTCCCTTCAGTATCTCGAGTGCAGCCCTCAGGTTCTTGGCCTCGCCCGCAGGCTTGCCCAGCTGTATGCCGAAGTCCGTCTTCTTGGTGGTCGCATCGGTGAGTATGTCCTCCACCATCCTGTTCATCAGGGCGATGGCCGCCAGGGCGTCTTCCTCGGTCACCTCGTCCCTAAGGAGCACCCTGGCCCTGGCCGTGGCGATCCTGATGAGCGCCTCCAGGGTCCTGGGGGTCGGAGGAATCGAGTCTTCGGTGGTGCTCGACCGCCTCAGCTCGAGGTAGAACTCCCTGATCCTGTCCATGGCCCCCTTGGTGAGGTTCGGGGAGATCCGCTTCGCGTAGGTGAGGTACTTCTTGAGCAGGCTGAACTCGATGGGCGGGGGCGCCGTGTACGACCGCCGGGCGTGGACGGAAAGGATGTGGGTGGCAAGCCGCTCGTCGTCCGCCGGGCTCGGCTGGTCCCTGAAGACAAAGATGATGTCGAACCTGGTCAGCAGCGGGATGGGGAGCGTCCCGATGTTCTCAATGAGGTTCTGGAAAGGGTTGTACCTCCCCAGCACCGGGTTGCAGGCCGCGAGTATCGCAGTCCTCGCGTTCAGGGTCGCGTAGATGCCCCCCTTCGCGATGGTGACCGTCTGCTGTTCCATCATCTCGTGGAGCGCGGTCCTGTCCTCCGGCTTCATCTTCTCGAACTCGTCTATGGCCGCGATCCCCAGGTCGGCGAGGACGACTACGCCCGCTTCGAGCATCAGGACGTTCTTCTCCCTGATCACCGCCGCGGACAGCCCGGCGGCGGTGGTCCCCCTCCCTGACGCATACAGTCCCCTCGGCGCCACCTGAGACGCGAACTTCAGCATCTCGGACTTGCCGGTCCCCGGGTCGCCGACGAACAGGGCGTTGATGTCTCCCCTGAGTTTGGTCCCGTCCGGGAGGACGGTCGCGCTCCCGCCCGCCAGCAGGAGCAGGATCGCCTCCTTCTCAGGCTGATGTCCGAGTATCACCGGAGCGACCGAGCTGACCAGCCTGTCGTAGGCGTCTGGCGACGCCGCGATCTTCTTGATCAGCTCCTCATCCTCCTTGCTCACCAGCACCTGATCGGGCTCCTTCCCCTTCACCTCGACGTGGTTGCAGTCCACCTGTGACCTGAAGAGCCTCGTCTTCACCTGGCCCAGGGTGTAGTCCGGCACGGCCCTGACCACCCCAGTCAGCACCACCCTGTCCCCGGGTCTTGCAGTGTTCACCAAGTCCCCGTCGACGTTGACGTCGAAGAACTGCGGCAGCTGCCCCGGCGGGAGCTCTTCCGGAAGCTCCTGCACGCGCACCACCTGGAAGTCGATGAACCTGCTGTGCCTCCTGTCCAGCTCGAAGTTCCTCGCCTCTCCGCACAACTCGCACTTCGGCGGTCGCTTTAGCGCCATGTCGTCCTGCTCCTGGTACGTCAGGTGCCCGCTCGGGCAGACCCAGGCGGCCTCGGTCATCAGCGGCCTGAGCTCAGACGTCCTGACGACCATCCCTGAAATGGCAAGCATCTTGTCGATGTACGACGTGTCCACCTTCCGGAGGGGGACCAGGTCCGTCAGCCCCCTGAGCCTGACGGTCAGCTCCCTCTTGACCCTGTCCGCATAGAGGGCGTTCTCGCTTCTCATGGTCTCGAAGGCAGCGATCTTGAACGACGCAAGGGACGAGTCCGGCTCGAGGAGCACCCTGTTGGCCAGGTCGTTGTTGTACCTCAGGAGGTCGCCGAAGTCGACCACCAGCGACTTGCCCTCCTTGGAGATCAGCTGAGATATCTTCTCCCTGTATACCGGGTCCCCTGACTTGTCTTTCACCGACTTCAGGAAGTCTTCGAACTGTTCTGACAGCTTGCCGCTGGCGAGGGTGGCCAACTACTTCTGCCCCCCCAGTAGCCCGCTCTTCCACTCCTTGGAAAGTGACTGGGAGATGGCGAAGAATGAGTTCTCTTCGGGCGTGAGCTTGTCCGTCAAAGTCGACGCCGACGCAGAGGAACCTGAAAGCGAAAGCAGCTTGCTGAGCCTGATCCCCACCAGGTCGTAGCATACGGCCCTCAGGCGGTCGAAGTCTTCCCTCCTGACCTTGCCTTCAGAGGCCCCGGCTGCGAGGGCCCCGAGTCTCCTTCTCATCTTGACGTAGAAGTCTGGAGGGAGGCCGGACAGCTGAAGCGGCCCCATCATCTTCTCCCTGCCGAGCGCGCTGAATATCTCGTTCTCGAACGGCGTCTCCGCGACGTCTGCCATCCCCTGGGTCACGAGCTCGTCCAGCACGTACCTGGGGAGCTCGACCGTCTCTCCTTCGGCGAGCTTCTCAATGTGGAAGTCGCCGACGGTCAGGTCCTCGATCGAAGAGCGCATCTTCGCCCTCGCCGTCCCGAGAAGGTACTCCCTCTCACGGCGTTCGAGCATCTGCCTTAGGGCGATTTGCTCTTCGGACAAAGCGGACGCCGACGACCCCGTGTCGATAATAAACCTTGGGCGGTCGCCGGGGCCCTAGTGCTGGCCCGGGCTCGCGTCCGCGGACTCCCCTCGGCCTCCGCGGCCCCGCCTCAGGCGCCCCATCACCCTGGCGAGGAGTCCGTCCTTCCCCGAAGTCCGGCTGGCGCCCCCGGACCCCTTTGACTTGGCTATCGCGTTGAGCACCTTCTTCGGGAGGGTGAACGACGATTTCTCTCTGATGATCCCTTCCGGCCTGAGGTACAGTATCGCCAACAGCATCCCGGCGAACAGCAGGTCCTGGACCCAGTTCACGAATCCGGGCGAGAAGGAGACGTACTTCTGGAGCGCCTGCTGCTCCTGCTGCAGCCCCTTGAAGATGGCGGAGAAGAAGAAGGCTCCCAGGGCCGCCCCAGTGTTGTTACCCGCGCCCCCGATGATGACGATGAGGAAGGGCCAGAACGTCCAGGCGAACCTCGTCCAGGTGTCGTATTCGAAGGACCCGATGTAAAGCGAGTACAGGGCCCCTGCCATCGCTGCCATGGCCGAGGCCACGATGAGCACGTTCCTCCGTATCTTGGTGTTGTCCTTGCCCAGGGCGGCAGACGCGTCCTCGTTGTCCCTGACTGCCCGCAGGGTCCTCCCCATGGGGGACCTGACCACCTTCTCGATGAAGACGTAGACCGCTATCAGGAACCCTACCATGATGGCGTCGTCCACCAGCCCTTCCACCCCTGGCCCGAGGGTCGAGAAGTAGTAGGCGGGGTCGGGGATGGCGATGGGGGAAGACGAGTAGGTCCTCACGGCGACGTCGAAGAACTGCGCCATGGCCAGAAGGAGCATCCCGAGGTAGTCCTCCCTGAGCCTTATGGCAGGATACGATGCGAGAAAGCCGAGCAGCGCGCCGATGAGCGCCGCGATGAGCAGCGCGAAGCCCATGAGCTCGATGGCGAGGATGGGGTTGTGCACCAGGTTGAGGTCTATCTGGTTCACGATCCTTCCGCTCAGCGCGAGGTAGTCCTGCCCCTTGCCGATGCCCGTGATCTGGACCGCCAGGAACCCAGAGAGGATCCCTCCGAACGCGGCCCCTCCGGCGATGAATAGAACCTTCCCGAAGTTGGGGACGCCGGTGTACCCGAACTCCAGGTTCAACGAAAGGCTGATCGCGAGGTAGAGGGCGTAGAATTCGATGAAGTCGATGGTGAACGGGACGAGGTTGACCCCGAACAGGATCACGGACGGAAGGCCCATTCTAGCTCTTCACCCTCTTCAGCAGCCGCCTGAAGTCGATGGAGAATATCCCCTCGGGTATGATCATCAGCGAGAACGCCATGATCAGGAGCGGTATCGCCTGCTGGTAGGGGGTGACGTTGGGCCCGAAGCCGAAGACCAGCTCCCCGGAGAGGAAGTCAACGGGGAAGCCGGCCGCCATGTCGATGAGAATCCATGCCCCGAAGGCGGCCAGGACCGCCCCTGCGATCCTCGCCTGCACCTTCTTCATCTTGAACACGAAGACCCCCGCGAGGATCAGCAGCACCGAAATGACCACCGCCCCGGCGTAACCGAACCCGAGGCCGAGGTCCAGGGTCAGGAGGATCTCGCTCCCCCCTATCAGCAGCCCTCCGACCGCCGCTCCGAAGATGCTGTTCAGCCCGCCAAGGACGCTCGCCGAAAAGATCTCCACGATGAGGTTCGACCCGGTCGCTGTGCCTGCCGGGAGCTGCAGGGTCAGCAGGGCGCCGGCGTAGGCCGCGAGTCCGCCCGCCAACATCCATGATATGGTGTTCACCAGGTCCACGTTGATGCCAAGGACCCGAGCGAGCGGGGGATTCTCCACTGCCGCCCTCATCGCCACCCCGAACTTCGTCCTCGTGAACAGCAGGTAGATGGCGGCCACCGTCGCTATGACTGAGATGGGGGCAGCGTAGACCACCCCGGCGTAGCCGCCGAAGCTGAAGTCGGGGCCGAGCTGGTAGAACTGCGCCGCGTCGATGAGCCTCTGCACGTACTGCAGGTAGTCCGTGTAGATCCCGATCAGACCGACGAACCCGATGTCCACCCCGAAGGTCGCGATCATCAGCGAAACCATCGACGAGCCTCGCTTCGCGAGGGGCCTCAGGACCCCGAGGTACATGATCGCCGAGGCGACTGCACCGATGGCGAACCCGAAGACGCTCCCCACATAGGGGTTCGAATGGAACACCTTCGACGCGGTGTAGGCCGAATACACCCCCAGGGCGACGAAGTCCCCATAGGCGAAATTCGGCACCTTCGTGGTCATGTAGGTGAGGGTCAGCCCCATGCCCATCAAGGCGAACAGACACGCGTAGACGAGGGCCGAGATCAGGTACTGTGGTACCAAGTATGAAGGGCTCGCGCTTTGGGCCAGAGAAGTGTTAAAATACTTTCGGCTTGCAACAGACGGTTCCGTTGAAAAAGAGAGGTGCATCTACTGCATCGCTTATCGGAACACTGATAGTGGGACTTCTGATTGGCGCAGGGATTCTCTACGCAGCAGCTCCAACACTCGGTCTCGGCGGCGCCGGGGCCACCACGACAGTCACAACGACTGTCACCACTTCCAACGCACAAGCAGCAGGACTCTGCAACGGGCAGACAATCACCATCGGTGCCCTGAACGACCTCAGCGGAGGTCTTTCCGCGCAGGGCAAGGGTGAGCTCGCCGCAGAGCAGCTGGCAATCACAGACGTCAACAGCTTCGTCGCATCGTCCGGATGTAGCTTGACGTTCGCGCTCAACAACCAGGACTACAAGCTCGACACGCCTACCGCGCTGTCCGAGCTTCAGGCCATGGGTGCTTCAGGAATCCAGGTGGTCGTCGGGCCGCTTAACAGCGGCACGGCTGCCGGCATCCTGAGTTACGCGAACCAGAACCACATCGTCCTGATCAGCCCGTCTTCGACATCCATCGCACTTGCAATTCCTAACGACTACCTGTTCAGGACCGCGCCCAACGACGCGGCCCAGGGACAGGCGGACGCCAAGGAACTGCTCGCGTCTGGTGCCAAGGCGGTCATCGTGGTCAACAGGGACGACACCTACGGCGACGGTCTAGCGAACTCAACCATCACATGGCTCAAGCAGGATGACCCAAGCATAGTCATCGGCGGGCCGACAAAGTACGACATCTCCACCAGCGACTTCACGTCGATCATATCGACGATGAATAGCCAGTACTCTACACTTTCGAGCCAGGTCGGGGCTGCGAACGTCGCGATATACATCGTAGCGTTCCAGGAGTATGGAAGCATACTCAGCCAGGTACACACCCAGGCACCGAGCCTGCTCGGCACACATCTTCCCTGGTTCGGCATGGACGGAATCGCCCAGAACTCTGACCTATCCAATTCATCTACCAGCGTTGCCAGCCTAGCAGCCCAAGTCGGCGTCTACTCGACGCTCTTCGGCGTGCTTAGCAACAACTCAAAGGCATCTGCCTTCTACGCTAGGATCCAGGGTACATCGGCAGGAGCAGCCATCCTCGGCGGCGGCGCCTTCTACACGTTCGAAGGCTACGACGACGTCTGGCTCGCGGCCCTATCGATACTACAGTCCGGAAGGAACTCTGGCCAAGCCATCCAAGCAATACTCCCGACCGTAGCAGGCAACTTCTACGGCCTAACAGGCGCAGAAACCCTCACACCCGCAGGAGACCGTGCCCTATTCGCCGGCTCTGGCTACCAGATCTGGAAGGTGGTATCCACCGGAGCTAGCTCTTGGGGATGGATCCTCGCTGGTCAATGGGACTACGCCACCAATTCTGTAAGCTGGACAACAGGCAACGCCCCTGCATAGGATAGGAGTCCCCCACTCCTCTTTTTCGTGGTTCCGATGGAAGAGCTCCTCCGGATCAACGACGTGGCGAAGTCCTTCGGGAGCCTCCGCGCTCTCGACGGAGTCACTTTCGGCATCAAAGACAAGGAAGTCCACATACTGATTGGGCCCAACGGGTCGGGGAAGACCACCCTCATCAACGTGGTGAGCGGTTTCTACAAGCCCGACGCCGGCAGCATCCTCTACCAGGGGAGGGAGATAGGCGGACTGCCCCCTCACAAGCTGTACGCCATGGGCATATCGAGGACCTTCCAGATCCCGAGCCTGTTCACCAAGCTGACGCTCCTTGAAAACGTCCTCGTCGCCGACAAGGGGAACCCCGGCGAGTCGTTCGTGAAGTCACTGGTGAAGCGCGCCTGGGTCAAGAAGGAGACCGAATCGACCGAGAGGGCCATGTCCATACTCACCCTCCTCGGGCTCGACAAGCTCTGGGACGGCCCTGCGAACACCCTGAGCGGCGGACAGATGAAGCTCCTCGAGCTAGCCAGGGCACTGATGACCGGCGCCAAGCTCATTCTCCTGGACGAGCCGATCTCCGGGGTGAACCCGACCCTGGCCCACGAGATATTCGGGAGGATACTCAAGCTGAGGGACGACCTCGGAGTCACCTTCCTCATCGTGGAGCACAGGCTGGAGATTGCGCTCAGCTACGTGGACACTGTCACCGCCATGGCCCTTGGCAAGGTGGTGGCGGCTGGAAAGCCAGACCAGGTGATGACCGACCCCAAAGTGATCGAGGCTTACCTAGGTGCCTAGCCCATGCTGAAAGTCGACAGCATCTCCGCGGGATACGGGAAGCTGCAGATACTCACCGACGTCTCCCTGGACGCATCCCCCGGCGAGCTCACGATAGTAGTCGGTCCGAACGGGTCGGGGAAGAGCACTCTGCTGAAGAGCGTGGCAGGCCTCACAAACATCTACAAGGGGTCGGTGACGATGGACGGGAAGACGCTGAACGGCCACCCGCCGCACGTCATCGCGAGGTCGGGCCTCGCCTACCTCCCCCAGACCGAAGGGGTCTTCACGAAGCTCAGCGTGAAGGAGAACTTCAAGATGGCTGCCTACATGATAGCGAAGTCCGAGTACGAGTCGAGGTTGAAGGACACCCTCGAGATTTTCCCCCAGTTGAAGGCATACCTCGACTCCAGGGTGGTCAACCTCAGCGGCGGGGAGAGGCAGATGGTCGCCATGACCATGGCGCTGCTGAGGAAGCCTCAGGTCATAATGTTCGACGAGCCCACGGCCAACCTCTCACCCAAGTACGCCACCATGGTCCTCAAGACCATCCAGTCGCTGGGGAAGGAGAGGGGAATGACCATCGTCCTGGTGGAGCAGAACGCCAAGCGCGCCCTTGAGATAGGGGACAGGGCCTACCTCCTTGTCGGAGGCAGGAACGCCTTCATCGGCACCGCCAAGGAGCTGCTATCTCATCAGGAGCTGGCGAAGCTCTACCTTGGCATGAAAGTGTCCGGCGTCTAGACAGGTTTTCCCTTCAACGGATAAATAAGAACGGGAGTCGAGTCCGTGCAGAAATTGTCCAGAGGCTACGATAGGGCGGCTGAACCCTAGGTGCCGCTCGAAGACCTGATGTGGGTCGAGAAGTACCGCCCGGCGTCTCTGACGGAGCTCGTGGACCAGGAGATGATCAAGCAGAGGCTGCGCGCCCTCCTGCAGAAGAAGCAGCAGCTCCCCCACCTGCTGTTCGCCGGCCCCCCAGGCTCGGGGAAGACCACGACGGCGGTCATCCTGGCGAAGGAGATACTGGGCGAGCAGTGGCGCGACTACACCCTGTCGCTGAACGCGTCGGACGAGAGGGGGATTGACGTCGTCCGCGAGAGGGTCAAGACGTTCGCCCGGTACGCTGACAGGAGGGAAGGGATCCCCTACAGGCTCGTCATCCTTGACGAGTCCGACGAGATGACGTCGGACGGCCAGACGGCACTGCGCAGGATAATGGAGGAGAACTCGGAGCACACGAGGTTCATACTCATCTGCAACTACTCATCGGGGATAATCGAGCCGCTCCAGAGCCGCTGCGCCATATTCAGGTTCCAGAGGCTGGACGAGGCTTCCGTGACCGACCACCTCAAGGTGATCGCGAAGAAGGAGAAGCTGAAGCACCCTGGCGACTCCGTGTTCGCCGCCATCTATGAGGCGACGCAGGGGGACCTCAGGCAGGCCATCAACCTCCTGCAGGCGGCTGCCGCCTCGGGGGAGGTGACCGCCGACGCGGTGAAGTCAGTCTCGGGCGCCGCCGCCAAGGCGAGGGTCGCCGAGGTCATCGCCGCGGCGCTCGAAGGGAATTTCGAAGCCGCCAGGACCAAGATGCTGGAGCTTACGCGAGTGTATGGAGTTCCTGAAAGGGACTTCCTGAAGTATGCGAACGAAGCCCTCAGCTCGCAGAAGGTCGCTGACATGGCCGGGGCGGTTTCCATCCTCGCAGAGTACGACTATCGGCTGGTGCAGGGCTCCCAGCCGGAGCTGCAGCTCACTGCGATGCTGGCCCAGCTTTCAGCCCTGAAAGGCAAAGGGGACTAGGTTGGACCTGTCAGTCCCGCGGGGCATCGACGACATCGAGCCCGACCGGTTCGCCAGGCAGGCGCGGGTGGAGTCGGCCTTCGAGTCAGTCGCTGGGACGTACAACTTCCAGCTGATGGAGCCGGCGTCATTGGAGCACCTCAGCGTGCTCCGGGCGAAGAGCGGGGAAGGGATCGACCAGGAGATCTACGCGTTCAAGGACAAGGCGGACCGCGACGTCGGCCTCCGCTTCGACATGACCGTTGGCATCACGCGCTACGTCTGCTCTCGCAAGGACCTCCGGCTCCCCGCCAAACTCGCAGCCTCCGGAGGGATATGGCGGTACGACGAGCCCCAGTACGGGAGGTACCGCTGGTCGCACCAGTGGGACCTTGAGGTCTTCGGGCCCCCCTCGGTCGAAGCGGACGCGGAGGTCATCGACGCCGGTGCCGCAATACTGAGGAAGCTGGGACTCACAAACACGACCATCAAGGTGGGCGACAGGAGGGTCGTGGAGGAGTTCATCCGGGCAAAGTTGGGCATCTCCGAGGGCGGGCGCGTGGTCGAACTGATGCGGGCGCTCGACAAGGTCGAGAAGAAGTCGCCTTCCGACCTCAGGAAGGAGTACATGGAGAAGGGCTTCGGGGGCGACAAGGTGGATCGGCTGCTCGAGTTCGGAGGGCTCAGGGGGCGCCCCGACGAAGTCCTCTCGAGGGCCGCCGAGAACCACCTCGAGTCTGTGAAGGAGCTGACCCTGCTGGCAGATATGCTCGACGCCAGGAACCTCAGGAACGTGGAGTACAACATGAGCATAGTGCGCGGCATCGACTATTACACCGGCATCGTCTTCGAGGCCTCGGATAACGCGAACCCCCGGCTAGGCTCCCTGTTCGGCGGCGGGAGATACGACGCCCTGCCCAAGATCTTCGGTCGCCCAGACCTGTCGGCCACCGGCGCGGCTGGCGGGATCGAGAGGATGGCCATGTCGGTCGAGCCGGACGACGCCTCGCGTCGGGGCCTGGCCTACGTCGCCTCTCCGGGCCCTGCCACGTCGAAGGACGCCCTGCGGGTGGCGAGCGCCCTGCGTGAGAGGGGGTTGGCCTGCGAGGTCTCGCTCCAGCCGAGGTCTCTCTCGAAGCAGATGGAGGATGCGAGCAAGCTGGGGGCGGCCTGGACCGTCATAGTCGGAGAGAAGGAGGTCAAGGCGAAGGCCGTGACCCTGAGAGACATGAGAAGCCGGAAGGAGGAGCTGCTCTCCCTGGAGGACGCCATGGGGCGCATGGCGGGGCTCTGACCACGCTTAGCAAAATCTTTAATCCAAGCCCCTCTCTTAACGCTGTCGCAGCATGGAAAGAGCGATAGTCCTGGTGAACCTGAGCCCGGGCACCGAGGAGCAGAGCATGTCTGCCCTCCGCGGGATGACAGGGATCACCTCCGTCTACCAACTCTACGGACTCTACGACCTGCTGGTCATGGTCGAGGGCCCTGACGACCAGGCGGTGAAGTCGATCATCGCGGACCACCTTAGGTCAAAGCCGGGCGTAGTCTCGACCATCACGATGAAGATACTCACGTAGCGCCCTCAACCCTTAAACGGGGTCGTCCTCTCATGGGAACCGAATGCCTCCAAGGGTTCTGGTCACAGGTTCTGCGGGACAGATCGGAGCCGAACTAGTCCCCCACCTCCGCTCACTCTACGGCAAGGACAACGTCGTCGCCGCCGTCCACCGGTCCCCTGGAAGCCCGTCTCTGAAGGACGGCCCTCTTGTCTCCCTAGACACTGGAGACCGCGACGCGGTCGCGATGGTCGTGAAGGAGTTCAAGGTCGACACCGTCTATCACCTGGCCGCCCTCCTTTCCGCAGTGGGCGAGAAGGACCCGGAGCTGGCTTGGACTGTCAACATTGACGGCCTAAGGAACGTCCTCGAGGCCTCGAGGACCCATGGAGTCTCCAAAGTCTTCTGGCCCAGCTCGATCGGCGCCTTCGGCCCAGACGCGCCGCGGACAAACGCTCCTCAGAACGCCCCCCTCAACCCCACCACCATCTACGGGGTGACCAAGGTCGCCGGGGAGCTCCTCTGCAACTACTACTTCGTGAAGTACGGCCTGGACACGAGGGTCCTCAGGTATCCGGGGCTGATCAGCAACGTCGCGCCCCCCGGTGGCGGCACTACCGATTACGCCGTCGAGATATTCTACGCAGCCCTGCAGAAGGGTTCCTACATCTGCTTCCTCAGGGAGGACACGGTCCTACCTATGATGTACATGCCCGACGCCTTGAAGGCGACCGTCCTCCTGATGGAGGCGGACAAGTCCAGGGCGAGGCGCCACCTGGGGTACAACCTGGCAGCCATCAGTTTCTCAGCAGGCGAGATTGCGAAGGAGATCCAGCGTCGCGTCAAGGGGTTCAGCGTCTCCTATTCCCCTGACTCTCGGCAGAAGATAGCCGACTCATGGCCGATGTCCATAGACGACTCCAAGGCCAGGCGCGACTG
>JAGWHE010000040.1 GCA_028866945.1 Nitrososphaerota archaeon
TCTCCTTGTCTGCGAGCTCGCGTATCCTCCGCTTGATCTCGTCGGTCACGTGCGGGATGATCTGGACCGACTTCCCGAGGAACTTCCCCCTCCTCTCATCGTCGATGACCTTCTTGTAGATCTGCCCCGTGGTGATGTTGTTCAGCTTCTCCAGGTCCCGGTTGAGGAACCGCTCGTAGTTGCCGATGTCCATGTCGGTCTCCCCCCCGTCGTCAGTGACGAACACCTCCCCGTGGGTGTAGGGGTTCATGGTGCCTGCGTCGAAGTTCAGGTACGGGTCTATCTTGAGGCAGGTCACCTTCACGCCGGAGAGCTGGAGCAGCTTGGCGACGGAAGAAGTGATGACGCCCTTGCCCAGGCCCGACATTACTCCGCCGGTCACAAAGAGATACTTGGGCAAGTCAGCCTTTGAGGGTCTTTGATAATTAAGGCTTGCTGGGATTTCTACGAAACCTGCTGCGTTATCACCGCCAGGTCCGACACGTCCACGAGCAGCCTGCTTACCCGTTCGAGGGACGCCAGGGTCTCGGCGACGCTGGCGCCGTCGCCGCTCGGTATCTTCGCTATGGCGGCGAGCTCGCCGGTAACCTCCTGGGCCAGCTCGGCCATCCGCCTGCTCACCGTCCTAGGCTTGCCCGCCCTCCTGGAAAGGAAGCCCTGGGTAGCCAGCTCGTTCATCTCCTTGAGCTTCATGACGCACCTCGAGTACTCCTTCGCGAGCTGCACCCTGGCCCCCCTCAGGTGGAACTTGCGGGAGAGCTCGGTGACCGCGTCCCCGGTGCTCTCAAGGAAGGTCGCGAGCACCCTGTAGTCCAGCAGGTCGACCGGTGAGAGCCCGTACCCCTCGGCGACCTCCGGCCGAACTATCGCGGCCCTCGTCGCCCTAACGAGCAGGAAGTAGAGCCGGTCGACTTCGTCGTCCCTCTCGCCCACGAGCCCCATGAGTTTGGAGTCGCCCTTCGCGAGCGCTTCGGCCGTGTCCTTCAGCATCCCGTCGAGGAGCCCCGACATCCGCCTGACTATCTTCTCAGGGGTGATCGCCGTCGGCTCGAGCAGGAATTGGAACGTCATCCTCTTCGAGTCCTCGTCCAGCATCTCGAGCCCGACGAGCCTGCCCATGGTCTCCTTGATGGCGCGCCTGTTCTCCCTTGTGATCACCTTGGATCCTTCCACCTTGATCAGGTCATACCCCAGCAGGTACGCCCCGGTGACGTCGTTGGTCACCTGGCCGAAGTTCTCCCCGTCATTTTCGATTACTATCTGCTTCTGCTCTCCCTCCCTGCCGCTGTAGGGCCGAATCATCAGCTTCCCAGGCGATAGTTCCTCGACGGAGATGTCCGCCCCTTTCTTGACGCCGTTCTTCTTCACCCACTCCTTCGGAAGGGACACGAGGATTGTCCCCCTCCCCATCTCTATCGCCTTCCTCGCGGGCACGTCTCTATGACCCAGGCTTCCTCTCTATAGACTATTCGCAGACGTCGAAGGGGCCCTTTCCGACGAGGCGGATGATGTCGGCCGGGTCCATCCGGAACACGG
Organism: Nitrososphaerota archaeon; assembly: GCA_028866945.1. Taxonomy (GTDB): domain Archaea; phylum Thermoproteota; class Nitrososphaeria; order Nitrososphaerales; family Gagatemarchaeaceae; genus UBA183. Next base: position 1,537 of record JAGWHE010000040.1, read on the forward strand.
CGTTCGGCGCCCCGGCGGCCGCCCAGACTGAGCGGAACCTCGTGAGCGAGACGTCCGGCAGGACCGCCACCTCGTCGCCGTGGGGAAATGGCGGGACCCCGCCGATGGGGAACCCCGTCCTGTCCCGCACTTCGGCGGGGCTGGCAATCCTCGCCTCGCCTATGACCTTGGAGAGCTTCGGGAGGCTCACCCGCCTGTCCCCCGAGGCGACCACCACTGCGGGGCGGCTGGCCAGAAACACCACGCTCTTCGCGATCTCAGCGACCTCACACCCCAGGGCCTGGGCGGCGAGGACCGAGTTCTTGGTGCTCTCCCCGAACTCCCTGAGCTCGTAGCTCGCTCCTGATTTCAGGAGGTACTCCGCCACGCGCTCGCGGCTCCCCATGGGGCCCTACCCTGCGGGCTGTGGCGGCTTGTTGACCTGCTTGTTGACCGCCTCGGCGAGGAAGTGCCCGCGCAGAGTCACCTTCGCATCGGTCACGCCGGGCACCGACAGCAGCCCCGCCTTGATGTCTGCCGCGATCTTCAGCGCGAACACCGGCGGGCAGAAAGGCGCCGTCAGATGGAACTCCAGCTCGACCGAGCCCCCGTTGATGACCTTCTTGTCTATCAGCTTCAGGTCGGTGATCGGCCTCCCGAGCTCCGGATCGATGATCTTCGACATGGCCGCGTCGACCGCGGACTCCTCCACTTGGGACAATCTCTACTGAAAAACCCTCTACTGCTTATTTATCCGTTTGGAGGCCTCGCGGCGGGTAGATGTCGCTACTCACTTCATTCTTCGCCTTCGACTTCGTCCTCTTCACCGAGGCGTTCGTCCTCCTTTTTGCGGTCATGGACGCCATTGGCACAGTCCCGATCTTCATCGGGCTCACCGAAGGTTTCGCCGACCACCGCAAGAGGATAGTCAAGCAGGCTGTCGTGATATCGACGGCGATCCTGGTCGTCTTCGCCCTCTTCGGCTGGCTCATCTTCGAGGCCTTCGGGATAACCATCAACGACTTCAGGGTGGCCGGCGGCATAATCCTCTTCCTGGTGGCAGTCGAACACCTGAGGGGGAGCGACAGCCGCTCGAAGGGGCTGCAGCCCTCCGACATCGCCGCCTTCCCCCTGGCTACCCCCCTCCTCGCGGGGCCGGGGGCGATCTCTACTGTGATCATCATCTCCACGAGCCCCTACAGTCCGCTCCTGGCGCTCGTCGTGATCTTCATCAACTCCGCCCTCGCCTACGTGATCCTCTCGGGCTCCGGCTGGGTGGGCCGGTTCCTCGGACCCAACGGCACCAACGCACTCTCGAGGATTACCGCGCTCCTCATCGCGGCCCTCGCCGTGTCCTTCGTGGTCACCGGCATAACCAACATCATCGCAGCGGTCGGTTGATGCGATGGCCACAGCCGTCAGGGTCAAGGTCCAGGGGCTGGTCCACGGCGTCTCCTTCCGCGCCACCATGGCGAGGCTCGCGACGGACCTGGGCGTGAGGGGGTGGGTCCGCAACCTGCCCGACGGATCCGTGGAGGCGTTCCTGGAAGGGGCCGAGCGGAACGTGAACAAGGTCGTCGAGTGGGCGAAGTCCGGCCCGCCGAGGGCGAGGGTGGACAGGGTGCAGGTGCAGCCAGCCTCTCCGAGGAACCACAGGGACTTCCGCATCAGGGGCTGAAGGTGACTAGCCCTTCTGGTAAGAGGCCCACTTCGTGTCAGTCTTGGGATCCCTCAGGACCGACACCACGCGCTCCCCGAACTGGGCCGCGGTAGCTCCGTCTGACCTGCCCGTGATCTTGACCCCGGGCTCGTAGATCGCGCAGATGTCGAGGGCCCTGGACAGCTTCGAGCCCTGCGCCGACATCCCCACGTGCTCCAGCATCATGACCGCTGCCCTCATCAGGCTCAGGGGGTCGGCGTACTCGCCCCGCCCATCGGAGACCATCCTCGGTGCCGAGCCGTGTATGGCCTCGAACATGCCGAACCTCGCCCCTATGTTGGCGCTCCCTGCCGTCCCCACCCCTCCCTGGATCTCAGCGGCTTCGTCCGTCACGATGTCCCCGTAGAGGTTCGGCAGGACCACAACCTCGAAGTCCCTGCGCCTCTTCTCGTCCAGGAGCTTCGCCGTGAAGACGTCGATGTACCACCCGTCCCACTTTATGTCGGGGTACCCCTTCGCCACCTCCTTGGCGGTCTCAAGGAAGAGCCCGTCCGTCGTCTTGATCACGTTCGCCTTCGTTACGACGGTCACCCGCTTCCTCCCCGTCTTCTTCGCGTGCTCGAAGCCCATGCGGATGATCCTCTCGGCCCCGGGCTTCGTGATCACCTTGAAGTCCATGGCCATTGTCGGCGTGACCATCATCCCCTTGCTCCCGAGGACGTACTCCCCTTCCGTATTCTCGCGGAAGAACACCCAGTCGATGCCCTGCGACGGGACCCTCACCGGCCTCACGTTGGCGAAGAGGTCGAAGGTCTTCCTGATGGCGATGTTGGCGCTCTCGATGTTCGGGACCCCGCTCCCCTCCTCCGGGGTCGTCGTCGGCCCCTTGAGCAGGACGTGGCACTCCTTGATCTCCGCCAGGACCTCCTCCGGGAGGGCCTTCAGCTGTCTGATCCTGTTCTCGATGGTCAGCCCCTCTATCTCCCTGATCTCCACCCTGCCCGACTTCAGCTCTCCCTTCAGCAGCTCCTCCATGACCTTCCTCGTCTCCTTCGCGATGATCGGGCCGATGCCGTCCCCGCCGATGACCCCTATGACCAGCTTCTCCAGCTTGGAGTAGTCCAGCCACTCGACCGGCCTGCTGATTCTATCTGCCCGCTGGGCCTGCTCTTCCAGCAGCGCTCGGAACTTGCCGACGGCGTTCTCGAAGGAGGGGTGGGACACGCGGTCGAGCCCGGGTCTACTCCATTAAAGTCTGCTCCCGAACGCAGGAGCCAGGCCCTCACCCCTGCGAGTGGGGGTGTTCCCTCCGCCAGACGGCGCGAAGTATGGGTATCGATACGGCGGAGCCGACGACGGTGAACAGAGTCCGCTCGACGGGGTAGAGAGGGAAGAAGAGGGGGACGATCCCCTGCCAGGCCTGGAGCGAGAGGGTCTGGTACACCCGCACCGCGAGCTCCTGGCCCACCAGCGTGCCCGTGAGTTGACCGCAGAGGAGCGACGCGAAGGTGACGGCGGCCACGAATACGGGGTTGAGCCTCGACAGCCTGCCGGACTTCTGGAACAGCAGCACTACGATGAGCGGCGGGACTGACAGCATGTGCAGCCAGGTGAAGGGGACAGGCCCCACGAACAGGACTGAGATGGGGTCGGCCCAGTAAAGCAGCAGCACGACCACCGGGACGGCGATTGCCGCCCTCCACCTCCCGGTGTACGCCAGTCCCGCCGTCGCCACCGTTGCAAGGTCCGCGGCGATTATCGACAGGCCGGTGCTCCCGATCACGATGTATCCGGCGTAGGCGTCGAGGAGGTCTCCGACGACGGCCGCGAAGCCCCCCACGAACGGCCCAAAGAGCATCCCGGCCAGGGGAGTGACGAAGTTGCTCGCGGTCAAGAAGTTCCCGGACCCGAGGAGGATCTTCGACACGGGGAGCGCCCCCAGTATGGCGTAGAGGGCTGCGAAGAGGGAGCCTGCCGCGACCGCTGCGGTCCGGCGCTTCAGCCTCAGCAACGGCTCCGCGTCCGACCTTCGTGTCTTAACACTTTCACCTCTGGCTCCCATCCGAACTGCGCCTCCGACTAACGTTTTTAGCGAGTCCTCCGGCGACCCGGCTCGATGGCCTCGTCCGAGGGCGACGTGAAGAAGGCTGCAGAGCTGAAGCTCTGGATCGAGGGGAGGATAGCCCAGCTTCAAGAGGAGATCGCCAGGCTCACGGAGACCCTTGGATACGTAGACGCAAACCTCAGGGCGTCCACATTCCGGCCCGCCATCGAGATGATGGCCGAGTCGAAGGAGCGGCCGGAGGTCAGGGAGCTCAAGCGAGACAAGGGAGGGCAGGTCATAGCCACCGCATCGGTGACCTCAGACGCAGTGGCCATAGAGCCGGTCGGGGTTACGCTGAAGCCGTCGACGCCGCCGTTCAAGTCGTTCCTGCTCGGGAAGATATTGGAGGGGATGAAGGCTGGCGACGCGGGGCTGGTGAAGTCGGGGAAGCTCGCCAAGGGCGAAGAGCTCAGGTTCGACGTCGAGGAAGCGAACGGCTCCATCTCCAGGGTGATAATAGAGAACTACAGAGAGAAGGCCAGGCTGAACGAGATCCTCAGCACGGTGGCTTGGACCTTCTCGCGGATGCTGGAGAAGTAGCTACCCGGTCTCGACCTGCTCGAGGGTCGGAGGCTGGGGGGACTCGCTCCCGAGGTAGAGCCTGGCTGCCCTGTTCGCGAACGCCAGCCTTCGCGCCTCGTCCATCCCCTTGAGCCTCCCATAGATCGCGCCGGCGTCCCACACGTCGCCTGCGCCCGTGAGCCTCTTCGCCTTCAGTAGCCTCACCTTCGCCGAGGCGACCTCGGTCCCCTCGCTCGAGTACGACCGCATCGCGGTGTGGAGGTCGAACACCACCCTCATCCTGCGCGCCAGGGCCCTACAGGTGGCGCCAAGGTCGGAGCCGCCGACCTTCAGGAGCCGCGCCGACTCCTCGGCCTCGCCCTCGTTCATGCTGACCCAGTCGACCAGGCCCCCCTTCGAGATCCGCAGGAGGAGCTCCAGGAACTCCGGGAGCCTGTCCCGGAAGTCCGCCGGGTCCATGAATATGGGCTTCTCCTTCCCGAGCCTCCTCCTTAGGGCCAGCAGCAGCTCGGTCCCCCGCATGTTGGCGGCCCAGTTCACCGAGCAGACAACCCTGGACCTCTCGAGCGCGTCCCAGTCGCCGGGGTCCAACAGCCGGGGCCCGAAGTCGGCCGCGCCCCCGCCGTCTCCGAGCATCACGTTGACCTTCTCCTCGAGGGCGACCGTGAGGCCTGCGGCAACGGGCTTGACCCGGAGGTCGACGTCCAGCCCCTCGAACGCCCCCTCCAGCAGCCCCAGGTGGGCCCCGTCGCTGTGGGTGATCAGCAGGGTCCTCAGCCCCAGCCTGGCGAGCGCGTGGGCCATGTTCACCGCGTTGCCCCCCCTGATGTCCTCCTGGGGGACGCCGTGGATGCCCCCTCCACCCGCGCCGGCCTTCTCCCTGATCCCGCCCATCAGATCCGCTAGGGACCCCGCGTGGACCAGCCTGTCCACGAAGAAGTCGTGCATGACCGCGACGTCGTATCTCCTTGCCAAGTTACTTCAGGATCTTTATGCTCCGCACCATCGTGAGGCCGTGCAGCTCCTCGATCGCCCCTCCCGTCAGCTGCCCCTCCACCACCAGGGTCATCTTTGCGTCGGGGACCATCTCCGGGTCCTCGGCCACCGCCTGCCTCACCACCATGCCGTGCCTGGACAGTATCTCCGCCACCCCCGCCATCACCCCCGACGACTTCGGGTCCGCCTCAATCACCAGGGCAGTGTACCCCAGATGGGAGACCACGTCGACCAGGCTGGTCCCCAGGGGCTTCGTCTTCGAGAATAGGGAGAAGAGATACCTGTTCCTCCTGATCTGCTGCGCCGTCTGCTTCACAACGCGCCTGTCGACGTCGAGCGCCCTTGCGACGGCCGTGTAGTCCACCTCGACGTCGTCGACGTAGATCTTCTCGTCCTCCGACACCCGCATCCCGCACTGGATCATCTTCCTGACTATCTCCGGCCTCACCACCTGCCTGTCGAACTGCTTTCGGACGTTCGCCCACATGACACTTCTGGCGTCTGTGCACAGAAACGAGCATATATGACGTTTTTGAGCAGAATCTGCTTCCGCTTTCATGCACACAAACCGTCACGATTCGATTTATCCCCCGCCACCGCGGGTCCGCCCATGAGCAGGACACAGCTGAAGGCCCTCCTGGCCGAGGACAAGCTTCCAAGGGACTACTACAACATCCAGCACGACCTCCCCGAACCCCTCCCCCCGCCCCTCGACCCCCGCACCATGCAGCCGATGTCGCCGGAGCCGCTGATGAGGCTCTTCGCGAAAGAGTGCCTGATGCAGGAGATGTCGTCGCAGGAGTACATCCCGATCCCCGACGAAGTCAGGGAGGCGTACCTCCGCCTCGGCAGGCCCACCCCGCTCTACAGGGCGACCAGGCTTGAGGCGAAGCTTGGGACGCCGGCGAAGATCTTCTTCAAGCGGGAGGACCTCAACCCCGCCGGGAGCCACAAGCCCAACACCGCCATCGCCCAGGCCTACTACCACAAGAAGGAGGGGACCGAGAGGCTCACCACCGAGACCGGCGCGGGCCAGTGGGGGAGCGCCCTGGCTCTGGCCACCGCCCTCTTCGACATCGACCTCACGGTCTACATGACAAGGAGCAGCTACGACCAGAAGCCCTACCGGCGGACCCTCATGGAAGTGTACGGCGCCGAGGTCCACGCTTCTCCGAGCACGAAGACCAACGCCGGACGGAAGTTCCTCCAGACAGACGCCAACCACCCCGGGAGCCTTGGCATCGCCATAAGCGAGGCGGTCGAAGACTGTGTGACCCACGACAACACGAAGTACGCCCTGGGGAGCGTCCTCAACCACGTGCTGCTCCACCAGTCCGTCATCGGCCAGGAGGCGAAGATCCAGATGGAGGAGTTCGATGCGGACCCCGACTACATCGTCGGGTGCATCGGCGGAGGGAGCAACTACGCAGGGCTCGCCTACCCGTTCATGCGAGACAAGCTCAGGGGCCACTCAGACGCAGAGTTCGTCGCATCCGAGCCGAAGGCCGTCCCTTCCACCACCCGGGGCGAATACAGGTACGACTTCGCGGACGCGGGGGAGACCACTCCTCTGCTCAAGATGCACACCGTCGGCCACGGCTATCAGTGCCCCCCCATCCACGCCGGGGGCCTGAGGTACCACGGCAAGGCCCCCTCGATGTGCATGCTGATCGACAGGGGGTTCATGCGCAGCGTGGCCTACACGCAGAACGAGGTCATGGATGCGGGGATGCTCCTCGCCCAGACCGAGGGGATTGTCGCCGCGCCCGAGTCTAACCACGCCGTCAAGGCGGCCATCGACATCGCGCTGGAGTGCAAGCGGAAGAACGAGCCGAAGACCATCCTCTTCAACCTGAGCGGCCACGGCCTGCTTGACCTGAAGGCCTACGAGGATAAGCTGGCGAACAGGCTCGTGGACTTCGAGCCGGACGCAGGGACTCTGAGCAAGGCGCTCGCCGGCCTCCCGGTGGTCAGGTAGTCGGGGCTACCCGTACGCTCTAGTGATCGTGACGCCGTCTACGAGGAGCCATGGGCAGAGGGTCGGCGTGTCCACCTCCCACCACTGGATCCACTCCCGCTCCTTGGAAAGCAGCCTGACCGACGAGAACATCCTCTCCAGGTCGTCCCCGGCCCTCATCCCCTTCAGCGACTT
>JAGWHE010000041.1 GCA_028866945.1 Nitrososphaerota archaeon
GTAGATTATCGCCCCCGCGTGCCCCATCTTCTTCTCTCTGGGGGCGTGCCTCCCGGCGATGTAGGACACGATCGGCTTGCCGTAGTGCGACTTCTCTATGTGCCTGGCGAGCCGCTCTTCGGCGTCTCCGCCGATCTCGCCCACCGCCACCACCACCTTCGTCTCGTCCATCCCCTGCACAAAGTCCATCCACTCGATGGGGGTGCTCCCGTTGATGGGGTCCCCGCCGATGCCGACGGCCAGCGACTGGCCGAACCCCGCGGCCGTGAGCTGCCCTGCTATCTCGTAGGTGAGGGTCCCGCTCCTGGAGTAGAGGGCGACGCTCCCCGGTGCGAAAGATGGGGCCGGCATGATGCCGAGCTTCACCCTCCGCGAGGGGATGATGATGCCGGGGCAGTTGGGGCCGATGACGTGCGCGCCCTTGCTCTGGGCGAGCTGGACGAGCCTGAGCTCGTCTCGCACCGGGACGTGCTCGGTGATGATCACGAGGAGCTTGACCCCAGCATCGAGGGCTTCCTTGCCGGCGGCGAGGGTGAACTCGGCCGGCACGAAGCAGACCGAGGTCTTCGCGCCAGACTTTGCGACCGCCTCTGCGACGGTGTCGAACACCGGCACCCCTTCGACCGTCTGGCCCCCCTTGCCCGGGGTGGCCCCGGCGGCGACGTTGGTCCCGTAGTCGAGCATGAGCCTGGTGTGGAGCTTCCCGTACCTGCCGGTGATGTTCTGGACGATGACCGGCTCGCCCTCCTTCGGGAGGATCATGCGGCCTTCACCACCGCCTCGACCGCCTCGGGCGCGGTCCTGAACAGCTTCACCGGGGAGCCTGCGAGCATCTTCCGGGCCTCCGCCTCCTCTGCCCCGCTCACCCTGGCGAAGATGGGCCTGGACGCCCCCTCGTTGATCACCGTCATGAGCCCAGCCGCGACGTCGGTGGTCCGGGTGATTCCGCCGTAGATGTTGACCAGGACCCTGCTCACCCCCGGGAGCCTGTTGACCAGCCGGAGCGCGGCCTCTATCCTGTCCTGCTGCGCCCCTCCCCCCAGGTCGAGGAAGCAGGCTGGCTTCCCGCCGGCGTCCCCCACGAGGTCGAGGGTCGAAAGCACCAGTCCGGCGCCGTTCCCCACCACGGCGATGTCGCCGCCGAGCCTCACGAACGCGAACCCCTGTCTCGACGCCTCCCCCTCGAACTCGTCTTCGGGGTGCAGCTTCGCGAACTCGGGGTGCCTGAACAGGGCGTTGTCGTCGATTATCACCTTGGCGTCCAGCGGCATGAGCGTACCGTCCTTACCCACGGCTAGCGGGTTGATCTCTGCGAGCTCGCACTCCTTCTCCCTGGCGAGGCGCTCCAGCGACAGCAGGATGCCGGCGAACTGCCCGGCCTGGGCCCCGGTTAGCTTCAGCTCCCCCGCCACCTCGTCCGCGAACCTCCGGTCGATGCCGTCGAGGGGGACCTTGCGCATCACCTTCCCCGACATGGACTCGACGTCGATCCCTCCAGCCCGGGCTGCGATGGCCACGAAGGACCTGTCCCCCCTGTCCAGGGATACGGAGACGTACATCTCGGCGTCGTGGGGGTAGGCCTGCTCTATGAGCAAGGATCCGGGTTTCTCCCCTCCGATGGCGAGGTCGAAGATCCTGCCGGCCTCCTTCTCCGCCTGGGTCGGGTCGCTCACCACCGCTATCCCGCCGGCCTTGCCCCTCCCTCCTGCGAGCACCTGCGACTTGATCGCCACCGGTGGCGAAAGGGATGCGAAGGCGCCTCGTACGCCTCCGACGTCGCGGACCAGGACGGACTTTGGGACCGGGAGGCCGTAGGCCCTGAAGAGCTCCTTGGCCTGGTACTCGAACAGACGCACAGCAGTCGCGCGAATCCATCGGGATTAAAGTTACCTCCCTATTCTGACGGACGGGATAATGCGAAAGTGGACAAAAGATGCGGAGGGCTTAATTAGCCCGTGAAGCGTGGAATTCCAATGGCCAACCAACCAGAACAAGAAGAGATGCGCCCACGCGAACCCAACACGATCTTCGTAGGCAAGAAACCCACCATGAACTACGTTCTCGCAGTGCTGACGCAGATCAACAACGGGTCCAACTCGGTCACCGTGAAGGCTCGCGGAAGAGCCATCTCGCGGGCGGTCGACGTGGCCCAGGTGCTGACGAAGAGGTTCGCCACGGACGTCAAGATTCAGGGCATAGCCATCAACACGGAGCAGGTCAAGAGCACCATCACCGGCGGCATGAGCAACGTCTCCTCCATAGAGATCAAGCTCGGGAAGTAGTACTCCCGGGAGGCGGCTCCAAGGCGGCGCGCATCGCAGCGCGTGGCAGCGTGAGCTGGGGACACTGGCGCGGGGAAGTTACGGACGGCCCCCCACGCCGAATGTCGCTGGCGCCGAATATTTTTTATGCGTGTGCAAAGGCGCGAATTTCAGATGCAGCCGAAACTCCCCATCTGCTACTTCGACGCTAGGACGGGGATACTCTGCGGCAACTGCGAGGCTCGGCTGGCGAAGGGGGAGATCACCCAGGCTGACGTGGATGCTTCGAAGGCCGTGGCGCACCTTTCAGACAGGGTGGTGGAGCTGCAGAAGGCGACCCTGAAGAGGGCCTTCGAGGCGAAGGGGAGCTACGTGCTCGAGTTCGAGGCCTCGGACATTCCGGCCCTCAGGTCCAACCCCCTGCTTCACGAGGAGCTGGAGAACGCACTGAAGGGGAGGACGTACGTCGTCGGCGCCGGAGGGAGCGAGAGGAGGTTCCTGGAGGACATATTCTTCCCTGCCAAGGTGCTCACTGTCAACACGGTCTACCTCCCCGACGGGGAGAAGAAGACCAAGGTCATAGTCCCCGCGAAGAGGAGCGAGCGGAGGATCGGCGACTTCGACAAGCTGAGGGAGGCGGTGAAGGGAGCCAGGGGGATCGACCTGCTGGTGGAGACCGAGCGCGAAGTGGCCGCGAGCCTCTACTCCTAGGGCCGGAGTTTCTTCTAGGGCTGCAGCCTTTCAGGGTCCCTCGGGAAGAGGGCAGCCTCCTTGACGTTCTCGATCCCGAGAAGATAGGCTGTGAACCTCTCGATGCCGAAGGAGAACCCTCCGTGCGGGGGGACGCCGTAGCGGAACGGCTCGGTGAACCACTCCAGCCCCTCGGTGCCGTACCCCTTGTCTCTGATCTGGGCGAGTATCTTGTCGTGCCTGTGCTCCCGCTGGCCCCCCGACGACAGCTCCAGCCCCCTGTAGACGAGGTCCACGGACCTGGCATACTCCGGCTCCTCGTCGACCCGCATGACGTAGAATGGCTTCACGGCCGAGGGGAAGCGGTTGAGGAAGAAGAAGTCCGACCCCGTCTCCGTCTTGACCTGCTCAGCCAAGGCCCGCAGGGACGGGTCGTCGATGTCCTGGCCCTTCGGGAGCGTCCGCCCCAGCTTCTCAAGCTTCCCGTAGACTTCGGGGAAGGAGACCTCGGGGAAGGGGGTCTTCGGCATCTCCGGCTCCCGCTTCAGCAGTGCGAGCTGGTCGGGGCAGCGCTTGATCGCCTTCTCTATCCCGTGGGCGATCATCTCCTCCTCGAGCCTCATGGTGTCGTGCTCGTCCCCGATGAACGCCATCTCGGGGGCGATGGTCCTGTGCTCGCTGAGGTGCCTCGGGGTGTGGGAGAGCTCGGCCCTCCAGTTGGCCCCAAGGTCGTAGATGCGGTCGAACCCGCCGGCGATGGTGAGCTGCCTGTGCAGCTGGGGGTCCTGCCGGAGGTAGGCGTCCTTGCCGTAGAAGTCGACCTTGAAGACCTCGGAGCCCCCCTCCGACACCCCGCCGATGATGCTGGGGGTGAAGGCGCGGATGAACCCTGTCCCCTGGAGGTACTCCTCGAACCCCTGCACCAGGGCGTTCTCTATCATGAAGACGGCCGCGGTCTCGGGGCGCCTGAGCTCCAGGGACCTCCACCCCAGCCTCGTTTCCAGGGCTGCCGGGGTCACCCCCCGAGGGTCGAGAGGAAGCGGGGTCGCGGCCTTGGCTATGACTTCGACGGACTTCGGCACCACCTCGAACCCCATCCTGGCGGCCTTGCTCTCTTTCACCTCGCCGAGGCAGGAGATGACGTCCTCCTGGTGGAGGCTGGAGACCGCGGCGTAGACCTCAGGGGACACCGCCTTCTTGGGGACCGCCAACTGGACGACCCCCCTCGAGTTCCTGAGCAGGACGAAGGTGATGCCGCCGAGGGCGCGGACGTCGTGGACCCACCCCTCGAGGCGGACCTCTCTGCCTATCCTCTTCTTCAGGTCGGCGGGCGAAAAGGGCTCTTGCATCTGCGTAGGGTCGGAAGAGCAGAGATATGAGCTTGGATGGCCCTAGCCGAAGGTGCGCCTGAGCGCCGCCTTCTCGAGGGCGAAGACGGTCGACGCCGCCTCCGGGGTGAGGAGGCGCATGTTGTAGGAAAGCGCGAGCTCCTTCGCGGCGTCGGTGACGCTGCCGGCCGGGGAGATGATGCTCACCGAGCACCCTGAGTCGAACTTCTTGGCGTAGGACTTCACCACTTCGATGTCGGTGACTGTGTCGTAGAAGTCGAAGGCGTAGTTGCGGGCGCCGTCGCTGAACAGCATATCGAACTTGTGCTCCACCCCGGATCCGCCCTGGAGGACGTGGGGGGTCACCGCGGTCAGGCCGGCCTTTAGGGCGCCCACTTCGACGGCGAGCTTCTCAAATTCCATGCTGGCGCACCGGTGAGGGTTCAAAGTTCGCTTATAAGCGATATGCACTCCGCGTAGATGATACAACCTCCCTTCGGCGGGGTTCGCGGGTCAGACCCTCTCGAATACCTTCTTCCTGAAGCGCGGAGGGACCCTCTCAAAGTGGCTCTTTACGAAGCCCTCGCGCTCCATGATGGCCCCTACCGTCTGTGCACGCGGCTTTGAGACGCCTAGCACCCTCTGCAGGTCCCGCACGCCGAAGGTCGTCGGAAGGAGCAGAACCCGCCGTTGTACCCTCGTGAGAAACGCTTTCCGGTTCCCCTCGACCCTTGCTTTGCCCGTCCTTGCCGCAGACGCTGCCAGAGCCTCTGACCTGGTCATCGCGAACCGGGGACCGAGGATCCTAAGGGGGCTCGTCTTGCGTCTGTGGGCGACGTGTTCTTCTTCGAGGACCATAAGCAGGACGTTCCCGGCGATTCTCCCCTCGAGGTAGTCGAGCACCGCGTCTACCTGCCTCCTTTTGACGATGCTCATGACAACTCGGAGGAAGCGCGTCACATCGCCCACCCTGATTATGTCGACGGTGTACATCCCGCTCGCGAAGAGGTAGATGGCTTAGTGTATCCCCAGTTGGTGCAGCGTCCCCTGTATGCCCCGAAGAACTTCCTCTGACTTCTGGCAAATCACCACGCTGATCGTGAGCAAGCTCGACCCACGTACCGCCATTACTCGGATGGCGCCCTCGCCGTCGAAGAAACCCGAAACGTACGACATGTCCTCGTTTGCCGGTTCGGCAGATTGCGGGTCAGAACTCAATTGCCCCCGAACTTCGGGCCTTCTGATTTAACGGGAGCCGGTCTTTGGGCTGATTGGAGCTAGAGGGCGCTGTAAGTATTCGTCCACTGGGCGTACGCGCGAACCATTTCGGGGGATACGGATGGCTTCCTTGTCCTCATGATTTCCTTGAAGTCTGACAGGGTGATGGGCCGCGTCGTCGAGTCCTTGTCGAGGGCGTTCCCTGACTTGAAGAGCTCCCTCACCACGCGCAGCTGGACCCCCTGGCAGATGTCCTTGATGTCGCTCCCTGAGTAGCCTTCGCTCAGCTTCGCCAGGGTAGCGAGCTCGACGTCTTCCGCCAGGGTGAGCGGCGCGGTGTACATCTTGAACTGCGCCATGCGCGGTTCGTTATCAGGGAGCGGTACCAGTATGCGCTTGCCGAAGCGCCTAAGGAACGGGGGATCTAAGCTCCACGGCTTATTTGTGGCGCCTATCACGTACATGTGCAGGTTCTTCCCCTTGTCGTTGATCCCGTCGGTCTCCTTGAGGAACTGGTCCCTGACCCTCACCTCGCCCCCGACCTCCTGGCCGCGGGTGCCGAGGAGGGAGTCGATCTCGTCTACGAAGACTATGACAGGCTTGTTGTCGGCGAGCATCTTCCGGGCATTGTTGAACAGCTTGGAGACGTTCTTCTCCCCCTCGCCGAGCCATTTGCTCATGATCGACGCGGCGTCGACAGAGATGAAGTAGCCGTCTATCTCCGCAGCGGTGGCCGCGGCGATCATCGTCTTGCCGCACCCCGGCGGGCCGTAGAGGAGGATGCCCCTGGGCCAGCCGAGCTTGAACAGGTCAGGGCGAAGGAACGGGAACACTATGGACTCGCGGATGGCCATCTTGCAGTCCTCGAGGCCGATGACGTCGTCCCACTTGACGTCGGGCTTCTCAGTGATCACAAGCTCGCTGAATGACGCCTTGAGCTGCTGGACCACCTGCGGCCCCTTCGGGGAGTTCTGGTTGGTGTTGGTGGCCCCGGGGCTCCCGTTGGCGGCGCCCCCCTGGGCGGCCGGCGGGGTCCAGTCCATCTCGGAGGACTGGTCCTGGGGGAGCAGCCCGTGGGCGGCCTGGATCGCCCTCACCCGCTCCTGGTAGGCCATGGCCCTCTCGGTGTACTGCTTGTTCAGGCGGTAGTCGGGGTACAGGTGGACTAGCTTTACGAGGGTGGAGATCGCCTTCTGGTAGGCCTGGATCGCCATGCCGTGGGCGCCCTGGGAGTCGAGGCGAATGGCCTCTGAGGCGTACTTCTTTGCGTCGTCCTCCAGCTCCTTGGCCGCTACGACGCTCATTTACCGCCGACCCCCTGGTCCCCCAGCTTCACCTTCCCCTGGGCCAAAAGAGTGAGCATCGCCTGCTCGACGTCGTCAGAAGGCATCTTCAGCGCCGACGACGCGTCGGTCACGTCGACCTTGCCGTCGTGGATGGCGGCGTACTGGAGCACCCGCTCTTCCGTGTCGTCGGGGTGCGCCGGCCTGTAGACCGTGCCGAGTATCTGGGCCTCCTCGTCCTCGTCGTCGCCGGCTGCGAGGATGGGGATCCTCTGCTGTATCTCGGGGGCCTCGCGCTCGATCAGGCGCGGCGAGACCTTGAGGGTGCGGGTCATCTCCTGGGCCCTCTGCTCCGCGAGCTTCCTCGCCTGCTCTACTATCTCCTCTCCGCTCCCGTCCTGGATGTTCAGCTGCACCGTCGGCGCTATGTTCCCCATGCCTACCATGGTCTCGCTGAGGGCGGCGTTGATGTCCTCTGAGGCCTGGTCGAGGGACGGCACCAGCCCGCTGACCGTCTTGTTCACCTTGCTGAGCACCTTGAAGGCGGAGCTCATGTGGGCCATGACGTCCCCGACGTCGACAATGCTCTCCAGCCTGAGCACCACCTGCGTGAGCGCCAGCTCGCTGGCGTAGACGACCTTCCCCACCTTCCTCAGCTCCGCCCACTCGTTGGCGTAGATGGACGCCTTCGACTCGTCCTTGGTCATCATCGCCTTGACCGTGGTGTCGAAGAGCGACTTCCTCCTCTGCTCCAGCTTCACCCTGAGGTTCTCGAGCTCCTTGCGGTGGTATTCGATCTCCTTGATGGTTGACGACAGCTTTGGCTTGATGGAGTCTTCTCGGCCTAGACCGAAAACCCGCAGTGGGGCACGGGCGGACAAGTACGACGTTCCATGACTATCATCTCGATAATCACAGGCTGAGTCAACAAATGCGATACAATATGGTGAATGTTTATTCAAAACGTGTGGCGGTCCCCCTCGGGTGCGTTTCGGTGGCATTTCCCAACGCCTACGTCAGCACGGACGAGCTCCCCCGCAGGTCCCGGCTACGTCGGACCCTCTACTGCGCGGGGGCGGCGGGGCTGGGGTACTTGGGGGCGGTCATACTGCTGCTTAGCATCTTCTGGCACCAGTACGACCCGGTCACCCAGGCGGCGAGCGACTATGGCGTCGGCGCCTTCGCCCTCGAGATGAACTCTGGTTTCTTGGTGGCAGGGGCAGGGGTGCTCACCCTCGCCGCAGCCCTGCTCACCATTCAGGAGAGGTGGCAGGTGAAGGCGGGCGCGCTGCTCCTCGTCCCGTCTGGGATGGCCCTGGTCACCAACGCCTTCTTCCCCACGGACGTCGAAGGGGCCACGAGGACGTTCCACGGTCTTGTCCACGGGCTGGGGGGCGCCGTATTCTTCTTCACCGCGCCCGCAGGACTCCTGTTGATTTCATGGCGGTTCGGGCGGGGCTGGTTCGGGACCCCCGCTGTCGCCGTGGCGCTGGCCTTCGCGTCCCTGGTCATCCCCCCGCTGCAGGGCATCGACGCCGGTGGGCTGGGGGAGAGGGTCCTGATACTCGTGGTCTTCTCGGCGGGGATCGCCACCGCGCTCCGGATGATGCGGGAAGCCTAGCTCGCGCTGGGGATTCTTAAAACAAAGGAGTGAGGGTTCCCCGTTTAGTACGAGGTACCCTCGGTTGAAGTAGCCTCGGCGGACGGAAGGGATGTCGGGATTTCCGGGAACTTCTCGCGCATGCGAGTCTCCGCAACTGCGGAGGCCTCTGCAAGGATCTTCTCTGCGTCCTCGTTGGCCGCTTCGAAGTTCAGCGAGTACCCACCGACTGTCCCTGCGTCTACCAGGATGCTACTCAGCAAACCAGAGATCTCACCGATCTCGCTCTCCGCCTCAGGCAGCACGCCCACCACGCCTTGCTTGACGTTGCGTATCACTGCCATTGCGGGGGTCAGGGTGACGACGATGTCGCCCAGTTCCGTGATTGTGTTGAGTCTGAGCACTATCTGTTCTAGCGCGAGCTTGGCTTGCGTGACCATCTTGTTCATCTTTCTGATCTCGGCCAGCTCGTTTGCGAAGA
>JAGWHE010000042.1 GCA_028866945.1 Nitrososphaerota archaeon
TCCTTCTCTGTTCTTCGTGGCGGCGGCGGCCCTGACCACGCCGGGGTCCCTGGGGTTCTTCGGCCTGGTGGGACTTGGAGCGGCGCTGCTCATCTGGGCAGGGCTGGGGAGGGTCGAAAGGATGAAACGCGAGGGGGGCGGCCCTGGGCCGTCGGTCAGGAGCTCTCTAACCAGGCCGATGGTGATGCTCCTCGTGGTCTCGTTCCTGAGGTCGGCGGCCCTCTTCGGGGTCGCAGCCTACGCGCCGATCTTCCTGACGACCCAGAGGGGGCTGGGGGTGAGCTCCGTACTGGGGCTGT
This sequence comes from Nitrososphaerota archaeon, assembly GCA_028866945.1. Taxonomy (GTDB): domain Archaea; phylum Thermoproteota; class Nitrososphaeria; order Nitrososphaerales; family Gagatemarchaeaceae; genus UBA183. The sequence continues at coordinate 300 of JAGWHE010000042.1, forward strand.
CCCTGACGGTGTTCTATGCCTCTGCGATCGTGGGGCAGCCGGTCTTCGGGATGCTCACGGACAGGGTCGACCACAGGTGGGTCCTCGCCGTCTCTGCGGTCGGGGCGGCCCTGGCCATAGTCGGATACGTCAACACCTCCGGGGTGCTCAGCGTCGCCCTCCTTTCGCTGTTCGGGTTCTTCGCCTATACTGGATTCCCCCTTCTGATGTCTCTGGCGTCGGACTACACCCCCCAGGCGTCGGCGCTCGGCAACTCCATCGTGTGGGGGGTGGGGGCGACCGGGGGCAACTCGGTCGGGCCGATCCTGGTCTACGCCACAGCGTTGAACGAGTACAGCCACCTCGGCTTCGCGTTCGAGATGATGGCCGGGCTGGCGGTGGCCTCTGCCCTGGGCGCCGTGCTGCTCCCTAAGCCGACCGTAGTCAGGAAGAAGCAGGACGAATAGCTGCACCGGGGAGTTTCGCCGCCCCGAGGCGCTTTCGAAAATGTTGGTTGATATAGCGACCAGGGCCATTTGCGATGAAATGGAAGGCGACAAGGACGTGGTCTGGAGCGGCAGGCCGTGGATCGGGCCGTCTGTCGCGGCCAGGACGATCGGTGCGGCCCTGGCCGTCGTAGTCGTATTCGTCGGGGTGTCGGCGCTGGGCCTGGCGGGGCTACCCATCCTCGGGATCCCCCTCTTCGTCCTGGCTGCAGTGATACTGGCTATCGCCTGGCTCGCGTCCATTGCCGGCCTCGTCGTCATGCGGGCGTCGTACAGGTATGTGCTCCGCCATAGCTCAGTCGAGGTCGACCGCGGCATAGTCAGCCGCCGCTCGCTCATCGTCTCCCCGTCGGCCTTCGCCGAGCTGGAAGTTGACCAGGGGGTCATGGGGAGGATGATGAACTATGGATCCCTTGAGGTGAGATCGCAGGGAGGTCAGCAGCTGAACCTGTGGCTGATACGCGACCCCAAAGGGGTCTCGACCAGGATCAGGGAGGTCATGACCGTCCCCACGGTCAGGGTCGCCGGGGACGATGGTGCGGGCGCGCCCGGCCCCAGCTAGACTTCGGACTCGGGCCTACCGGATGACTCGCCCGGGTCACGAGACCTTGACCTGAGGGCAGTCGAAGAACCGCCCGAGCTCTTCAGCCTCCTCCCTCACCAGTGACGAGACTCGGGGCGCCAAGCTTGCGAACGGCCTGACGTCCACTTCGAGCGTGCCGTTCTTCCTGATGTGGGACCACACTCCCGCAGCCCTGCCATCCACGAGGAGTACCGGCGACACCCACCCCGCCGGCCTGTAGACCTGTCCGTGCTCGCCTGGTCCGACTATGTTGCGGTGAGACCTGTGCCCGAGGAGGAACGAGTCGAAGAACGGGAGGAGCCTCACTACGGGCCGGTCCAGATGCGCGTCCGCCAGCTCAGGGAGGTCGTCGTGGAGCACCGAGGCGCTCCACCCCTCGACGTCGATGCTGACCATGTCGTCTTCGGCGAGAGACCAGACCCGCTTCGCGTCGCCTGCCGTCATCCCGGTCCAGATGGTGAAGTCCGCGACCGTGGATGGACCGTGGGCCCTCAGGTACCTCACGAGCAGCTCCTTCTCCGCCTGTATCCGGGGCATGTCCTTCCAGTGAGGGATCCACCTGTCTGCCCGGACGAAGGTCGACTCGCTGCCGGCGTTGGGGCCTGAGCAGTAGACCCCCCTGGCGCCGGCAAGGTGGAGGAGATAGTGGGCGGGGAGGGAAAGCGCCCCGAAGTCGACCCAGGGGACCTTCTTCCTGTTCCCCCACCCGACGCCGCCGACCTTCTGCTTGACCTTGAATCCCGTCGACCTGGACAGCTTGGCGGCAAGGGCAGACGTGGTGACCGGCTCGTCGAGGGCGGCCAGGACAGCCTCCACCAGCCCTTCGAGCTTCGCCGCGGGCACCCCTCTTCCGAGGACCCAGCGTACCTCCCGCTCGGCCCGCAGCGCGCTCCCCCGGACGAACAGGGCGAGGTCCTTGGACGGGATTAGGAACATGGTCCTCCTCATCGCCCATGCTTTCGTGAGCGACTTGTCCTCCCAGATGGCCGTGTCCAGGTCGGAGAGCTTCACCCCCCGAACGCGGGCAGATATCGACATCTGGGCTGCGGAAAGCAGCTGGGCCTGGGCGCCCCCTATGTCGCCGGGCACCGAGATCGACGAAGCGCGCGGGAGCCTCCTGGTCAGGTGCTGCCTCTCGAGCCTAAAGGCGGTGACCTTGTCCCAGGAGATGCTGACGGCGCCCCTCCCGGCCGCCCTGTCACCACTTTTCGTTGTGGACGACCTCTACAGCCTTCCGCCTCCCGCGCTTCAGTGACGGAGACTTAACGTCAGGCGCTCCGCGCCCGACGGAGATGACCCCCACCGGGTGGAAGTGGGGAGGGATTCCGAGGAGGTCCTTGACCCCCTTGACGTCGAAAACCCCGCTGAAGGCCGCCGCGAGGCCGAAGTCGACCGCGGCAAGGAGTATGATCATCGACCCGGCGCCGATGTCGAAGAACCAGTAGGGGGTCGGCCACGCTATCTCCTTCCCCTGGTCGTCGAGCTTGTCGGGCTCGTTGTACCTGTCATGGTAGAGCTTCTCACTTACGCAGGCGACTATGGCCACGGGCGCCTCCGATATCCACTTGTGGAAACCGCCGCGGTCGCCGTCCTCCTCCCCCTGGAGCTTCGCCACCCTCCTCTTGACCTCGGGGTCGGTGACGACGATGTAGGCGCTCCCCTGGCTGAACCCTGCGCTGGGGGCGTGCTGGGCGAGGCCGAGGATGCGGTCTATGGTCTCCCTGGAGACCGGGTCGGCGGCGAAATGGCGGACCATGCGCCGCCTGCGGACCACCTTCTGGAACTCCACGGCGGGCGGGTGGACGTGCGAGTGTTATCTGTTCTGCGGAGCCCGGAAGATAGGGTGCGGTGGGGGCGGGCTCCGTGCGATCCGGGGGTCGCGTCTGGCGGGCCCGGGACGGGTGTCCGCTCTAGAGGAGATAGATCGCGTAGTCCATGGCCATCTGCACGTCCGCGGAGTCCTTCAGTTCGAGCACCCGGCGCCTGGACTCCTCGCCCTCGCCTGACAGCCTGTCCGCCAGCGCCTTCCAGTCTTTGAACCGCTGCAGGGAGGTGAACTTCGACCGCCGCCTGATACCGAAAGACTCCATGGTCTCGGTGCTCTTGGCCACGTCCCCTTCCCCCGCCCAGTAGTAGACCCACATCGACCTTGGAAGGTGGTCCAAGACCACCACGTCCGGCGCGAGGGAACGCGCGTGCTCCAGCGCCCAGCGCGGGTCCTTCATCTGGTGCATGCAGAACTCGAGGTATACGACGTCGCCGGAGGCGCGGACGTCCTCGAACATGTCGTTGACGAACCGGATCGGTACCCCCGCCCATTTGGTGGCGGACTCGGCGCGGAACTTCTCGAGCGCCTCGGCGTCGCGGTCCACCGCCACCACGCTCCGTACCCCCGTCGCCGGATCCAGGAGCAGCCCCCCGCCCGCGCCGACGCAGACGGCGGACTTGCCGCGGAAGTCGTAGAAGGCCCTCAGGTTGGCTGAGAGCTCGGCCCGGTCGACGGCCATGATTCCACCGACCCCCGCCTGGATTTACGCGTGTGGGGGGCATGGTGCGGCAGGTCGTCGGAGGCCTCGATCACTTATCTCCCGACGTCTGCTTTGTGTCGCAGGAGCACCGGAGCTGACGGAGGCCCCAGGCTGGAGCACCATGAAGGGTTCGCTGGCGCCCGCCTTTGGCGAGCGATTAAATCGGCGCCCGGGCATCGGCGGGCGTTGTGGTAAAGGGCGCGGGGCGGACCATCAGAACCTACGAAGCGGACAAGGGGGTGGGGATGAGCGAGGCCGAGGCGAAGAGGTTCCTGGCGGAGAGCAGGTCGGTCATCAAGCTTGGCACCGTCGACTCCTCCGGCGAGCCGAACGTCCACCCGGTCTGGTACTGCTTCGAGCCCGAGGGGTCCGTGATCTACGCCTTCGTGGGCAAGCCCTCGAGGAAGGCGGCGAACATAGAGAAGACCCGGATGGTGTACTTTCTCGTCGACCAGGACAGGTGGCCATACATAGGGGTGAGAGGCAAAGGGGGTGCCCGCGAGCTCACCGGGGGGCCGGAGGCCATGGCGATAGTCGAAAAGATCCTGGCCCGGTACGTAAAGAAGGACCACCCGATGTTCGCCCAGTTCCTTGGGAACGCCAAGAAGGGGGAATACGTCGTGGTCGAGATAACCCCCAGGTACTTTTCGACCTGGGACTACGGCAAGATGCCGCCGAGCCTCCTAGCGGCCGGGCTATAGCGGCGGGCGCCTTCGGGACCCACGCGGTGCGCAGTCTTAACTAGCCTCGCGCCGCCGAAGAGGTGACCGAAGATGACGTTCTGCCCTTACTGCGGAGCGCAGTTGCAGGACGGCGCCGGCTTCTGCGGTTCGTGTGGGAAACCGGTGCGGGCAACTGCGGCGCCGAGTCCCGCCCCGTCTCAGAGCTCGCCCTCCACCATCGGGCAGACACTCCTGCTCTCCACCAGAGACCTGGTGCTCAACAAGAAGATACTGTCGGTGCGCGAGCACTACGACATTCAGAGCACATCGGGAACCCAGCTCGGGGAGGCAGACGGGAACTTCATCCAGCTTCCTGCGAAGTTCGTCGTCCAGGATGCGAGCGGCGCAGAGGTGATGCACGTCGTCGGGAAGCTGATCTCCCTCAGGAGGGAGTTCGAGATGTACGACCCGGCCGGGACGCTCCTGGCGGCCATCAAGAAGAAGATCGTCAGGCTGGTGGGGAGCGAGTACTGGCTCGAGCTGAACGGGAGCCAGTTCGCCAGGATCTACGGGAACTTCGTCGAGCACGACTACCGCTTCCAGGTAGGGGGCGTCGACGTCGCCCAGGTCCACAAGAAGTGGGTCTCGGTGCGCGACTCGTTCGACATCTCGATTTCAGGTTCGGTCGACCACAGGCTGGTGCTTGGCTCCGTGGTGGTCATCGAGCACGAAGAAGTGACCGAGAGGCGCAGGTAGGGCCCCTAGGGCCTGAACAGGCTCTTCGGACAGGAAGAGCAGTACTCGCAGGCGCGGCATTTGCCGATGCTTGAGCTCGACGTGGCTTCGCGCTCCCCGAGCCAATACCCCGCCTTGGAGGCGACCGCCTTCTCCGCCTTCGTTGGCTCGTGCTTCAGCAGGTGCACTTTCATCCTGCCGGGGTGCCTCACTTCGAGCCACGTGGTCTTCACCTCTAGCAGAGCCCCCGAGACCTCTGCGATCCACCTCTTCTTCTCGTCGGCCCCCAGCTCGCCCGACTTCAGCCTGACCACCGCCAGCTGCAGCTGAGAGCAGTCGAAGCCCATCCTCTCCAGGAGCAGCCCGTAGATTCTAGCCTGGTTCTCCTGGTCCTCCCAGAGCGGAGTCGGGTCCCCTCTGGTCGTCTTCAGCTCCACCACCCAGAGGGGCCTCCCCTCGGACCAGATGACGTGGTCCGGGGTGCCGATGACCTTCAGGCCGCCTGCCGACCCCCAGACCCCCAGCACCGCCAGGGACGGCTCCTTCCGCCCCACGAGCTCGGCGAACTCCTCCTTGGATATGGCCTCGGTGGGCATCAGCTCGTCGTGGAGGGCGGTCCCGGTGTCCTTCGCCTCGGTGGGGACCTCCCCCAGGGCGAACTCGTTCTCCAGCTTGTATTCGCAGTAGTACTGCTCGGCTATGGAGGAGACGGCGACGAAGGAGGTGCCGTGCCTGAACTCCTCCTTCCTGGAGTCGAAGAACTCCTGCTCTCTCTTCCAGAACTCCTCCCAGAACCGCGCCAATCTCCCTACCATCCTTGGGAGAGGTCAAAATCGTATCGCGGGTGTGTTGGGATGACCCGACAGTGGGGGCCCGTACCAGGGTCGTCTACCCGCGGCGGTAGACCTTCAGAGCGTCGGTCAGCCGTTGGCGCGACTCCTGGGTGTAAGGCTCCAACTGGAACATTATGTGCTGCACGCCGAGCCTCCCATACCCCCTCATCGCCTCTGCTATCTCCTCCGCCGTGCCCGTGAGGGGATGCTCGACGAAGGTTGGTTTCTTCGCGACGAGGTCGGGGAACCAGAGACAGATGAACGCCGTGACGCCAATGGTCCCTCTGTCGCGACCGACATCGTGGCAGGCCTCGTCTATCTTTCCGAACCGGTCTGACATCGTTTCAGGCTTACCGAAGTACCCCGTGTTCCAGGCGTCAGCGTACCGCGCAGCCAGCCTGATCAACCGGGGTCCCTCGCCTCCCACCATCAGTGGCGGCCCTTTCGGCCTAGGCCCCCGCGGGAGGTTGTCACAGTCGCGCGCACTGTAGTACTTTCCCTCGAAGTCGACGTGCCCCTCCCGCAGCAGCGGCCCGATGATCTGCAGTGCCTCTTCGAGGCGGTCGACGCGGTGGTCGAAGGGGAGCCCGAAGGCCTTGTACTCCGGCTCGTTCCACCCGGCGCCTATGCCCAGGATAACGCGGCCGTGGCTCACTTCGTCGGCGGCGGTAGCCATCTTGGCCAGGACCGCGGGGTTGCGCATGGAGTTGCACAGCACCAGAGTGCCAATCTCCACCCGCCGAGTGGCCTCGGCCAGCGCCGAGAGCACCGTCCAGTTTTCCCAGACCCCCCGGGTCGGCTCACCCGGGTTGCGGTAGAGCAGGTGGTCGGCCAGCCAGACGCTGTCGAACCCGTCCGCCTCGGCGCCTAGGGCGATTGCGCGGATGGAGTCGTAGTGGCGCACGCTGCGGTCGTAGCGATCGTCGGCTGTGAAGACAAGCAACCCGACCTTCACTGTTCGCGGCCCTGACACGCGTCTGAAGGACGAGAGTAGATAGCCCTTCGCGTGCGGGGTTCGTTAATCTTCTGTCGGAGGTCGTCTGCCTCCCCCTGGACGGGAAGATCCCTGCACCTTGGTCGAGTAGCTAGTGAAGGCGAGTCTGGGCATCATGAAGGCGAAGCCGCGGCAGGCAAAGCCCAGAGCGAGGTAGCCGCGGGCCTCACTACCCTTCGCCTGCGAACGAGCCCCTCTTCACTTCCCCTGCACGTGCATAGGTGGCGACCAGGACGCCGGTCGAAGACGCTCTGAAGTCAAGCAGTCTGAGCCCGGCAGGGACAGTCCCCTCGGCGAAGAGGCGCTTCCCTGCCCCCAGGGTGATGGGGAATATCTTCAGGCGGAGCTCGTCGACGAGGTCGTTCTTCAGCAGCGTCTGGATGAGATTGCCGCTCCCGTGGACCTGCAGCACGGGGCCGTCCTGCTGCTTGAGCTTCTGAACCTCGGTCGCGACGTCCCCCGTCAACAGGACCGAGTTGGCCCATTCGAGCTTCTTTGGATGCCTGGTCACGACGTACTTCCTGGCGGCGTTGAGCTCCTTCGCCCCCGGGGCGTCTCCCGCCTTGGGCCAGTAGGCGGCGAAAAGGTCGTAGGTCTTCCTCCCCAGGAGGAGGTCGAAGGGCCATTTCATCTGCTCCCCCATCACTCCCCCCAACGCTTCGTCCCAGTATCCGGCGACCCACCCGCCGTGAGTGAACCCTCCGCTCGTGTCTTCGTCGGGCCCGCCGGGCGCCTGCATGACCCCGTCGAGGGACACGAATGTGAGGACAATCAGCTTGCGCATAGGCAGGATGATGCGTTCGGAGTATAAATCCGGTACCCACCACGGCGGAGAATGAGCGCTAGACGACAGGCGATGCCCGGGTCCGAGTAGCCTCGCCCTTCGCGTCTCTCGTCGCGTACCACGCGACCAGCACCCCGGCCAACGAAATCGCGAAGACCAACGCCTCGAAGACGGCCAGCCCGATGGACGTCGCGAAGGGGACGAAGAAGTCGACGAACCCCATCGGCAGGGCGATGAAGAAGAGGCGTCTCTTGCCGAGGACCGCGGCCATGACGCAGAGGTAGCCCCACGCAGTATGCAGAAGTATGGACGAGAGCCGTTCGACCGCCCCTAGCGAAGTCAAGACAAGGGCTCTGGGGACGGGGTCGAAGAGGTAGGCCGAGCCCCCGCTCAGTAGGCCGTATACCGTCTGCGAGAGGGACGAGCTGCCCGAGAGGATGGCGTAGTCGGCGACGAGGTTGACCAGGGGCAGGGCCCCCAGGAGCACAGCGTTCTCCCAGAAGGCGAGGCCGGCGCCGTATCCTTCCGCGTCCTTCCTCGCCAGGTGGCCGCGTTTCACCGCGTACCATGCTACCAGGTAAGCCAGGCCCACCTCGAAGAAGGCTGTCTGAACACCGTAGTAGACCCCCAGCCCGACGCTCGTCCGCCCGAAGTAGCTCGTCGCCAGGTCGACCGTCGGGATCTGCACAGCGTACTTCAGGGCGATCGCGGCGGCGTATGCGACAAACGAATATGCGAAGATGGCCAGGCTGAAGCCCCGCCTCCTGTGCCAGTAGACCAGGAGAGCGACGCTGACGATGATCGCGAACGC
>JAGWHE010000043.1 GCA_028866945.1 Nitrososphaerota archaeon
GTCAAAGTCTGCCGAGCCCGCCGAGTCCACTACTGGGACTGCCTAGCCGCCTTCTGGCTACGCGATCGCTTTTTGAGCGGGATCACTACCGCCGCGCCTACCGCAGCTATCGGCAGGACCACCACGGCTACTTCGGCAATCCCTTCGACCACGTTGACGAACAGGCCAGAGACCGTCCCGAAGAACGTCGCCAACCCCGACTTCCCGGGCGGAGCCGAGACGTGGACCATGACCCACTGCTCGGCCGAGGTCCCGTTCTGATCTGTCACCGTCGCCGTGACGTTGTATTCGCCCGGCTGGTAGTAGTAATGGATGACTATCTGCCCCTGGCTCGCGGACCCGTCGCCGAAGTTGTAGTTCACCACGTAGGGCTGCGCCCCGCCCTTCACCACCGCGTTGAAGGTCACGCTGAGGGGCGCCTGGCCGTTCCTCGGCGTAGCGCCAAGGGTCATGGTGAGTGGCGCGACCTGGGCTGTCTGGGTGATAGCCACCTGGATGGTCGCGTACTGGATGAGGGTCCTGGTCTGTAGGATCTGGCTCTCGACTTCGTTGATCTGCTGGTTGACCCCCTGCAGCTGCGATTCGATGGCCAGGGTCGAGTTCACCGAGGCAGAGCTGTTGAGGAGCCGCAGCAGCGCGACCTGCTCGGTCTGAAGCGACGCGAGGGTCGCGTTCAGGTCAGTGTACTGGACGCTGACGTCGTTCGAGTTGGACGTGAGGGCCTGGACCGTCCCGAGCGCCTCGACCTTGGCGAGGAGCTGCTGATAATCCGCGGCGGGGACCCTGATCACCACGTTCGCGGACGAAGGATAGGTCGACTGGTAGGCCACATAGCCACCGGAAGAGTAGGCCAGTGCGACGACCCCTGACGCGGCCTGCTGAGGTGAAGGGGACTGGAGCGTGACTTGGCTGGAGAACTCGATGAGCCCTCCGCCGCCCCCGGGGAGCCCCTGGGTCGTGTTGCCTGTTGTCGCGAGTGGGGCCGACCCGATTGAAGTGGTGGTCGTCGTCTCCAGGGTCGTACCAGTGTTCCCTATGACTTGGGTGCCATAGCCCCCGTAGTTGACACCGGTGCCGGACCCGGACAGGACGTTGAGGAACGGCGTCAGCCCGAAGAGCCCCTTCTGAGGCACCGTGGCCCCCGACACGTAGGGTGCCGAAGCCGGCGCCAGGCTTGAAGCGAGCCCCGCCAAAATCCCTCCCGCAACGATGACCACGATTATGCCCACCATCGCCCTCCTGACTGTGATCCCTCCAAGCTTGTCCATGGGCATGCCCATCCGCGGGGGCCGACTTAGTCCCAGTCCATCGAACGCTCTGTTCGCACACCGCGAACAGAGTCCTTATGAAATCTCACCGCACACAAGCTCCCGTTGCCCGCGGAAGGTCCCTCCCGTGAAAAGGTCGAATACGCACTGCGCGGGAAGACTCTCACCGTCTACCTGTATCTGCTTAAGCACGGAAAGGCGATGGGGGTACGAGAGGTGCAGAAAGAGCTCGGCTTCTCGAGCCCATCAGTGGCGTTTCATCACCTGGACAAGCTCGTCGAACTGGGCGTGGTGGAGAAGGATCAATACGACAGGTACCTGCTCGCCAAGAAGGTCGACACGGGGATACTTCACTCCTTCGTGAGCATAGGGGGCCTCACCCTCCCCCGGCTGGGCTTCTATGCGGCATTCTTCACGACAATCGCGGCCGCCTACCTCATCCTCGACAAGGGGTCCCTGGACGTCTACGCTGTCCTGGGCACCGTCGGGGGAGCGGCGGTCTTCTGGTACGAAACTTGGCGGGTCTGGAGGCGGAAGCCGTTCTGAGAAGTAGAACTAACTACCTGGGGATGTCAACTCCTGAACATGGATGAAAGGCGATTCGGTCTAGGGCTGGCTGTGGGGGTCCTCCTCGGCGTGGTGGTCGTAGCCGCTTCAGGCGGGCTGGCGGCGGCGCAGCTTATGTGGCTGCCTGCCTCTGCCAACGAGAAGGCACTCACCACCACCCTGACACAGACCACGACCGCACTGGCGCCGCAGACGCCGGTGTCGATGGGAGCCAACGGAACCCAGGGGCTTCCGCTGGCCGAGTCAACCACCACGGTGAGCTCTGGGGCAACCAGTAACCTCCTGTTGAACGTCGGCGCGATTCAGGCCGCCCTCCCGTCGACGAGGTACGCGGCCATCGCCTCTCAGAGCTCGACCGCGAACGCCCTGTTGATCGTCCCGGTCGCGGTCGCCCTGCTCCTCGGCGCTTTCGTTTACAGGGTCTACGCCAAGCGCAAGACTGCTGACGAAGAAGACTGATGCCTGCGAAGTCCTACTTCGCGACCAGGAACTCTCTGCTGTTCGGCTCTTTGCCGTTCCACCGCTTGGACCACCCGGCAAGGTCGCAGAGGATCTTGTAGACTTCGTGCCCTTTGACGGTCAGCGAGTATTCGATCCTCGGCTTGTCCTCCGCGTAGACCTTCCTCTGCACGACGCCGAACTTCTCGAGCTGCGTCAGCCGCTCTGCGAGAGACGTGGCGCTTATCCCCTTGATGTGCCTCTTGAGCTCGTTGAACCGCGTGGGTTCTATCTGACCGAGCATGTGGATCGTGGGGAACGTCCACGTCCTCGACATCTCGTTCCATGTCTGGTGCACGACGGAACAGGATGCCACCACCTTCGGGTCAAGCTGTTCGGACTTGGTCACGTTGGCCATTGCTAGTTAGTCGGGAAGAACTACTGGTTTTAAAATCTAGCTCGGCCGCGAGCCCTCCCATGATACGCGAAAGCCGCCCCGAACCGCAGACGGGCCGGCCCTTCACCGATGCGGAGGCGACCTACCTGGCCGAGAACTTCATCGGAAGGGTCGCTACTGCTTCACGCGACGGGGCTCCGCACGTGGTCCCGGTCAGTTACAGGTTCGACGGCACGGTCATCCTCTTTGGCGGCTGGAACCTCACTTCCAGCCTGAAGTACAGGAACCTGATGTCGAACAGCAAGGTAGCATTCGTCGTGGACGACGTCGTCTCCGCCGACCCGTGGCGGGTGAGGGGACTGGAGGTCCGGGGGAGAGCGGAGCTGGTCACCATCGACGGTGTGAGCATGGTTAGGATAATCCCGCTCAACATAAGGAGCTGGGGACTGGGGAGCTGACCATGGCACTCTCAGGATTCGAAGGTCAGGTCACCGGCGCGGTCGACAAACTCAGCGAGAGCATCGTCGGCGTCAGCAGCATGAGGCTCGAACGGCGGTTCTTCGGGATTGTCCCGCTCGAGGGTCAGGGGTCTGGTATAATCCTGGACAGGAAAGGGCTCATCGTAACGAACAACCATGTCATCGACGGCGCCAACCAGGTGCACGTCAGCCTCAAGGACGGCCGGACGTTCACCGGAGAGGTCGTCGGCTCAGACGAAGCCACAGACGTCGCGGTGATCCGGGTCGACGCTTCGGACCTCCCAGCCGCCGAACTGGGGGACTCGGAGGCGGTCAAGGTGGGGCAGTTTGTCCTCGCCATCGGCAACGCGCTCGCCCTGCCCGGGGGCCCCACCGTATCCATGGGGGTACTGAGCGCGAAGGGCAGGCCGCTGCCTGGCTCCGACTTCATCTTCGAGGGTCTGCTGCAGACCGACGCGGCGGTCAACCCGGGCAACAGCGGGGGCCCGCTCGCCGACCTCGACGGTCGGATCATAGGCATCACCACTCTGATGATCCCCTACGCCCAGGGGATGGGGTTCGCCATCCCGATCAACACCGTCAAGCGCATCGCACAGGAGATCCTCCAGAACGGCAGGGTCAGCCGCAGGTGGATAGGCATCTCCGGCATCGACGTCAGCCCGCAGCTGGCCCGGAGGTACGACCTCCAGGCCGAGTCGGGGTTCCTTGTGGCGGAGGTGGTCCCGCGCAGCCCGGCGGAGCACGCGGGGCTCCGCAACGGGGACGTGATAGTGGGTGCGGACGGCTCAGAGGTGAAGCACACCAAGGAACTGCTGCTCGCGGTTTCGAAGGCGGGCGCAGGCGGCAAGGTGAAGCTGGACATCAACAGGATGGGGAGGAAGGGGTCCGTCGAGGTCGCCCCGGCCGAGGCACCTCCGGTCCAGAGCTTCGGCGGAAGGTAGCGCGCTCAACGATTATTAGCGGAAGGGCTGCGGGGCGGTTGTGAGGCGGAGCGTTCAGGCGGCCGTCCTCTGCGGGGGGCGGGGGGAGAGGCTGAGGCCCCTTACCGACTATTTCCAGAAGGTCATGATCCCCATCGGCCCGAAGAAGCTGCCGCTCCTGGCGTACACAGTGGCGATGATACGTCACCACGGGATAACCAAGATCGCCCTGCTCACAGGCTATCGTTCAGAGGACATCAAGCGCTACTTCAGAGACGGCTCGAGCCAGAAGGTGAAGATCTCCTACTCCGAAGACGAGCCGGGGGTGAGCGGGAGCCTTAACGCTGTCGCCAACGCCCTCAAGGGGGGTGCCATCGGCAGGTGCGACGAACTCCTGATCTACTACGGTGACATCCTGACTGACCTCAACATCACGGAGCTCCTGCAGACCCACAGGAGCACTGGCGCCGACGTAACCCTCGTCCTGGACAAGGGCTACACTCTCCCTGTGGGCGTCGCCGAGGTGGATGGCGGCCTGGTGAAGTCCTTCAAGGAGAAGCCCAAGGTGGGGATGAGCGTCACGACAGGCCCCATGGTCGTCGGGCGGAAGGCGATGGGCCTCATGGCGAAGGTCGCCGGGCGCAAGAAAACCGACCTCATGACCGACTTCGTGCCGGAAGTGCTGAAACGCGGAGGGAAGGTCGCAGCCTACTACACCACCCGAGACTGGTTCGACGTTGGCACCGTATCCAGCTTCGTCAAGCTCGACGAGGAGATGGCCCGCCACCCCCTCAACTACCTTGCATGACCGCTAGCGGGACAGGGCCAGCACCATCTGTGACCTTCGCAGCCTCTCCCCTATGCACGCTCTGACGAGGTCGCAGGCCTCGACGATCCTGCTGTCGCTAATCGAATAGATGACCGCCGTTCCATCCCGCCTGGCGTCGAGGAGGCCGAACTGCTTCAGGGTTGAGAGGTGCTGAGAGAGGTTTGCCTGCGGGATCCCCGTGGCCCTAGCGAGCTCGCTCACCGACTTCTCGCCTGACTTCAGGGTCCGGAGTATCTGTATCCGCTTGGGATGGGCCATCCCCTTGCAGAACTCCGCCTGGAGGCGGGTGAGTTCTTCGTCGGCGTTCGTGCTGCTTGGTCGCGTCACTCCACCAACTCCTCCTAGGATGCCTTGGGGGGGAGGTGCTGTTCCGCTTCGGCCGGGAACCGCGTCTGCCCGAAGAACATGTCGAACACCCTCTCGAGGCTCCCGTTCAGGGCCCGCCAGTAGATCATGGCGAAGGACCGCTTCTCGATGTACTTGACAGTGGACGGCGTCTGGTCTTCGGGGGGAGACTCGTAGGTCGCAGACACGAAGATGGCCTTGTGCTGTCCCACCTCCATCGGGCAGTTGATCCTCCCGTTGTACGCGAGCTCGTCATGGGTGCCCCGGACTTCGCTGACTATGTTGTGGGCGACGACCACGGACTGCAGGTGGGCGACGACGCCCGACTTCGAGACGGGTATGTCTGTCGCGTCCCCGATGGCGTAGACCCCTTCCTGACCTTTTACCTTCATGGTCCCCTTGTCGGTGGGGACGTAACCGTCGGCGTCTCCGATGCCCGAGTCGACTATGACGTCCGCTCCGTGGTGCGGCGGGATGGCCACAAGCAGGTCGTACTCGAACTCCTCACCCTCCATTGAGTATACCTTGCGCTTTGCGGGGTCGACCGAGTCCACGTTGAAGAACGTGTTCACCTCTATCCCCTTCTTCTCGAACATCGGTCCGACCACGTTGGAGACCTTCTCCGCGGGGTACGCCCTCGGATACGGGGTGAGGAACCTGATCTTCACCCTGTCCCTGATCCCCTTCTTACGGAAGAAGTCATCCAGCATGAACGCCGCTTCGTTGGGAGCCGGGGGGCACTTGTGGGGCGTCCCTGCGATAAGGACGGCTACGGTCCCGCCCCCGAACCCCTGCAGCGCCTCCCACACGCGCCTCGAGTCCTCGGGTCCGGTGTGGAAGTTCAGGGAGCCTTCGGCAAGGCCGGGGACTTTGGAGGGGTCCGCCACCGCGCCCGTGGCAATCACCAGATGGTCGTAGGGGAGCACCCTCCCGCTCCTGGTTGTCACCCTCCTCCCGTCCAGGTCGATCTTCACAGCGGGGTCTTGGATGAACTCGATTCCCCGACGCAGGAGCCGCGTCTCGTCCCTCACGTACTTCCTGGGCTCTGCGCCCTTGAAGGCGATGTCCAGGTTCCCGGGCTGGAAGGGGTGGGCGAGATGCTCGCCGAGGAGTTGAACGCTGGTTGACCCCCCGCGGATCTCTTGGCGTAGCTCTGACGCTAGGAGGTTCGCAGTGAAGGTCCCTCCGTCTCCAGACCCCACTATGACTATGCGGACCACTTCCATCAGCTCCGCTTCTTGGTCACTTTGACTAGGATGCGGATGTACCCCTGTTCATCCACTACATCCAGGACCTCGTTCCCGCTCTTCTGGGCCCACGCCGTGATGTCGGCCTTCGCAGCCGGGTCGGTGGCCAAGAGCTCGATGACGTCTCCCAGCTGGGCGGACCGGTAGGCCTTGAAGAGCTCGGTGATGGGGCCGGGACAGAAGCTCCCCCTGCAGTCCAGGACTTTGTGAGGCTGTAGCGCAGACATCTCAATCACCTAGATGAAGATGATCTGCCCGCCCTCCCCCAGGGAGAGCATTGTGGCTGCCCCAACGACGTCGTCCACCTCGTCGATCAGCGTCTCTCTCGGGGTGTTCATCACCTCCATGGTGGTGGAACAGGCGTGGAGCTTGACCCCCAAGTCCTTGGCCATCTTGAACAGCTCGTGGACCGATGGCTGCTTGGCCTTGGCCATCCTTCCCTTCATCATGCGGGTCGCCATGGCGGTCATGCCTGGGATCATGCCGAGTATGTTGGGCATCGGCATCCCCGGGTTCCCGACAGGGGCCACCTTGAGGGAGTCGACCTTCCTCTTGTTGATCGCGTCCAGGCCCCAGAAGGTGAAGAACATGTGGACTTCCTTCCCCATGGTCGCTCCGGTGTTGGCGATCATGAGCGCGGGGTACACCATGTCCATGGTGCCTTTCGAGAGAATGACCAGCAATCTAGAAGTCTGCTCGCCCTTCTCTTCCGTTTTCAGCTGTGTCATCTGGGTCACATCAATTCACGAATATTCGCAGATTCTAATGTGATAATAAGTCGAGGAGCCGTTTCTCATTCCGTGTTCTCAGAATAGAGAATCGTGTGCCCGTTTATAGCGGAGGAAGCTGAGACCGGGAAAGTCAGGCCGCTGCGGCCGGGGCCTCGCCGGAGGCCGTGCTCTGCTTCTTGAAGACGTAGTTCTTCGTCGCCAGCGACAGCACGATTGCCAGGAACATCACGCCCATGGACAGGTAGAAGACGTAGTCGAAGGCCGTGGCGTTGGGGAAGGCCACAGGCACGAGGATTACTCCTCCGGGGGTCTGGTGGGGGATGTTGATTATGGTCGTGTACGTGCTCATGATCGTCGTCCCGACGACCGGCCCGATGGCGCCCCCGATGTTCCTGAGCATGGTGTTCAGGCCGAGCCCGGTGGCGACCGTATCACGCGGGAGTGATACGCTGATCATGTTAACGATGGGTATGATGAGCGAAACCGCGCCGATCATCGACACCGCCGTCGCCAGGGCAAGGTCGGTGGTGGTCGCCCTGTTGAAGATGAACAGGCTGAAGCCGGCGATCGAAATCGCGCCCCCCATGACCATGGCCGGCTTGGGGCCATAGTGGGTGACGATCCTGCCGATGCCGGGGCCCGCGACCAACATCGCGATGGCGGCGGGGCCAAGCGTGAGCCCGGCGGCGATCGGGTCGAGGCCGAAACCCAGAGGCTTCGGGTCCTCGGCGAGGTATACCACAGCGTAGAACAACATGAACATCCCGATGCCCGAGATGACCCCGATCCCGTTGGCGACGAGCACGTTCCTGATCCTGAGGAGACTCAACTGGATCAGAGGGTTGGACTTGCGTGCCTCGGCCACGAAGAACCCCACGGTGAGCGCGAGCCCCGCCGCGAGCGCACCGAGGCCGTAGAGGGAGAACCACCCCTCGTAGGGCCCCTCGCTGAGGTAGAACAGCACTAGCGAGACCCCAGCCATCAACAGGACCACGGTCTCGTAGTCGACCTTGCGCCCGGTCCCGGTGTGCCCCTGTGGGAGGAAGCGCCAGATCACCACGAAGAGCACGATGCTCAAGATGAACGCCGAGTGGAACGCCCACTGCCACCCCAGGTCCTGGACGATGTACGCGCCGAGTATCAGCCCGGCGGCGGCGCCGATGGCGAAGGTGGCGCTGACCACCCCCTGGGCGGTGGCTATCCTCTCCTTGGGAAACGTCTCCGCGATGATGGCGAGCGCGAGGGGGACGATGGCGAAGCCCACGCCCTGGACCGCCCGCGCTGCAATGAGGAAGTAGATTGACGGTGCGAACCCAGCCGCTCCCACCCCAGCCGTGTAGAAGACCAGGGCGACGAGGAACATCCGCTTCTTGCCATAGCTGTCCCCTAGCT
>JAGWHE010000044.1 GCA_028866945.1 Nitrososphaerota archaeon
GACAGCCGAACCCCCCGCGTGGATGAACTTGATCCCAAGCCCCTCCTTCACGTAGTTGAAGTCGTGGCTCACAGCGGGTGCCCTGTCCAGTTCTGTGTCGATGGGCGGGACGTGGAGGTTGTAGACGGCATTCTCCGGGCGTTTCACCTGGGCCGCCAGCGATTCGATCATCTCCCCCAGCTTGTCCTCGCTCACCTCCCTGGGGCTCTTCCATGGGGTCGGGTTCGCGTAGCCCAGTGTGACCATCTCGTAGCCTCCGTCCAGCTCCACTACCCTGTTCTCGGGGTTCACGAACTGCCCCGAGTCGACCAGGGTCGAGTCGAGCTCCAGCCTGTCGTCGTTTCCCGGGGAGATGTAGCACTTCACAGTGGTGCCCCTGAGCCGCTCCTGAGAGAGCTCGACCCAGGACCCGAGGACGGCGGCCATGGCTCCGTCGAAGAGCCTGTCTCGCTTCGCGGCGTCCGCCTGCAGCTCGGCCAGCTCTGCCGGGGTGGTGATGAACGAGTACTGGCCCGCGTCCTGCAGAGCCTTCCTGACTTCCTGGACCTTCTCTTTTTCCAGCCGCTTCTTCTCGCCGAATACCGTCGCCTCGTACTTGCCGTCGGGCCGCTCGACTATCGGGACGAGGACCTTGCCCGTTATGTCGCCGCCGAGGACGAGTGCGTCGGCCTTGTACACTTTGGCGGCGTTCAGGAACTTCCTGAAGCACCGGTCCGACCCGTGGACGTCGGTGGTGAAGAAGAGCCTGGTCAAGCTCGCATCTGGTCGGCTCGCCCTTCCATCCGTATTTAACGTGGTTTTGCGCCGACCTGCGAAACAGCGCTGTTTCAGTTCAGCGGAGGAATGCGAAGGGGTCTTCGCCCTTCGAAGCGGCATGCGCCGCCAGGTACATCCCGGCGTTCCAAGACTGGCCGTACTGGCCCTTTGCCTCCCCCTTCCTGCCGTCGAGCCACTCGTTGAATCCCACGGTCTCGCCCGCCCTCAGGACGCCGTTGGCCCTGGCGAGGAGCTCGAGCACCCTTCCGGCGTCGTCGTTGTGGGCCGGCGCCAGAGCGCACACGTAGAACCCTCCGACGAAGGGCCAGACGGCGCCGTTGTGATACTCGAACGGCCCGCTGCGGTGCTGCTCGGGGAGGCTCTGGTCGAAGCGGTCGTCATAGCCCAGGTCGCCCTTGCTGTACGGAGGGTCCAGCACCCTCACAGGGTAGGGGAAGGCCAGGTTCCTCTCGCGCAGGGTCTTCAATATCGAGCCGGAGGTCTCCTCGGAGGCAACGCCCCACAGGCAGCACAGGAGGTTGGAGAGCACGTCGAAGGCAGAGTCGACCCGGGCGAATGAAATGTAGTGGAGGTAATACTTCTGCGAGAGATCGAAGGCACCCGGCTTCTGATGAAGGGCCGCGAGCCTCGGCCAGTACTTCAGTATCCTCTCCGCG
The DNA here is from genome assembly GCA_028866945.1 of Nitrososphaerota archaeon. Lineage (GTDB taxonomy): Archaea > Thermoproteota > Nitrososphaeria > Nitrososphaerales > Gagatemarchaeaceae > UBA183. The sequence goes on from JAGWHE010000044.1 coordinate 1,434, forward strand.
CTCTCTTCGTCCGGCAAAAAGACGTCGGAGACCCTCTCCCTGAAGGCGGCGTAGTCCAGAAGCCCCGGGGGTGGAGGGGGTCTGCCCGCCGCGGATAGGAGCGGCCCAAGGCACTTCGTCGCCGTCAGGAACAGGGCGTTGTTGTAGAGGGTCTTGCCGGTGCGCTGGATGGCGGCGTCCATCCAGTCGGCACCCTGGGGCGAATCCACGAGCCAGGAGTTGTTCGCGTCCTGGTATCTCACGAACCTGTAGGCGTCCATGGCCGCATCGAGCGGGGGCCCCAGCAGGTCTCTGTCTTCGGTGGCGTGGTAGAGGCTCGCGAGCCCGATGATGTACCAGCAGGACGAGTCGGTGGACCCGGAGAAGCCGAACTCGGGCCGGTCTGCCCCGATGTCGTAGAAGTTGGCGATCTGGCCAAGCGGGGCGCGGGTCTTGGCGAAGGTATCGATGGTCGTCTTCGCCGACTTGATGAGAGTCGGGTCGCCGGCAGGATTGGCGCCGAGGAAGGAGATGAAGGCGTCCCTCGCCCACACCTGGTTGTAGTAGGCGTGCGAAGCCTTGAGGCCCCGCGGGGTCACGTTCCTCTTTAGGACATCCAGTGCCCTCTGCGAAGTCGCTTCGACCAGGTCGCTCAATGTCCGGCCTCAGACGGCGGCTTCCACTGCGCTGGTGATGCCTGTGAAGATCTCGGCGACCTTCTTCGTGGCGAACCCCTTGAGCAGTGTCGAGCCGATGCCCGCCATCACCCCGGTGATCTCGGCGTCCGCGGACCAGTGCATGGTGGTGGAGGTCCCTTCAGAGAGCTCGAAGACGCTTGCGATCTTCATGCTGCTCCCGCTCCCGGCCCCCTCGGCCACGAGGGTCGCCCTGCTGGGCGGGGCTGTCTTCGCTATGGTCAGCTTCACTTTGAGTGTGCTCGAGACCACCGCTATTCTGAGCTTGATCCGTCCTTCGAGGCTGGAGGCATCGAGAACTCTGACGTCCTCGGCGTCTGGCAGGGTCCTGGCCACGAAGCTGGGGTCGGTGAGCAGGGCGTATACCTTCTCGCGCGGCGCGTCCATGGCGTTGGAACCTTCGAGGTGTAGCTGCATGTCGCTTTGCTGGCTCCGCGCGGATAAAATCCTACCTGTATGCCTCGAACTCCCTGCCGAGGACCGAGGAGGCGATCTTGAGCTCCATTATCTCGTCGGTCCCTTCGTAGATTCTCGCGACCCGGGAGTCGAGGAAGTGCTTCGCCACCGGGGACATTATCGAATAGCCGAACCCGCCGAAGCACTGGACTGCCCTGTCGGCCGACTCGAAGGCATGGCGCGAGGACATGTACTTCGCGACGGCGGACAGCCTGTCGGCGTCGGATCTGAGGGCGAGGTCCTTGGGGTCCTTCTCGTATTCGTCCTTCTTGACTGCCGCACGGTAGTCGAGCCACCTGCACGCCTCCAGGCTCGACTCGATGAAGGCGACGTGCTTCTGGATGAGCTGGTGCCTGGCTATCTCCTTGCCGTGCTGGACCCTGGACGTGGTCCGCTCCTTCACCTGGTTCAGGCAGTCCTCCATGACCCCGAGGCACCCGGAGCCAATCCCAATCCTTCCGTTGAGGAGAGCTGAATAGGCGACCGACAGCCCCTTGCCTTCCTCGCCGAGCACGTCCTCCCTGTCGACGTGGACATCGTCGAGGGAGATCATGGAAGTGTCCGATGTAAAGAGCCCTATCTTCTCCTCCAGCCTCATGTCGACGGCGAACCCCTTCTTCTTCGTGTCCACCAGGAAGGCGGTCACCCCCTTCCCGTCGGCGGGCCGGGCGAACGCTATCATGTCAGTCGCGATGGACCCGTTCGAGATGAGATACTTCGAGCCGGTGAGCCTGTAGCCCCCCTCGTCCTTGACGTAGCTCGTCTTCATTGAAGCTGGGTCCGACCCGGCCTCCGGCTCCGTGAGGCCGTAGGCGAAGATCACGTCCCCCTTCGCAGCGCGGGGGAGATAGCGTTCTCTCTGCTCCTCGGTCCCCCAGTCTTGGACGGCGAGGCTGCCCAGGCACAGGTGGACGTCGGCGAAGGTGATCACCCCCATCCCCGTCTGCCCCATCCGCTCCAGGAAGAGAGACTCTACAAGCTGGCGCGCCCCCCTGCCGCCGTACTTCTCTCGGATGGGGACGCCCATCAGGCCGCGGCGACGCAGCACGCCGGGGACCTCGGGGTTATACTTCCGCTCGACGTACTTCTCGTACTCCGAGACGAGGAGATCGTCGGCCGCCGCGTCGGCATCTTCGAGCAGGGCCAACTCCGCCCGCTCCAGGCCGAGGAGCCTGCTCACTTCGTCGACCGACGCCTGGAAGAGGCGCTCCAAGTTGGACCAGGGGTCCGTTTGGGGGCTTTAATCCTCTTTGAAGGAGATGCTTTTCTAGCGCCTCCGCCGGGAACTCGCAACAGTCATGAAGACCGAGGTCTCTCCGATGTGGCTCACCTACTTCATGGTGAACTGGGATGAAGTGGGGCAGGTGGTTTCGGATCAGCGGTGCACCGACTGCGGCGGGCCCATGAAGAAGACAGAGCCGTTTATCGATGCGAAGGGGCTGAGCTACGAAGGGTACGTCTGCCACCAGGACAAGCGGGTGACCTGGCTGAAGGTCGGCTAGGTCGCCGGGTTTCCTCTGAATCCTTCGCCGTATCTGTGTGGCCGGTTCATGTTCTTCGCCCACTTCTTCTCGAACACGTCGTCGAGGTTCGCGTGCGGAGAGATCAGCCTCGAGGCGTCCAGGACATAGAAGATCACATCGATCAGCTCCTCGATGGTCTCCTCAGTTGGCCGCCCCTTCTTCCATGAGTCCCCGGCTTCGCCCAGCTCGATGAAAGCGAAGAGCAGCTTGTTCGCAATCTCATCAGGGGTGTTCCCAAAGCCCTTCGCGACGACGAGCTCCTCGACTTTCTTCTTCGCCTCTTCGAGTGAGGGCACGGGGCTGACCCCTGGGCTGGGGCTATGAAGCTTTGCGTTTCGGCAGGACGACCGTCTGGTAGTACCTGCAGCCCCCCTTCAACGTGCACCCGTCGCACTTTGGGCCTATCGGCTTGCAGGTGGTCTGGCCGAACCTGACGAAGAGGTCGTTCAACTCGAGCCAGTAGCGCCTCGGGACGGTGCGCACGAGCTCGGCCTCGGTGTCCTCCGGCTTCTTGGTGTCGACGAGGCCAAGCCTGTTCGATATCCTGTGCACGTGAGTGTCGACCGGGATGGCGGGCTTGTTGAAGGCATAGACGAGGACGCAGTTGGCGGTCTTTCGCCCGACCGAGTGTATCTTCAGCAGGTCCTCTTCGTTGTCGGGGACCTGCCCCCCGAACTCTTCGACCACCTGCCTTGAAGCCCTGATGATGTTCCGCGTCTTCATGTTGTAGTACCCAGAAGGACGGATGAGTTTGCGGACGTCGTCCGGGTCGGCGTTGGCTATCTCATAGGGGGTCTTGTACCTTGAAAACAGGTTTTCAGTGGCCCTGGTCGTGTTTTCATCCCGCGTCCTGTGGGAGAGTATGGTCCCGATGAGTATCTTGAACGGGTCGCCGCCCTCCGCGTCCTGCAGCTGGGCGAGGGCAGTGGCCCTCTTGTCTTTGGACCCGTAGACCATCCTCCGGGTCTCCCTGAGGATGGCGGGGATGTCTAGGCGCCTTCTGTTACCCAAGGTTCCTTTCTGTACCAGCCTGCGATCTCCTCACATGCGGCCTTCAGGTCGTAAGCGGGGGCGTAGCCGAGCTCCTTCCAACTCGGCTGTTCGCCGATGCTGAGGGACGCCCGGAGTTGCTCGCCCGCGTATTTCGGGAGCTGGGACCCCGAGAACATGCCCTGCCTCTTCACTTCCGCCTCCTTCCCGACGGCAGCCATCAGCGCCCTGGCCAGTTCTTCGGACGTCGAGTCGAAGGACTTCACCATGAACACGCCGCCCGTCTTGGACGACCCCAGCGCCGCTTTGTACATCGCCTGGGCGATGTCCCTGGGATGGATGAACGACATCTTCCGCCCGGGGGGGAGGATGACCCGGCCCGCTTCTATCATCTTCAGCAGCGGCAGCGCCAGCGACTCGTCTCGCGAACCTACCGCCCTCGCCGCCCGGACGATCGTCACCCGGGGAGCTTCGTTCCTCTTCGAGAACTCCAGCAGGAGCCGCTCGGCCTCGGCTTTGGCCCTCTGGTATTCGTTGGCTGGGCGTAGGGGGGAAGCGTCAGTGGCGACCCCGGTCCCGAACCCGAAGACGTCGATGGTGCTCAGGTGGACGAACACCTTCGCCTTCGCCTCTGACGCCACTTCGAGGAGGTTGAGGACCCCTTCGGTGTTGGGGCCCATGAACCCGGTGTCGGAGTCGGGCATGGGAGAGGCGAGGCTGTAGACTATGTCGGCTCCCTCCATCGCTTCGTGGAGCGAATGGTGGTCAGACAAATCCGCCTCCATCCCCTGGACGCCGTTGGTGTCCATGATCTTTAGGTGCGACCCCTTGCGGAAGACCCCCTTCGAGATCTCGCCCTGCTGGAAAAGATATTCGACGAGGTGCCCTCCGACGAACCCGGTGGTGCCGACCAGGAGGTTCAACGCTTCTGCCCCTCCGCTTCCCCCATGTGGTGATGGTGGTGGTGCTCGTCCTTGCCGGGCCTGGCCTCGAAGTCGCCCCTGACAAGCCTCAGCTGAAGGTCCTCCTCGAACTTGGGGAAGTCCCCGGTGAGCCCCCCGAGCTTCTCCCTGGCGGCCGGGGTAAACTGCGGCGCAAAGTTCTGGCCGCCGAACCTCCCGTAGGCCACGCCTGTGAAACGCACCTTCTTTCCCCCCAGCTCGACGTACCCCCTGATCAGGTTGGCGATCTCGCCTTCGCTGACATAGTCGATCACGATGGTATACGCTGGGAGGCTCACGATTGGTGCCCCTTCGGGGAGGCGCTTAAAGTCAGCCCCGGGACAGCGAAGTTTCGCCCGGCGGTCTCACATCTCGAAGTCCGGAGGCCGGTATCTCGCCTGCACCATCTCCTTGAGAGACGTGATCAGGGAGAAGCTGGACGAGACGATGTCGGTCTGGGTGATTATCCCGACGAGCTTGCCGTCGTCCATCACCGGCAGCTTCTTGATGCCGTTGTCCGACATCAGCTTGGCGGCCACCTCCACCCGTTCGTCCAAGGGGACGGTGAACAGCTTCTTCTTGGTGAAGGTCGACAGCTTCGAACCGAGGTTCGTCCCCCTGGCGACGCACCTGGAGATGTCCCCTTCGGTGATGATGCCAATCGGTGTCTTTCCGTCGGTTATGACCAGCGAGCCGATCTTCCACCTGACCATGAGCCTGGCCGCCTCTGTGACCGTCGCCTTGGCCATGATGGTCTTGACGGATGGGGTCATGATGTCCTTTACGTAGATCATCTACCTCACCACCAACACCGGGCACGTGGCATGGCTGACGACCCCAGTGGAGACGCTCCCCAGCACCAGCTTCTTGAATCCGGTCATCCCCCGGGTCCCGACGACGATAAGGTCGGCCTTGTCCTGGGACGAGAAGGTCACGACCGCCTCCACGGCAGATGAACTCTCCATCAGCTCTCCCCTGGCCTTGACCCCCGACTTTAACGCCAAGTCGAGGCCCCTCGTGAGAATCCCCTTGGCAGTCTCCTCCGCTGCCTGCTCCAGGTCCCCGAAGTCCGGGACGGGCATCCCCGGACCAGGCGCGAACACCGTCGACGGGGAGCGATACACGTGCACTATTGTCACCCTCGAGCCGTATTTTGCGGAGATGGAGCAGGCTACCTGCACCGCCTTCTCCGAGTCCCTCGAGCCGTCGAAGGCCACGACGATGTTCCTGAACCGGCCGTTGGTTGCCATCGCCTATCGTGTTGTTTTGGTACCCTTGCTATTTAATTCGGTCGCTCATTTCCCACCGATGAGAACGGGGGGGACGGCAGCATTGGCGGAGGGGACGAGACACCCCTAACCGCTTTGAAATTGGTCTGACCTAAGCCGTTGGGGGGATGGGGGGGCGCCGGCAAGGCGATGAAGAGGGGAACGGCGCCGGGACCGCCCCAATTCTGATTATCAAAACAGGAAATCGTGAAGGCGCCTTAAATGCCCCTGACCGTGCGCACGGTCCATGGAAAACGTCAGCGGCATGCGAGCAATGCAAGGCAAGTGGGCGGGACGGTTCATCTGGGCCGCGGTCATCCAGGGACTGATCGCAGCAGTGGTGACTGTCCTCATCCTTGACCCCCTCCAATATCTCACCGGGAACGCGGACTACTACTCCCCGGCCAGGGTCATCGCCGGCAACGGCGCTGGAACTTGGATGTTCACCGGATACATCAGCTACCTGGTCGTAGGCGTCGTGGCCGTCGCGGTGACTGCGATCTTCTACTTCTACATCGAAGGCATCCAAGGCAAGGTCTACAGCGGCATCACGAGCGCGCTTGCGTGGGCTCACCTGATCCTGATGAACGTCGGGGTCGCCGGGTCCATGCTCCTCATGATGTACGGAGGCTACCTGGCCGGCTGGGCAGCGTCCCCTGTCTCGTCGGGAGGCGGAGGATACACCAGCCTTCAGATCCACGAACAGATTCTGGGCGGGTTGACCGATCCCATCGGCGGCCTCGTCCTGCTCGCAGTCATCGGCGCCCTTTTGGGCGGCCTGGGCTACATACTAAGAAGCAGGGCGAAGTAAGGCCTGCTTCCCACATGTTTTCCGCGCTTTCTCGCATAAGCTAAAATATACTGGAAGCCCAAATCAGGGCGTTTGGAGATAACGGAACCGTCTCGTGTCCAAGCCCTGGTGCAGGGGCTCGCCGATGAGTACTCCAGGAAGATCCTGCTCTCCGCCATCCCCAAGGCCAAGTCGGTAGAAGAGATGAGCAGGGAGAACGACATCCCCCTCAGCACCGCCTACAGGAGGGTCCACGAGCTGCTCGACGCCCAGATACTGGTGGTGGAGAGGATCATAGTGACGGCGGACGGCAAGAAGTACGAGCTTCTGAGGAGCTCCTACCGGGCCATCAACGTAACCTTCGACGACGGGAAGATGAGAG
>JAGWHE010000007.1 GCA_028866945.1 Nitrososphaerota archaeon
GGACGCCGATGCAAGACCCAGTAATAGTCGCCGCCTGCAGGACACCCATCGGCAAGTTCGGCAAAAGCCTCGTCGGGGTCGCAGCCACGGAGCTCGGCGCCCTTGTCATAGAGGAGGCGATGAAGAGGGCGAAGGCGTCCCCGGACGTCGTCGACGAGGTGATCATGGGGAACGTGGTCTCTGCTGGCCTCGGCCAGAACCCTGCGAGGCAGGCGGCGGTGCACGCGGGGGTCCCCTTCGGGGCCGGGTCGTTCACGGTCAACAAGGTCTGCGGGTCGGGCCTGAAGGCGGTGATGTTGGCGGCGCAGTCCATCAGGGCCGGGGACAACCAGGTGGTCGTCGCCGGCGGCATGGAGAGCATGAGCAACGCGCCCTACCTGGCGAAGGGGGTGAGGTGGGGGACGAAGTTCGGCGACGCGAGGCTCCTGGACGCCATGATAGCGGACGGCCTCTGGGACGCCTACCACAACTACCACATGGGGCTGACCGGGGAGCACGTCGCCAAGAAGTACGGCATAGGGAGGAAGGAGGCCGACGAGTTCTCCTACCAGAGCCACATGAAGGCGGCGAAGGCGTCGGAGGCCGGGGACTTTGAGCGGGAAATCGTGAAGGTGAAGATCAAGCGGGAGGGCGAGGTCACGGAGTTCGCGAAGGACGAGTGCATCAGGCCAGACACAACTGTTGAGAAGCTGGCGAAGCTGAAACCGGTCTTCAAGCCGGGCGGGGTGCTCACCGCCGGCAACTCATCGCAGCTCAGCGACGGCGCGTCTGCGGTCGTGGTCTGCTCTCAGGAAGCCGCTGACAGCCTCGGCGTCCGGCCCTTGGCCAGGATAGCGGGGTACGGGACCGGGGGCCTGGAGCCAGCGAGGGTGATGGAGGCTCCGATACCTACGACCAGGGCGCTGCTGAAGAAGGTGAAGATGGACGTCGGGGACATCGACCTGTTCGAGCACAACGAGGCTTACTCGACGGCCTCCATCGCGGTCCGCAACGCCCTGGGCGTGGACGACTCGAAGTTCAACGTCTGGGGAGGGGCGGTCGCCCTCGGGCACCCCATAGGGTGCAGCGGGGCGAGGGTGCTCACCACTCTGGTGCACGGGATGAAGAGGACAGGGAAGAAGACGGGACTGGCGACCCTCTGCCTGGGCGGGGGGAACGCTGTCTCTATGGTCGTCCGGGCCTGAGCTCTCGCAGCTTCCTTCGCAGCACCTTTCCTATCAGGGTCTTGGGGAGCTCCTGGACGAACTCCACCTTCTTTGGCACCTTGAACTTCGCGAGCTTCTTCTGGCAGAAGTCGATGACGTCCTGCTCGGATGTCTTCTTCGCCGGGTCCTTGAGCACCACGAACGCCTTCACCGCCTCGCCGCTGAACTCGTCGGGGATCCCAATCACTCCAGCCTCCTTCACGTCCGGGTGTTCGAACAGGACGTCCTCCACCTCCCTGGGGTAGACCTTCAGCCCCCCGACGTTGATCATGTCCTTCTTCCTGTCGACGATGTAGAAGTATCCGTCCTGGTCCATCTTCGCGATGTCGCCGGTCAGGAACCAGCCGTCCTTCAGGACCGCGTCCGTCTCCTCTCTCTGGTTCCAGTACCCCTTCATCACCTGCGGCCCCTTCACAGCCAGCTCTCCTACCTCTCCGGTGGCGAGGACCCTGCTTCTGTCGCCGACGTCGACGATCATGGAGTCGGTCTCGCTGAACGGCGGCCCGATGGAGCCGTCCTTGACCACACCCCCGGTGACGGGGTTGCAGTGGGTGATGGGGCTCGTCTCCGACAGCCCATACCCTTCGACCAGGTTCCCCCCGGTGAGCTCGATGAACTTCTTCCTGACCGCAGGGGGCAGGGCGGAGCCTCCGGAGAGGCACGCCCTCACGGACTTCAGGTTGAACTTCTTGGCGTCCGGCCTGCTGTTGATGGCTATGTACATGGCGGGCGCCCCTGAGAATATCGTGACCTTCTGGCTCTGGATGGTCTTCATCACCTCGTCGACGTGGAAGTTGGGCAGGAGGACCATCGCGGCACCGGCCGACAGAGGGGCGTTCATGGTGACCGTCAGGCCGTAGATGTGGAAGAGCGGGAGGACGCAGAGGGATATGTCCCCTTCGGTGACCGGGAAGAGGCTCTGGGCGTAGGCCGCGTTGGAGACCAGGTTGTAGTGGGTCAGCATGGCACCCTTCGAGACGCCGGTCGTCCCCCCTGTGTACTGCAGGAGGGCGAGGTCTGACTCGGGGTCGATGTCGGCGTACTCCTTCATGGGAGACCTGGAGTTCACGAGCTTTACGAAGTCGAGGGTGCCGACCCTGTGCACGTCCTTGACCCCTGCGAGTCCGGCGAGCCTCTTCTTCACGCCGGGGAGGTAGTCTCCTATGTGGGTGGATATCACGTGCCTGAGCGGAAGCCTCTCTCTGCAACCTTCCAGGCTCTTGTAGAGGTCCATCCCCTTCGCCACTGTCCTGCTCGCGATGACTATCTCGGCCCCCGAGTCCTTCAGCTGGTACTCGAGCTCCCTCTCCTTGTACACCGGGTTGCACATCACGACCACCCCGCCGGCCTTCAGGATGCCGAAGTAGGCGAAGACGAGCTGAGGGATGTTGGGGAGGAAGATCGCCACCCTGTCCCCCTTCTTCATCCCCAGTGAGACCAGCGCCGAGGCGAACCGGGATGAGAGCTCGTCGACCTGGGAGTATGTGAAGTCGCGGCCGAGGTAGTGGATGCATCGGTTCCCAGGTTTAGCCCTGGCGGAATCGACGAGGAGCGAATACAGGGGCCGCGCCTGCGGACGTGGCAGGCCATACCTCTCGCCCACGTCGGCCTTTAACCAGGGACGCGCCGCCTCCCGCTGCAAGGGCTCCTTTGGCGGGCTGACTCGCCTTAAGCGTATCCCCTATGCTAGCGTTCGGAATCCTAGGCTTAAGTATAAACGGACAGGGTTCTCAATCTGCGCGATATGTCCGAGTTGGGGGAGAAGTACCTTGTGCTTTGCGTCGACAGGGACGACGACCTGGGGACCAAGGCCAGGGTGAGCTCGCCGGTGGTCGGGAGGGACGCCGTCCTCGACGCTGCGACCAAGCTGGCCCTCGCCGACCCGGAAGAGGCTGACGCCAACGCGATCTTCGCAGCGGTGAAGAAGTTCGACGAGCTGACGAAGAGGCGCAACCCCTGCGAGGTGGCGGTGGTCTGCGGGGACTCGGACAGGGGGTTCGAGGCGGACAAGAGGGTGGGGAAGCAGGTGGCGTCGATACTAGGCTCGGGGCCCTACGCCGGGGTGGTGCTTGTCTCGGACGGCGGCGAGGACGAGCAGGTGGTCCCAATCATCCAGAGCCTGAAGCCCATCGTGTCAGTCGAGAGGGTGACGGTGAAACACAGCCAGACGGTGGAAGAGACGTATGAGGTCCTGGGGAGGTACCTGCGGATGCTGGTGTTCGACCCCCACTACTCGAAGTACGCCCTCGGGGTCCCTGGGCTGATATTCATCCTGGCGGGGGTCTTCGTCCTGGCGGGCAAGACGTTCGAGGCGGCGCTGATGACGCTCCTCGTGCTAGGGGGGGCGTTCCTGGTCCGCGGGTTCAACGTGGACAGGACCGTCAGTGGGCTCCTGCACAGGGGCTATACCGGGTACATCAGGCTCTTCTCGATGGCCACCGCCATACTTGTCGTGCTGGCCGGGGTCTTCACCGGATACGGCGCCATGATGGAAGACACCGCAGCCGTGAACGCCGTCACGGCCGACCCGGCGCAGCTGCTGGTCTACGGGGGGATCCTCGCAGGGCATTTCATAGAGAGCAGCCTGACCCTGGTCTGGGGCGGGGTCGCGGTGTATGCGACCGGGGCGCTCCTCTCACATCTGGCAAGGGACAGCATAAGGTGGCGCAGGGACGGCTTCGTGCTCGTGATGCTCGGCATCCTTTACTTCCCGGTCCTCACCTTCTCCCAGTTCCTGGTGAGCGGGACGGCCGAGGCGACCTTCCTCCTTGTCTCCTACGTGCTCATCGGGCTCGCCGCCATCTTCGCCCTGACCAGCGCCATTTATCCGCGGGTCAGGATGAGGGCGGTGGCCGAAAACGAGTAACACATGCTAGAGTCCGCCCTACGGTACCTGGGAGTGTACCGGCTGTATGAGGGGAGGCTGCGCGCCCAGGTGGAAAGCGAAGAGATACCGAGCCACATAGGCATCATACTCGACGGGAACCGGAGGTGGGCTCAGGTCCAGGGGGTGGTCGAGGGGCTCGGCCACCAGGAGGGGGCGAACAGGGCGGAGGAGCTGCTGGACTGGTGCCACGACCTCAAGATCAAGACGGTCACGCTGTACGTCCTCTCGACCGAGAACCTCGACAGGACCCCCGAGGAGCTCACGGAGCTGTTCGAGCTCATCGAAGCCAGGCTCAACAGGCTCCTGAACGATCCCCGGATCGTGAAGTACAAAGTGAGGGTGAGGGCCATAGGGCACCTCGAGCTCCTCCCCGGCTCCATCGTCGACCTTCTGCGCGCCATCGAAGCCAAGACCGAGAGTTACCAGGACCACTACCTGAACATCGCCGTCGCTTACGGAGGCAGGGCTGAGATCACGGACGTGGTCAGGTCGGTGGCCTCGGACGTCAGGAGCGGCAAGCTCAGCCCAGACTCCATCACCGAGGACACGGTGTCAGCCAGGCTCTACACCGCCTTCCTCCCGAACCAGGAGCCAGACCTGATCATCAGGACGTCGGGGGAGGAGAGGATGAGCGGGTTCCTCCTCTGGCAGGGCGCCTACTCTGAGCTCGTCTTTGTGGACGTATTCTGGCCCGCATTCCGGTTCATCGACCTCCTCAGGGCCGTCAGGACCTTCCAGAAGCGGCGTCGGCGCTACGGCAAGTAATGTTTATGACCGATTGACCGGACGGGGACCCCAAGTTGAAGGTAGTCCTCGGCACGCTCAAGGGGAAGGGGGAGGAGCTAGTGTCGTTCCTGGAGCCAAGGGTGGGCGCCAAGCCGGAGCTCTCCGGAGACTCGATCGAGATAGACGACGCCAGCCTGCGGCAGGGGATAAAGCCCCGCCACGTCAAGACGTACATCAAGCGCTTCCTCTACGTCAACGGGGTCAGGAAGAACTACAGGGTGTTCGTCGTGGGGAGGGAGCTGACGGTCCAGGAGATAGAGTTAGGCGAGGAGGAAGAGAAGGAGAAGAAGGAGCCGGCCAAGAAGGAGGAGGCGAAGCCGGAGCCAGAGGCCCCGAAGGCCGAGGCCGAAGAGCCCGCGGCGGAGGAGGCGGCGGAAGAGAAGCCGAAGCCCAAGAAGGCGGCAGCAAAGAAGCCAAGGGCCACGAAGAAGAAGGCAGCGGCGGAAGAGTCCTAGGAAGCACGAGCCCTGCGGGCGCGGGCGAGCCGCTTCTGTCTTAGAAGGGCCCTGAGGTAGTTTCTCGATTCGCGCAGGTCCTTTAGCGCCTGGCCGAAGTCGCCCACCGCGAAGTCCTCTGACCCCTTCTTCAGGTTCTTCAGCGCGAACTGGAGGGCCTGCCTCTCGTCAGGGACCTGATATGGCTTCAGCTTGATGAAGCGCCCGGGGTTCTCCTCTTCCATGTCTATCTTGATGAAGGCGATGCTCTTCTCGACTTTGATGTAGGCGAGCCAGACAGCGCGGAGCTGATCCTTCGTCGGCTCCCCGGAGAGGGAACCCAGGGCGGAGTCGACCAGCTCCTTCGCCTCCGCAAGGTCGGCCGCCGTCTCGCTTCTCCACTCGCTCACTTTTCCGCATCAGCCTTTGATGGTACGGCGCAAGAAATCGATTTCGGGTCTGGATTATTTATAACCAAGACGGAGGCGGCGGCGATAAGTTGCCGAAGAAGGAAGAGCGCATCGGAGGCGCCTGCTATATCGGGCTCGACTCCCTGCTCGACCTCGGGAGGCTCTCCTGCGCACTGGAACGGGCCCCCTTCCCGCTGTTCGCGTTCAAGGAGGGGAAGGCGACGAGGATAGCAGCCCAGGCGGACCTGTTCATGGGGACGCCGATCTTCTATTACTTCGACAACGGCACGGTCGACGAGTTCCTCGCCTACAGGATAACGGGCGAGGGCGAGGAGGTCCAGTTCGTCAGCTCCGCGAGCAATGCCTCGTACCTCTACGCGCCTGTGATCAGGGTGCAGAAGATGCCAAAGCCCCTGGAGGAGAAGAACGGGTTCAACGACAAGTTCATCTCCGTGGAGGTCGAGAACCTCCCAAGCCTCGTGAAGGTCGGGGCGTACAAGACCCTCTTCGAGGAGCCCCCGCTCCCCCTGTTCGCCTACGAGGAAGGGGGAAAGTGGATCCTGGGCACCTTTGCGAGGATCGACGACTACGAGGAGGCGTCGATATTCTTCTACTGCCGCGTCAAGGACGAGCCATCTGGGTTCCTCAGATACAACTACGACAGGATAACCGAGACCACCTACGTGAAGAGGACCGACGAACCCGGGTACCACTACATCAAGGTGGTCAAGCTCACGGGGCCGCACCCGCTGGTAGAGTTCTAGTCGGCGCCTGCGACAAAGCGCTCGGCCTCGGTCATGGTGACCTTCGAGTTCTCGTAGGAGGCCTTCTTGACAGCCTCGCGGAATGAAAACCAGCCGTACCCCTGGTGCTCGAAGGATATCTTCACGGTGTGGTTCGATGTGGAGGCAAGGAGGTAGACCACCTGCTTGTGCACGTTCTTTCCGCTCCTCCTGTAGAAGTATTCTATCACCTTCCTGAACCCGGGGAGGAACTTCAGGTCCTTCAGCCCCGTCTCCTCTTGGACCTCCCTGACGACGGTGTCCATCTCGCTCTCCCCTTCCTCGACGCCACCCTTGGGGAAGTCCCAGCGGCCCGCGTTCTGCAGGAGGAGGTACATCCTCCCCCCGGGGGTCTCCCTGTAGACGACCGCGCCCGCCGAGTGCTCTTCCATCATCTGACGATTTCTGGAACCGTTTATTATCGTTGACTCGGCGCCGCCGACGAATCGTTAAAACGGCTGGGGCTTCCGCGACTCGGCCGGCTCATGACCTCGAAGGGGCGGGTGCTCGCAGACTGCGTTTCGTAGACAGGCTCAGGGACAAGATCCAGAGGGAGAACCTGTGGTTCTACATCCTCGTCCTCCTCACCCAGGAGGAGAGGTACGGGTTCGAGCTCAGGCGCCTGATCAACGACAGGTTCGGGTTCTGGAGCGGCAACGTGACGGCCTATCGGGTGCTCTACGACCTTGAGAAGGCGAAGCTGGTAAGGGGCGAGGTGAAGGACAGGAGGAAGTACTACCGCATCACGGAGGAGGGAAAGGAAGAGCTGGGGGAAGCGAGGCGCTTCATCGAGAGGCTCCTTAAGGACGTCGCCTGATGTTTTACAACGGTAAAATAGTGGCTCAAATACCCGCTGACCAGAGGAAGTAGAGCTTGGCCAAGAAGGTAAGGGTGGCGATCGCCGGGGTGGGGAACTGCGCGTCGGCGCTCATACAGGGGCTACACTACTATTCGAAGAGGGGGCCGGACGAAGGGCTGACCTACTGGGACGTCGGAGGGTACACCCCGAAGGACGTCCAGATCGTGGCCGCCTTCGACGTCAACTCGAAGAAGGTCGGCAAGGACCTGTCGCAAGCGATCTTCCAGCACCCGAACAACACCGTCAAGATAACCGAGGTCCCGGACATGGGCGTGAAGGTGAAGAAGGGGCCCCTCCATGACGGGATCGGCAAATACCTGAAGGAGGTAGTCCCTGTGTCGGGCCAGCCGGACCAGGACGTGGTCCAAGAGCTCAAGGACACCGGGGCGGACATACTGGTCAACTACCTGCCCGTGGGGAGCACCGTGGCCACGACGGCCTACGCCGAGTCGGCCCTGAAGGCCGGGGTCGGCTTCGTCAACGCGATCCCAGTGTTCATCGCCTCGGACAGGGGATGGTCCAAGAGGTTCGAGGATGCCGGGCTACCGGTCGCCGGGGACGACGTCATGAGCCAGGTCGGAGCGACGGTCCTCCACAAGACCCTCGTGAAGATGGCCGTCGACAGGGGGGTAAAGGTCGACGAGACGTATCAGCTCAACATCGGCGGGGACACCGACTTCCTCAACATGCTCGAGGAGAGCAGGCTGAAGGACAAGCGCGAAAGCAAGACGAGCGCCGTGAGGGCGATGTCGCCGTACGAAGTGCCCACGCGGATAGGGCCCAGCGACTACGTCCCGTTCCTCGACAACGACAAGGTCTGCTACATCTGGCTCAAGGGGAGGTACTTCGGCGGGAGCACGGTGAAGATCGACGTGAAGCTCCACGTCGTGGACGCCTACGACAGCGGCGGGGTCATGGTCGATGCCATCAGGGGGACCAAGGTGGCCATGGACAGGGACGTTTCAGGGCAGCTGGAGAGCCTTTCGGCTTTCTGCTTCAAGCACCCTCCGACCCAGATGCCCTACCCCGCCGCCAAGACGGCCTTCGAGGAGTTCTCTACCGGGAAGCGGGACCGCTAGAGGCCATCCTTCTCAGATAGAACGCCACCCCGAGCATCACCAGCAGGACCACGGCTATGGGGATCACGTAGCGCAGCGTCACGTTCTCGTTGATCGCGATCCCTGAAGCCTTCGGCACGACCCCGTTCACCGTCACGCCCGTGTAGGAGAAGGTGAGCTTCGAGCCGGAGAACGGGATGGTAACTCCGGAGCTCGCGACTGCGGTGGCTGACGCCGTGGCGTTCGAGTCTGGTCCGAGGGACGCTGCGGTCACGGTCAGCGTGCCTGAGGAGAACTGGGCGTTCTGGAGGCCGCTCAGTGTGACTCCTCCGGGTATGGGGAGCGTGAAGAGGACGTTGCTCACGGCCACCCCCGACGGGTTGTTGATCTCGAAGGCGATCGTGAAGCTCTTCCCCTCCTCAGGGGTGGCCGGGCTCGAGACGACGGAGACCGTCAGGGGCCTGAAGAGAAGCACGGAGGGCTTTGCCCCCTGGGTGCTGAACTGCGTCCCCCCGAAGTAGTAGCTCGCGCTTACGGCTGTGCCGGAGAAGTTGCCGTAGGTCTGCGACATGGACACGGGGTAGCTGATGGTCGCGTTGGCGCCCGGGCCGATGGTCAGCCCAGTCTTCGTGAGCGGGACGGAGGCGGTCAGTGAGTCGAAGGAGTCGACGGAGGCGGTGACGGTCGCGTTGTAGAAGGCCAGCGGCCCGGCGTTGTAGGCCATGGCGGCCACGGTCGAGCCCATGCCTCCGAAGAGCTGGGCGGGGGTGTACGCCTTGGTGAGCCGGAGCCCCAGCGGCGCGGCCACCAGGTTCGACGCCCCGGTGACGTTCTGGCCGGCGGTCGTGGCGCTGAAGGTGAAGGGGCCCACGATGTAGTTGGCGAGGGACGTGACGTTGAATGTCATGGAGCTCCGCATGGAAGACGACTTGTTCACCAGCGGATACGAGAGCATGACCCGGCCCCCCGCGCAGGTGAGCCCGGTCCCGAATATCCTGCCGCAGCCGAGGCCGGCGGGGAGCGCTCCGGACGCTTCGAACGAGGTCATGTTCATGAGCCCAAAGTCAGAAGATGTGAACGACAGGGTCAGGTTGGTCACGCCTGCCGGGAGCGGCTTGATGGTCGCGCCCACGGTGAGGGCCGGGAACGCGGTGACCATGCCAACGTGAGTGAAGATCACAGACGCCAGGTTGGTGGTCGCCTGCAGGCTCGCCCCGCTGGGGTTCTGGTAGGTGACGTCGAAGGACTTCGTCACGTTCACGCCGGTAAGGCCGGCTGCTGAGACGGGGACGGTGACCGTAGCGGCGCCCCCTGGGGAGCCCCCTGTCTTGGCCGACAGTCCGGCGATGGTCTTCCCTGCGACCGAGATCGACGACGCCGGGAGGGTCCCTACGTTGACGACGGTGATGTTCAGATTCTGTGCGGCGCCGGCCGGCTGGTTCAGGCTCCCCACCGGCCTGACGGAGGCGTAGACGACGGCGTCATCCTGGTTCAGTGAGAGCCTGATCGGGTTGAGGATGGTTGAACCGTTGAAGCTCTTCCCGCCGGCGACGTAGGCGTACCGCACCACCGAGGCTGGGATGGTGAAGGACCCCGTGGCCGTACCGGAGTAGTGGACCCTGTAGACCGGCGTGGTGCCCTGGCCCGAGGCCAGCGCCGTCGAGGAGACGTTGTCCACCCCGCTGAGGAAGCTGAAGCCCGCGGCCCCGCTCCACCAGTTGTCGGAGTAAGTCACATTGGAGATGAGGTAACTGGGAGAAAGGTTCGTGAAGGCCAGGGTGACCGAGAGGTTCCCGCCCGTCCTAAGGACCCCGACGTCGACCGCCCTGGTCGCCAGGAGGACGCCAGGCTGCTCGACCACGGTCGCGTTGAACCCGGACACCTTGTGGCCTGCGGCGACGTCAAGGGTGTACGAGCCCGAGAAGGGAGACGTGCGACTGGTCACGGTGGCAGAGTCGTGCGACTGCATTATCCCGTCCAGGGTGGTGATCTGGACCACGGACGAAGTGCTGGCGTTCGACGCCCTCAGCGAGCTGACGCTCTGCCCGAAGTAGCCGAGCACTGTCGGAACTCCGCCCGAGCTCAGCGCCGAGTAGGCGATGGAGCCGACCATCAGGCTGTGGTCGAACCCTGCCGAACCCTTCACCCCCTCGAGGACGACGAAGGGGGACGGGGTGCTGGTGAAGCTCGAGGACGAGATGGCAGCCGCGAACCCGTGCTCGGTCGTGGGGAGGAAGTTCTTGAGCAGGGTCGCGGGGACGAGGCTCGAGAAGGACACGGGGCTGAAGAAGATGAAGGTCCCCGTCCCGTTGGAGTAGGAGCTGAAGCTGGTCAGCAGGTACGAGTCGAGGGCTGCCGCCGCAGCCGAGGCGTCGGCATAGGAGTCCGAGCCGACGGTCAGGAATATCCCCTGGGGGGTGATGTAGGGCACCGGGAGGAGTCCGTACCCCCTCGGGCCGAAGACCTGAAAGTCCGACTGCCACCCGGAGGTCGAGATGGCCGTGACGTTGTACCAGCTCAGGCCAGGCGTGGACTCCAGGGCGTTCAGGTGCGCGGACCCGTTGACCCCACCGAAGGTGAAGTACCAGAGGGCATCAGACCCCGCGACGTATACGTTGAGCTTCTCGGTGTATCCAGCCTGGGCGTAGGCCGCCCTCAGAGGGACCGCTGACACAAGCAGGAGGGCAAGGACGGACACTGCCAGCATCTGAGAACGCTTCAAACGAGACGCAGGAAGGCGCTCGATTCAGCATATAAAAGTGGTTGGATTCTACTTCTTTCTGGTAGTCTCTTCCGAGGGGTCGTCTACCCCCTTGTCATCAAGGAAGAAGACCGCGTCCCGCTCAGGGTGGTACGGGCTGTCGACCATCCTGGCGATGCGGTTCTTGGCCGCCTTGCGCAGGTAGATCCTGTAGGTGCTCGTGTGGGCGACGACGTGGCCGCCGGTCGGCCTGGTCGGGTCGCCAAAGAAGGAGTCGGGTGCAGCCTGCACTTGGTTCGTGACCACCACGGCGATGTTGTAGATCTCCGCGGTCCTGAGGAGCTGGTGCATGAACCGGTTCAGCCGCTGTTGGCGCTCGGACAGCGTCCCCCTCCCGAGGAACTCCGCCCTGTAGTGGGCGACGGCGCTGTCTAGTACCACCAGCTTCACCTTGTTGGGCTCGATTATCCTCCCCAGGTCTTTGACGATCAGCTCCTGGTGGGCGCTGTTGTACGCCCTGGCCACGGTGATTCTGGATAGGATCTTCTCCGGGTCCATGTCCCTCGCCTCCGCAATCTCGGCTATCCTCTCTGGCCTGAAGGTGCCTTCGGTGTCGACGTAAATGCAGCCTGCGTCGAGGCCTCCCTCCCCCTTGGGCGCCTGCACCATGACGCTCAGCGTGTGGCAGACCTGGCTCTTTCCGGACCCGAACTCGCCGTAGAACTCCGTCATGGCCCAGGTCTCGATCCCTCCGCCCAGGAGGTCGTCCAGGTTCTTTGACCCGGTTGAGATCCTGTCGATGGCCTTCCTCTTCGCCAGGAGGTCGGCCGCGTTGATGAAGTCTGGCTCGAGGCGTTTCAGCTCGACCAGCTTCTTCCTCGCCTTGTTGTTCAGCTCGACCGCCTTTGAAACGTCGATGTCGACGGCTTCGGCTATGTCCATCGGCCCCGATGTGGCGAGGTCGAGGATCGTTTCGATGCCGGCGTCCTTCAGCTTCTGCTTCGTGGCCGGACCCACGCCGGGAAGGGTGTCAAGCTCCAGATCTTCGTTGGCTTCAGTTTCAGGCAACGGGCTCTCGAACGTCTTCGGGTAGATAAGTCTGCGCTAGGGAGAGATGCGCGAAAGTGTTCTTGGGAACAAGCTGGCGGACCGGATGTGCTTCAGCCCCGCGATCCACCTTGTCGACCTTTCGACGCCGATGCCGAACCCGGAGTGAGGAGGCATGCCGTACTTCCTGAGCTCGAGGTACCAGGCGAAGGACTCGGTGGGGAGATCCTGGGACTCGATCCTCTGCATCAGCTCCTGGTAGTCATGTATCCTCTGGCCGCCTGTAGCCAGCTCCCCGACTCCCTCTGGGGCTATTAGGTCGGCGGACTTCGTCACCCTGGGCCTGTCCTCGTAGGTCATGTGGTAGAACGACCGGGCGCTGAGGGGGTAGTCGGTGACGAAGAACGGGGAGTCCTGGGTCAGGCTGATGGCCCTCTCCGCCTCCGTCGGGAGGTCGTCCCCCCACTCGAAGGGGTACCCCTTCTTCTCCGCGACCGAGCGCGCCTCGTCGTAGCTGATCCGGGGGAAGGGGAGCGGGGGCTGTTTCAGGGTGCGGCCTAGCGTCTTCAGCTCAGGCTGCCTGTTGGCAAGGACGCGCTCGACCATCTTGGAAAGCAGCCCCTCCTGGAGCTTCATGTTCTCGGGCTGGTCTGCGAAGGCCTGCTCGGCCTCTATCATCCAGAACTCTGTCAGATGCTTGGACGTCTTCGACTTCTCGGCACGGAACGCGGGCTGGAAGATCCAGACCTTCTGGAGCGCCGGGAGCGCCGCCTCTTCGTAGAACTGGGCGCTCTGGCTCAGGCTGACCTGCTTGCCGAAGTAGTCGACGGAGAATAGCGTGGACCCCCCCTCGACCGCTGCCTGGACGAAGCTCGGGGCGCTGATGAGCTGGAAACCGTTCTCCCTGAAGTAGTCGAAGGCGGCGCCCACCACCTCGGCGCGGATCCTCATGGTGGCGATTGCCTTCGGACCCCGGATGCTCAGGTGCCTCTTGTCGAAGAGGAACGAGGCGGACTTCGCCGCGGTCTTGGTTATGGGCCAGCTCTCGGCCTTGGCCACCACCAAGAACTCCTTCGCGGAGATCTCCTTCCCTCCCGGCGCCCTCTTGTCGTCCCGGACCTCCCCCCTGACCACCACGGCAGACTCCTTTGTTGAGCTCCTGGCGCCCTCGAAGGCTGAGTCGTTGACCCCCTTGCGGGCCGAGACCTGGACGTACCCTGAACCGTCTCTGACCTGCACGAAGACCAGCCCGCCGACCGTGTGCTTCCGGGCGACCCACCCCCTGACCTCGACCGACGGCGGCGATCTGCCGGCAAGCACGTCCGCCGCTGTGGCGAGCTCGAAGCCTTTCATGGTGCAGGGCTCGGCCCCGACGTGCTAAAAGCGTGATGCGTCGACCCCCAACGTTAAAGGAGCCGCGCGGCTGTCCCGGGAGCCTGCCGTGAGGGACCGGGTCGCGATTCTCAGATGGACCGGGACGGGGGACGCATCTGACTTCCAGTCTTCTGTCCGGCACGTCTTGAAGGAGAGAGGGGTGAAGGCGGGGGTACGCACGACGGGAGGGTCCATCGTCCTCACCGTGCCTGAGCCGGTCGGCGTCTGTTCTATCTTCCAAGGCATGCCCGGCGTCGCCTGGGTGGCGGCAGGGCACGCGGTCGCCGATGCGAGGGAGGTGGCCAGGGCGTCGTCGGCGCTCGCGGCGGCATATCTGAGGCGCGGGGTCAGGTTCTCGGTGAGCGCCGAAGTCAGTGGGGGAGGGATGGCGTCGGACCTGGCCGGGGCGGTCACGTCGGCGATGCTCGAAAAGGTGAAGGGCGCCAGGGCCTCAAACGAGTGGGCGAAGGTGAGGTTCAGGGCGGCCCGGGACGGAAAGGGTGGAGTGGTGGGAGTCGAAGTCGGCCGAGGTCCGGGGGGCTCGCCCATGGGGAGCGAAGCGGTCGCCTGCCTAGTGTCTGGGGGGAGGCACAGCTCTGTGCTCGCCTGGGACTCGGTCCTCAGGGGGCTCAGGGTGAATATGGTCCACGCTGCCTCGGGCGAGAGGAGCCTCGTCGCCGCGGCCAAGCTCTACGCTGAGCTGTCGCACCGGGCAGACCCGCGAGGGCTTTCCCTGACGGTGCTCGAGGGGGGTCCGGTCCCGGCCCTGCTCTCGAGGTTCGCTGGAGAGTGCAGGGAGCCTGCGTTCGGCGGTTTCACTGTCGCGCGCCCGGCGCCGGCATCTCTGGGTGCGAAGGTCGAAAGCCCCCTCTACGTCATGCCGGAGGAGGCGTTCGGGGCGCAGTTCGCGTCGCTCGGCTTGAAGGGGGACGAGGAGGCGACAGACTGGGACGACTCGGCGGGCGGGAGTTACTCGGTCAGGACCTTCGGGGGGAGGATCGCCGACGTCAGCCAGGTCCTCGACGGGCTCGCCTAGCCCCGGACTCCAAGGCGGCGACGATGGCAGAGCGCGCGTCGGAGCCGGAGGCGACGTCGCCCAGCGCCCTCGCCTTCTCGCGGAAGGGGCCTCCCGAAAGGGAGCGGAGCGCATCTCTCACGTCGTCCGGGGTCAGCGCCCGCTGCTGAAGCACGACGGAGGTGCCCAGCCGCGAGGCCTTGTCCGCGTTGCCCTCCTGCTCGGGCTGCTTTGGTATGGGGACCAAGAGCATCGGCTTGGCCGAGACCAGGGCCTGGGCTATGGTCCCGTGCCCCGCCCTCGACACCACCACGTCGCACGCCCTGAAGTAGACGTCCGCGATATTGCACCACTCGTAGTACCACACAGGCCCGATCTTCCTCGGGGCGGTGGAGCCGGTCGGGTCTCCCCCGGAGACCACGAAGGAGAACTCGTCCGAGAGGCGCGCACCGAAGTCCAGCGCGGACTCGAGGAACGCGGCCCGGGTCATCGGTGGACCCGAGACCTGCCAGAACACCTTCGGCTTGGCGCTGCTCGCGAACTCCGCCGCTGCCTGGTCGGGCTCGTGCCTCTCCCGGGAGAAGAGGAACCCCACGTAGCTGGTGTTGTCGACGCCGCTCCCCCAGAGGTTCTTCTCGCTGATCGTATGCGGAGGGGGCAGGTCGGGGAGGAAGACCCGGTCGCTGAGCTCCCAGAGCTTCCCCATCCCCGCCGACATCCCGACGGAGAAGAGCCTCGAAGGCGCGCTCTTGCGGCCGTGCGAGCTCGTCAGGCTCAGCTGGTTCAGGACGGTGTAGGTCGGGATGCGCAGGAGCTTGCCCGCGATGGTGGTCGGGAGCGCCGAGTCGCTGAGCACGGCGTCGGGGGCGAATCTCCCTATGTTCCTCAGCTCTGACGCGAACTGCTTCATCGTGCGCCCGAGGATGGCGGGGGAGTCGAGGATGGTGTCCTTCACCAGGAACTCCCCCGCGTCGGAGTACCTGACGTCCGCGAGCGGGATCTTGTTGCACCTGTACCCCTTCGACTCTATCAGGGCTGCGACCTCCCCCGACGATGAGAACTCCAGCTCCGCCCCCCGGGCATCGAGCTCACGCGCAATCTCGAGCATCCTGGTGGCGTGTCCCAGGCCCGACCCGAAGCAGCCGATGTAGACCCTCATCTACTTCCCCGGTTCCACCCTGGCGACCTCGCCCCTAGGCCTATCCTCTCCGAAGACCTCCGCCTGGAAGACCTCGACGGCGGTCCCGGGGTCCAGCCAGGCGTCAGGAGGGAGCCCGGCCTTCAGGCACGCCTCCGAGAGGTACGTCTCCCGGTCCCAACCCTGCTCGGTGGCGACCTGGGGGAGGAAGAGCCCGCTCGTGCCCCGACCGGACATGACTACGCCGTCCACGCCGAGCCTGATCAGAGAAGGCAGGTCCGCGCGCCTTGCCGGCTTCAGCACGCGGGGGAGGGTGAGGACGCTCACCTCCACTACTATGCTGTCGAGCTCCTCGGGGAGGACAGGGTATGGAAAACGGGGGTCTTCAGAAGCGTAAACGGCGACGTCCTTGATCGCGTCGGCGAGGGGCTTGATCGGCTGCGAGTACCCGATGCACCCCCTCAGCGCCTTGGCGCCCGAGTCCAGCTTGTTGAGGGTGACGAACACCCCCCTCTTCTCAGCGAAGACAGGGGGGAGCCTGGGCTCCTTGCCCGGCGAGGTCCGTCGGACGTGCGCTTCGATCACCTGCCGGGCCAGCTTCACCGCCTGCCGGCCCTCGGCCAATGTGAGAGGCAAGAAGATCTAGTTCAGGCGCCGAGACATCGACCTTAACTTTTTCCAGTGGCTCCCGCGCCAGTAGAGCTTGCCGCACTCCTCGCAGCTGAAGAAGGCGCGATGTCGCTTCTCTACCGATGGAGGGACCATCCCCGAAACGTCGGCCCGTCTCAGGGCCTTCAGCGTCCCGCCGCAGACAGAGCAGAGGGGATCGCCCCTGACCAGTGCGATGCCCTCCCCCCTGCACGCCCTGGCCATCGCGGACAGCCTTGCCCCGTCCGTCCTCTCGGTAAGGAGGACCGCCCGGGTCCCCCTGGCCGAGGCCCTGGCGGCGAGCTCGCGGTCCGACGTAAGGACGACTCGCCCTTCGCGCGCTGCGGCTTCCAGCAGGCCCGCGTCGTCCCCGCTCCGGTAGTAGCTCGCGTCGAACCCCAGGGCCCTCAGCTTCCTGGCAAGCGAGCCGAGCATGGCGTCCGCGACGAACTTGGTCGGTCCGCGGGGGGCCATCCTGCGACCCGCGACTACCGGGTGGCTTCGGAGGACCGGACCGCCTCGTAGAGCCGCCTTGCTCCTGGATCCTTCGCGAAGTGGTCGCGGATGGGCTTGATGATCGCGTCCAGGGACTCGCTCACCCCCTTCTTCAGGTCTGCCGGGTGGAGGCTCCCGCCGGCGTAGGCCGCCGCGAGCTCGTCGTAGGAGAAGAACTCGGCGCTCCCCCCGTACTTGTCCGGCCTCTCTATCCTCATGGACTTCAGCTTCCTGAAGATGATATACTTCGAATACTCGGCGAGGGGGTTCCCCTCCACCACCTTGGGGGGGCAGTAGGCGGAGTTGACCTTCCGGGCGATCACGTCCGAGTCGTCGTGGACGTATATCGACGTCTCGGGTTTGCTCTTGCTCATCTTGCTCGCGATCTCAGCGTCCAGGGCGCTGTTCTCGTCGTACCCCTCAGGCTCCTTCTTCCCTTGGAGGCCCATGAGCATGTGGTGGTGCACCGCCACCGGCTTCTTCCACTTCATCTTCTCGGCGATCTCCCTGGCGAGGATGTTCGCCCTCCTCTGGTCGAGGCCGAGCTGGCAGATGTCGACGTCGAGCCAGAAGATGTCAGCGACCTGCATCATGGGGTAGAACAGCTGGGCGGCCTGCAACCCCTCCTTGCTCGTCCTGCCGGCGATGGTCAACGCCCGCTGGGCCCGGGCCAGGGTGGAGTTCTGGGCGACCGTGACGACCTTCTTCCAGTACTCCTCGTTCTTGGCCGCCTCGCTCGTCCAGAGGACGTCGACCTTGCTCATGTCGACCCCGGCCGCCTTCCAGACCTCGACGAAATAGCGCCCGACCTCCTGAATCCTCTCCAGGTCGCCCCCCATCTTGTTGTTCACCCAGGCGAACCAGTCCGCGATCCAGAGCTTCATCCTGACCCCGGCCCTCAGCATGTCGTCCACGAGGATGGGCCTGAGCACACCGAAGGGGAGGTGGGCCAGGCCGCTGGGCTCGAAGCCGTCGTAGGCGGTGGGGTGGCTCTTGGTCTCGAGGACCGTCTTCAGCTCTCCCTCGGTGATTATCTCCTCGCCCACCTGCCTGATCAGGCTCAGCCGGGCTTCGACATCCAAGGATGCCGCCGCTCCCTCTTCCGTCGGTTAAAACAGTTGGCTACAACCCAAGGCGACCGGGGCGGGAACCCTTTTCAGACGACGCCATGGTCGTCCTGGCGTGGCGCTCGTACTAGACAACGGCACAGTCCAGGTGCTGCTGCTCGTGGTGGAGCTGGTGCTCCTGGTGGCCACCCTCTTGCTCCTCGTCGTCAACAGGCGGGAGACCAAGGCCAGGGAGGTCCTGATGAGGCACTTCACGTCGGTGGCCGACGTCATCACCAGGCAGGAGTACTTCGTCGCAGTGATAGACGCGGTCCAGCGGTCGCAGAAGACCTTGGTCGGGAGCGTCACAGGCAGCCCTCCGTCGAACGAGGAGGGGGAGGTCATACGGCAGATTCTGAACTCGATAGCTGAAGCGGCGAAGAGGAAGGTGGAGATAAGGTACCTGCTCCCCCTGGCTCCGGACAGGTTGCGCATGGGGAGGCTCTACTCGAGGAGCGGGGCCCAGGTGAAGTTCAGCCCGTCGGTCCTCATCGGAGACGCGAGGTACAGCTGCATCGACAGCAAGGTGGTGCTTGTCGGGATACCTGAGCGAAGCGGACGGAACGAGCCGACGAGGAAGGGGTACACCATCACCTCCGAGAGCGTCTCTCGCCTCTTCACCAGGGACTTTGAAGAGCAGTGGGCTGCGCCGGGAGCGCGGACCTATCAGGACTACCTGATGGAGCTGGTGGGCCAGGCGAGGGTCTCCAACACCAGTGCCTCGCCGGAGCTCATCGCGGGGAACCTAGGGATCGGGAAGGAGGACGTCGAGGCGACGCTCGCAGCCCTGGTCGGACGGTCCTAGGGCCCCGCGAACGCACATAAACCCGTCCACCGGCCGACTGTTCTCGTTGGAAGCAGGGTACGCAAGGCGCAGGTTCGTGAGGTCCCTTCTGATCGGGATCGGCGCCTCCATGGGGCTCACCGCGCTGGGCTTCGACACCAGCGTTTCGCTCTCGACCTACGGCCTGTACCTTGGCGCCTACGGCCCCTTCGCAGTGATCGCAGGGGTCCCCATACTGATCAACGTAGCCTTCGCGTTCGCGCTGCTGAAGGCAGACCAGAAGGTAATCCGCTATTCGATGCTGGTTACAGGGATCGCGATGTCCATCGGGATAGGGTTCTTCGTCTTCGTCGGCATATTCCAGGTCCTCATCCCGGGAGCCTAGAGACGGGCCGAGTAGTGCGATACCCCCTCCCGACGAGGTAGAGGCTCACCGCGAGGGCGACGACGCTGACCACCGGCGGGACGACCGCCCCCCAGAGGTTCGAGTAGATGGCTTGGACGGTCGCCACCCCCCCGAACACGACGGAGACGAGGGTGGGCGCGAGGCACGACGGGCAGGTGGCGGTGTACCCGAGGAAGGCCCCCACTCCGGAAAGGGTCGCGCTCGCCGAGCAGGCGCCTCCCATCCTTTCGCTCCTTCGCACCAGGTAGTAGGTGGCGACCACCGCCGAAGCCACCAGCACGGACATCGCCACGGCCAGCGCGAGCTCGAAGGGCTGGAAGATGAAATTGACGTACTGGTTGAGCTGGACCAGGATGTAGGGAGTGTAGATCGCCGTCTCCGCGACGCTCCCGGGCGAGGGCCCGCTGGTGAACACGTACGCCCATGGGTAGGCGCCAAGCGGCGACTGGACGAAGTTCCCCGGCGCCGTGTTGAAGCCGGTGATCACGACCTCGTTGACGAGGATCTCGTAGGTCAGGAAGTACATCGCCCCGATGATGGACGCGGCCAGGCGAAGCCTCCTGTCCGAGAGGGGGGTCTTGAGGAACGGGAAGAGGGCGACGACGAGGTAGGGGATGCCGATGACCGCTGCGACGCCCAGGGCCGCGACGTAGGCGCCCCCCGCCAGGTTTGCGGCGGCCGAAGGGTAAGGATAGCTTGCCGCCAGCAGATACTTCATGGACCCGAACGCCGCCACGGCGACCGTCGCGGAGGCGAGGGCGACTATGGGGAGCTTCTTCGAACCGCTCCCCAAGGCTGAGGGGTCCGAGGCCCCGCCCAAGGGCACGGTGACCCCCGTGGGCCTCCCCCTGCGGAGCAGCAGCGCCAGTCCGACGAGAAGCGAGAGACCGAGATAGGCGGAGACGGACAGAATCCCGAAGGCGCCCCCCTGGCTGACTCCGTAGTATGAGATCAGGAGCGGGAGCCCGAACATCAGCGCAGCGACGAAGAAGGCGTAGGACCTGAGGACCCCCGCGGGTTCAACGGAGAAGTCCAACGCTCACTCGGCACCTGGGCGGCGCAGATTGGCGTCGGAATTAAAACCTCTCCGGGGGCCGAGGACAAAGGTCAGAGCTGGACGACCCGGGCGAGGATGAAGTAGACGACGACCCCCGCGACCGCCGTTATGCTGAGGCTGGTCACCAGATAGTACTGGTGCGGGAGGACGCCGTAGGCGACGTACATCGCGCCCCCTGCGACTATGGAGAGGCTCGCAATGATGCTGAAGAATATGTTGAAACTCTTCAATTGGGAGCCGCGGACCCGATGGCCGTTATAAGCAGTCAGGCTTAAATCCCGACCTAACAGTTTAGGGACGTTTGAAGCGGAAGTACATCTACCTCTCACTGGAGATTATAGCCATCCTTCTGGTGACCTATCCGGTCATCTGGTCGGTGTACGCAGGGACCACCAGCGGGAACGCGCCGTTCTCCTGCCCCCCTCTGATCCCCTGCGACAACAACTCGCAGCCGGTGAGCGAGACCTGCACGACGTTCTGCGTCATAGACATACAGAACGCTCAGTTCACGCCGGCCAACATCAACGTCACCCAGGGCGCGACCGTGGAGTGGGTCAACCTTGACTCTCTGGCTCACACCTCCTCCGCAGTCTACTCGAAGGCCTGGGACTCGGGAGTCATCCCGCCCGGCGGACACTTTCTCCTGACAGTGAACCTCGCCCCTGGCACATATTACTACCAGTGCAACGTGCACCCGTTCATGACAGGGCAGATCAACGTCCTTCCAGCCGGCAGCACCTGACTCCGACCCCTTCCCTAAGCCATTAGGGTCGTTTCCGATATCCTTTTTATTTGGCTTATCGGGATTTGTTCCGTGGGCTCTGGGGTTCGAGCCATCCTTGTCTTCCTAGGCGGGATGCTGTTCACAGTTGCGTTAGGTATTGCGACGCAGTACAACATGCTCGTGCTCGCCCTGGGCTCGATTGGAAGCCTGCTGTTCGCGCTCCGCGAAGGATTCGTGGTTTCCGGGGAAGAGGGCAGGGGGGCCGTCAAGCTCCCGGTCAGGTGGATTTGGTTCGTGGGCGTGGTCGCCCTTTGCCTGCTCACCCTCGCTCCGGTGCTCGGCGCCTACTCACCCGCGACGACCGCGGCCGGCGGTGGGGGAGGCGGAGGAGGAGGGGGAGGCGTTCCGTCTGGGTTGACCCCGACCTGTGGGAACCCATGCATCATAATCATCAAGAACTCTGCGTTCGGCAGCGGAGCGCAGCTTCAGAATGGGAACGGGTACATCGTGGTGAAGGCCGGAACGACGGTGACTTGGGAGAACAAAGACAACACGCAACACACCACCACTTCGACGGCCAGCCCGCCGATCTGGGACAGCGGAATCCTGAACCCCGGGCAACAGTTCTCGGAGACCTTCAACACCCCGGGCACCTTCTCCTACATCTGCAACGTCCACCCGATGGCAGGGACGGTCGTCGTAGTTTCTTAGAAGTCGTTAACTCAAGGAGAGTCTTTTCCGTCTGCAGAAGTGACTTCACGGATACGCCAAGGGCGACTCTCGACCCACGGTGGTTTGTCGGAGGGTCCGCCGCGGCTGGACTTGGGCTCCTCTAGAGGAACCGTGGTGGCGGGGTTCTTGTTGGCGAAGACCGACTGACGGCTCTCCGAGCCGACTGGGGTCTGACAAGAGAGGCTCCTACGGGCCAGGCGAGTGGAGCTCGACCAAGTCAGGAGGGCGAAGTGGTCCCGCTGTAGAGGCGAGGCTAGAGGGTGCTCGGAGGGCAGCAGGGCCGGATGGCCTTTGGACGATCCTCCCGAGGGATGAGTCCCTGCAAAGAAGCAAGCAAGCTTGGTCCCCGAAGAAGGTGGGGAGACGACGAATCGACCGAAGAAGTATAGCGTTAGAAGCGAACTAGACAGACTTGGATCTAGGCGCCGCAGGCAGCCGCGTTGCTCGTACAGTAGGTGTTGGGCAGCACGACCAGGTACCCGAACATTCCGTTGGACACGTGGTAGTGGCAGAAGAACTCGTAGATGCCTGGCTGCGTCGCCTGGAAGGCAGCGACCCCGTACACCTCAGAGGAGCCAGCGGTTGTGTTCAGGTTGATCATCGTCACTTTGTTGTTGACCGGTATGTCCTCGAGCGCTGGAGGGCTCACCGTCGGCACGCCGTTCTGGGCGATCTTGAAGTTAGTGGCAGGGGAAGTCGCGGCCATCAGGGCCGTTCCGGATATGCAGTAGACCCCGGAGATTGCTGCGGATTCCTGCGCGTAGGACCCGGTGTTGGAGCACGAACCGGTTATGCCGCCGTTGGTGACAAAGTTGTGCATGCCTGCGATGGAGTCGTTGATCTGGAAGTTGTAGTACCCGGTGTCGAGGGTGAAGGTGTGCGCATCGGTGTCGTTGTGTATGAACATGATCTGGACGACGTCACCCTGGTAGACCACGAGCTGGTTCGGACAGAACCTGTCCTGACCTGTGTTGTCGGTGTTGCACCAGTCGACCTTGTAAGCGACAGTGGATGGCTTCGTCCCAAGGGAGGACAGCGCGTTGTTCAGGCTCGCGCTCACCTGAGAGATTCCGGTGTTGGCGTTGGCCGCGCTCTGGGCGTTGTAGGCGACCGAGAGGGACGCCACCGCAATGAGTATGGCTACGACCGCGACCGCGATTGCCGCCCATACCGTCCCTGAAGAGGCGCCACTTCCTCCGCCTCCGGCCATGGAGGGCGCACTAAGCGAACCTTGGTAAGCCGCGCCGAAGAACAGGACCCCGGACCCGATCGGGAGAAGGATCAGCGCTGACAGCATCGCAATGAACCCAGGAGTGATGTTGACGAATACCCCGTAGAACAGGGACATGCCCGCCAAAGCCAGCAGAAGCCCGACAGAAGTTAGAGCTCGATTCAACTAGTTCTTGCCCGGCCTAACAGGTTAGGGAAGGTTAGTTTAAAAGTGTTTTATTTCTCGTTCAAAATCGTCCAAACCTCGCAGGAAAAACAGACCCTAGCGCTCCTCTCTTCGGGGAATACCGCGGCACCTAAAAACCGGAGTCTGCCGTCCACTACAAATACGGCACGCGGCCTGGTTCGATTGTGAAACTCGACAGACGAGGACGGCCGGCTCTTCTGTGCGTGGCGTTGGTTGCGCTCTACCTCGGGTCTCCGTTGACCGCCGCGTCTGCCGGAGGGAGTGGAGCCCCAAATGCAGCGCCAGGAATCGCGGCCGGACCTGGCACCGGGAACCCCGTAACGACCGTCGCCATCAATGCGACGACGGCGTATCCTCTCGGGGTCACCACCGATGCGTCCGGCAACGTCTGGTTCGCCGAAGACAACCTCGACTCGCTGGCGGAGTACCTCCCGTCGAACGGCACCCTGCGGACCTTCGCCCTGCCGACCCCGCATCACCTCATGTGGGTGTGGTACATGGTCTTTGACGCCGGAGGGAACCTATGGTTCTCCGACGAATCCCAGCAGCTCCTTTGGCGCTTCGACCCCGTCAGCGGAGCCTTCGCAAACTACACGGCGGGGACAGCGCACCCCATGGTGCTTCGCTACGACCAGCCGAGGAGCAGGATGTGGTTCACTTCGCTCATAACGGGCCAGGTTGGATACTTCAACCTCTCAGGAGGCAGGGCGGCCATTGGCGCTATCGCGAACCTCAGCGCGCCGATCCCCGGGCCCGGCGTCTCCGGGATCGCGGTCGACGCCGCCGGCGACGTGTACGTGGCCGAGTCGTTTCAGGCGAAGATAGTCGAGCTGGCCGGGAGTACACTTTCGGTGATCAAGACCTGGTCGCTCCCGGCAGGCTCCCAGCCCGTGGGGTTGGCCCTGGACTCGGAGAGGGAGCGGCTCTGGTTCACGGACCACGGCTCGAGCTTCTTCGGCTATGTGGGTCTGAACTCGTCGGCCGTCGTGGAGTATCCCACCTCGCTGTACTCCGCCGGCGGGGGCTACTCGGTCAGCCTCCCCTACTGGATCGTATTGTCCTCGTCGGGGGACATCTGGTTCAACGAACACTTCGCCAACAGGATCGGGAGGTTCGATCCGGCGACGTCACAGCTCACCGAGTTCGAGATCCCCACGAACAACTCCTCCCCTCTCATGCTTTCGGTAGACGACCAGAGGGGCGCGGTCTGGTTCACCGAGTTCGCGGGGAACGCCCTCGGAGTAGTCGGCGAGAACTCAATGCTGGGGGCATCGGTCAACAACAGCCTGTCCCGGGGGACGGCCGGCCCTTCCCTGTCGCTGACCAGCACGTCCAGCCCAGTCGCCGGCTCACCGCCCACGGTTAGCGCCACTACGCAGATCACCGGGGCTCCTCAGCCCGGTTTCGAGGTCACCGTCACGCCTCAGGCAGGCGGGAATCAGATCACCCTCACCGCCTACAGGGCGGGGCCAGGTAACTACTCTGCTGCCGTGTGCTACCGGTACGAGTACTTCGGCCAGTGCGGGTATCTGGAAGTCACCGTGCCGCCCACGGCGTCGGTCCTCTCACTTCTCTACCTCATCTACGCGGCGGTCGGCCTGGCTGTCGCTGCACTCGTCCTGGTCCTCCTGCGGGGGTCGCGCAAGGACCGAGTCCGGCGCGCTGCCCCGCGAGAGCGCCTGGCAAGCACCAGGCCACCCACCCCAGCGACGACGGCCGATACCGCGGCAAGCGAAATCAACAGCCATAGCTGGGATGACCCCCCAGATGCAACGGTCAGCTTCAAAATTGCGGAGTAGATCACCCCTGCCTGGGTGGTCGCGCCCAGGGTGAGGTAGTAGCTGCCGGGGTTCAGACCATCGAGGGTAAGTGTCATGTTGGACTCCGCCAGTCCACCGGGCTGGACTGCCAGGGTCGAGCCGCCGAAATCCGCCGTCATGTTCTGAAGACTCCCCGTACCGGTGACCCCGCTTACGGAGAGAGACAGGACCGTCGAGTTGCCCCCTTCCTGGGCGAATTTGAGGGGGACTGTGATCTTCCCCTGGGTCCCCAGCGAGTAGGAGGAAGCCGGGACATTAAGCGAAAGGCGGGACGAGCCCTGCGCGGGGGACATCTCGCCGATGGCGTTCCCGCCGATCTCAACGAACCAGAGTCTCCCGTCCGGGGCCAGGGCGACCGAATACACTCCGGCGATGGCCGATTTGCAGCAGGGGACGGGGTATTCAGTCATCGCCCCCGACGACGGCAGGAACTCTGCTACCCTGTTGCCGTAGTGCTCGCCGATCCAGACCGCGCCGCTGGGGTCGATGGCAATTCCATTCGGAAACGTCACCGAGTAGCCGTTGGCGCCGAAGGTCTGGGTCGTCCAGTACTTCACGAGGGACTTGGTGGCGACGTTGTATCTGTCGAAGGAGCTGTCGATGTGCTCCGTCACCCATAGCCCCCCCTTCTGGTCGATGGCGATGCCGCTCGGGAAGGGGAGGCTGGTGCTGACGACTTCGGTGGACCCGGTGAAGGACGTCGGGTGGCTGAGCTTGAAGACATAGGTCTGGTTGAGCGGTGCGAACTCCGTGATTCCCTGGCTCGTGCCGTTCCTCAGTTGAGAGACCACCGCTTCGCCGAGCATGTTCGCGTCGGCGGCGGTGAACCATAGGTTCCCCTTCCCGTCAAGCGCCATCCCCGCGGGGGCAGACTGGAAGATGGGGAGGTCGAAGCTGTTGAAGGCCCCCTGGGCCGGGATGAACTGGTCCAGTTGGTTGGAGAAGAGGCAGGCGACCCAGATCGAGCCAGAGGGGTCAGCCATCACCGCCCCCGGGCCGCAGGAGACCGTCTGGGAAGTCGACCCCAAGGAGACCGCGATGCCTGGGACCCCGAATTCCACTATGGCAGAGCTGCCGGCGGCGAGTTCCCCCAGCTTGTTCGCCGTCAGCTCAGTGAACCAGACATCCCCCCGGCTGTCCACTGCTACTGCGTCAGGGGTGGAGTGGTTGGTGGGAATCTGAAACTGGGCGAAGGTGCCGGCAGCTGGATTGTACTCACCGAGCTGGTTGGTCCCCTGCTCGACGAACCATAAGTTGCCTTGGGGGTCAGACGCTATGGACCAGGGTTCGGCGTTCGCCTCAGGGATGGAGTGCTGGACGATCGAACCGCCCTCCGGCCACTCGAACCGGGCTCCTCCAGACAAAGAGGTCACCTGGGCGGTTGCGGGCAGGGCGACCGTGAGGGGGAGCAAAGCGGTGCTGATGATGAGGATGGCAACGACGGCGGTCAGTGCTCGGTGCAGGCGAGGAAGAGGGATCAGATGACTCCTTACGCCGCGATACTGGGGCAAGTTCAACACTTCCATGCCTGGGGTGCGCAGCCTTCTCGGCCTATACCCGTGCGGCCAGGCTTCGTTTGTCCTCGGTATACATCAGGGCTGCGGCCACTGTGACTATGCCGAATATCGCCGTCGCGAAGCAGAAGTGGGTCGTGGCGACCAGTGCGCTCAGCCCCGAGCCGACAACTTCTCCGCCTATCCCCACCTGTATCGGGACAAGGATGATGGCCAGCAGCATGAGCCGAGAGGGGAGCTGAAGCCTCGGCTTCGACCTCCAGGTCTTGACGGTGGCGTATAGGA
Source organism: Nitrososphaerota archaeon (assembly GCA_028866945.1). GTDB lineage: Archaea > Thermoproteota > Nitrososphaeria > Nitrososphaerales > Gagatemarchaeaceae > UBA183. Next base: position 26,685 of record JAGWHE010000007.1, read on the forward strand.
TCACCAGTCCGGTGACCACGCTGAAGAAGCGGTGGAGGTACTCAATCAGGGTGGGGTAGTTGCCCAGCGCGGGGAAGAGCGTGCCGTTGCAGAGGGGCCAGCTTGCTCCGAAGCCGACTCCGCAACCTTCGCCGAAGTTACCCAGGGTGACGTAGGCCCCCCAGGCGTTCAGGAAATAGATGGCGATGGCCGCGGCGTAGACCCACTGCTTGGCTGTCGGCAAGGAACCTCAAAACGCGCGCCTGAGAATCTTAGTTAAGAGTTTCGAGAGGGCGCCCCATGGTTTATATCGAAAACGGAGCAGATGGGACGACTCCCATGTGTGTGATGGTATGCGAGGTCGAAGCAGACGCGCCGCTCAAGCTCGTCGCGCCTTTGATCCGGAACCACATCGTGAAGGAGACAGAGAGCGCCCTGGCACAGATCAAGGGGGTGGCGGAGGGCGCAGGGGAGCAGGATGGAGGGCCCATCGGGATGGGCGAGGCTCTTGAACAATAGAACGGCGGTTCTCGCGGCCGTCGCGATCGGGGTCATCGCCATCGGCGCCGCACTCGCCTCTGGCATTCTCCCCACCCTGGGAGGAGAGACCCATACTTCATGCACTTCCTGTACCCAGGGGCCAATCGTAGACGTGATAATGCCCGCGCTAGGGAGTTCAGGGAACTTCAGCAACGCCAGCCGGATGGTGAACATGTCAGCCGGCGAGTCGAAGGCCTTCGAAGTCGACGTCTATCCTACCGCTCCGATGGAGTTCTCGATGAGCTTCAACGTCCTCCTCGCGCCGGGCCCGGGTGCCCAGACCGCGACGTCAAAGATTGTGGCGGCCTTCAACCCCCAGAACGTCACGGCGGGGACAAACGCGAAGGGGACCACCCTGCTGACCCTGACAGTGTCCCCGACTGCGCCGGGGGGGACCTACGACGTGGTGGTGTCGGCGGCCAACCAGTCCAACAGCTCCCAGGTTTGGGGACTGTACTTCGAGATTTCAGTGGGATAATCCCTAACTGCTAAGGCATAAATAACGAGGGTCAAGAAGTGGGAGGCACGAGACCTGAAACATTAGGGAAGCTTGCCATCGTTATGGGCGTCGGACTGTTCGCGGTCTTGATGGACACGCTCCTGATTCCGGCGGGGCCTACGGTCGACCCGATAATCGTGGGGATTACCACGCTTGTCGCCATAGTCCTGCTAGTCGCGGGCGTCGTGAAGAAGGGTTAGTCCCACCAGGCATAACCGGAAAGACTCGGAAACGATCTTCAGGTATTCTTTCCTATAGGCTGTTCAGAACGTATCTCCGTTGAGCTACGTAGGACTGGACTTTTACGGTGACTTCTCGGCAGGGTGACCGTACTGGTTGTTGTAGCCAGGGAAGCCGCTGTTTGTCTGGAAGTTGAAGCCCCACCAGAAGGAGACGCTGCTGTAGTATAGCAGGTAAGTCTCGCTCCCCTGTCCCTGGGTGATCGCGAAGGAGATGTAGTAGTCGGACGTCGACTTCGGGTTCATCTGGAGCTGGTAGTTGCTCTCCCCGAGGTTCGACAGAGAAGTGGTCGACAGGGCCCTGACGAACTCCACAGTCCAACTGTTGGTCTGGGAGTTGTAGACCCCCTTTGACTGCACCATGTACGGGTTCATGAACTGGCTGACCCCGGTCATGCTGGAGACGTTCTGGCCGTAGAGCCCTTTGGTGTTGATGTACGGGTACTGGGAAGAACCGGGGATGCCGCCTATCTGGTAGAACGAAGTCGAATTGGCATATCCGTCGACGGCGTATGACGCGTGCGCCGATAGCCCGAAGGCAGACGTGCTCACCGCGGTCCCGTTGGGGTAGTGCAACCCAGGATAGCCCGCGTCAGAAGACGAATTGTCGGTGGGGTTGCTCTGCCACATCCAGAGCTCCGCAGACCCTCCTGAACCGGTCCCGAGTGCGCCGGTAGTCCCGGGGACCATCTTCGGCTTGTAGGAGACCTGGTACCACCCGGAGGTGTTGGCACCTGGATGAATCCCGAACATCACAATGGCCTGCTCAGGGTAGGTGTATTGCGACCCCTGGGCGAGCTGGTAGAACCCGACGTCCTGTGGGTAGAGGCCGCCGTAGCAGCTCGAAGACGGGTAGAGGCATGTGGAGTTGTACATGCTGAAGACCCTGCCTGCAGGGTTCCCGGTGTCGTTAAGGACCGGCGCTCCTACTGACGAACCGTAGCTCGGCGAACTCCCGACGTTGGGGAACTGCAGTTTCACCACGAGCAGAGGCGTCCCCGTCGCGTTAGTCCACGCCATCTGGACTTGGGCGAGGGTGGTCTCCCCGGACGGCGGATAGTTGCTGGACGGGATCAGCGGTACCGATTCAGTCGAGACCCCGCTCCAGAAGGCCTCCGACCCTGGGCTGCCGAGGTTGGGCGCCCCGTTGACCTGGGGGACGTAGATCGTCGTAAGCTGGGAGGAGTATGCGTTAATCGCATAGGAAACGGTGAACATGGACACGAACAGTATAGTCACCCATGTCACTCCCACCCAGAAATATTTTGAAGTTCGTCGCAAGGACTGGCCTCCAAGACTGATTAGGGCGGATATTTATTCTTCACCTATTGTTGAGACGGGACGCCCCGGGTCACCTGTTAGGGACGTATGCTTGAAATCCTTAAGTAAAGCAAATGTCGGAACCAGTCCCGTTGATGCCAGTCCTCCAGGTCGCCTCGACCTTCAGCGTCTTCGGGCTCTACTACTTCGTGTTCGGGCTCTTCGCGGCCCTGGGCCTGATCATGCTTGGGATAATCCTCCTGGCTGAGCCCGACCCGCAGTACGACCTGTCGCAGATCATGGGGCCCGATGAGGACCCTGCAGACCAGACTGGAACTTAGATTCTACTTCCTTCCGTTCGTCGCGTCCTTCTTAGCCTGGGCTGAACGCGTGTAGTAGTATCTCATGTAAAGGAAAAGCCCTCCCCCGATGACGAAGGCGAAGACGAAGACCAACTCGTAGGCCAGCTCTCCGTTGAACCCGCCCGGTGGCCCGTACGCAATGGCCACGTTCGTGGACTCGAGCTCGACCGCCGAGGTCCCCGAGTTCTCCTCCACCATCAGCCCCGTGTTTCTGTCGAACCAGATGTGGACAGAGTCACCCCCGGTGCCGTTCCCCGTGAACTCAATGGTCTGGAACGTCCCGGCGGGGACGGAGGCGGTGCCGTTCTTCAGGAAGCTCGCGGTCACATTCTGGAACCTGATGTGGCCCGTGGAGAGGTTCGAAAGCGGGACCGCAGGGAAGACCGCGGGGTTGCTGACGCTGTCGGTCACGTTGATGGTGGTGATGAACGGGTTGAGGTCAGTGCCCGCTGTTATGTTCTCGAAGATGTGGAGCGCCATCGACCCGTTTCCGAACACCTCGGCGACGGAGTAGGTGATGTTCCCCACGACGCCCGAGAAGTAAGCTATGAAGCCCCCCTGTGCCGTATACGAAGCGAAGGCGCCCGCCGACGCGTAGGGAGGGGACACCGCCGCAGCCGAAGTCGCCTGGAGGACTAGTAGGAGTGCAACCGCGCCAATGAGAAAACGCAGCAACTTCTTTCGGCCCTTGGCGCAGCGGTAATAAGGTCAGCGGGGATTTGCTCAGTTGCCCTGGCCGATGTCAGATGCCATGGCGTCGGAGGACTTTCCGTTCTCCAGGTACCTCTTGACCATGGAGCAGCTCCTTTCGATCCCCATCTCGACTTCCTTCTTTATCTTGATCTTGTCGATGGCTGCACCCAGGAGACCGTAGCCCAGCTCGTAGTCGGCTTCGAAGGTCAGCTTCGTGCCGCTGTCCATCGGCTGGAAGTGGACCGCGATGTCGTTCTTCTTGAACGGGCCGTTGATCGCCTTCGTCCTGATGAGCCTGTTGTCTTCGTATTCGATGGTCTCGTTGTCCCACTCCATCTGTCTCCCGCCAAAACTGCCCGAGATCCTGAAGACCGTCCCGACCCCGAAGTTGTCCTTGACTTTGACAGGGGTCACCCTGATGCTCACGTCCTCTGGGAATGTCTTCGCTATGTGCTCTGGTCTCGCGTAGTACGCAAAAACAGCCGCGACTGGAGCCGAGATGTCAACGCTGCGGGATACTTTCGTCAACGGGCATTGCATGACTTGTATTGTATTTATGGATTTCTTGCAGACCCTAACACGTTCGGGTAGCCGACTATTCCAGCTGGATTCTGACCGAGTCGCTCGGAGGCGCGTTCCCTAAATCATCCGCTTTACTTTCCCCCCTGGTCACTGAGAGGATCTTGGAGGGGGACTGTACTAGGACCTCGCCGGTGCTCCTGGACATGGTGACCACCACGGACCTGCCGACGAACAGGGTGAACCCCACCCTCTCGCCCGCCTGGCAGAAGTACATGACGCGGCCGTCCTTGTCCACCTCGAGCCTCCCCACCGACGTCCGCGCCTCGAAGATCTCTCCCGACATGGGCGCGTGCAGCTCAAGGGTCAGCTTCTCAGGGGTCTCCTTCGCCTCCCGGCCCGCCGGACCGGACGTCAGTTCGATCTGGAGCACAGGCCTGGTCCCGTCGGCCCGGAATCTGTAGGTCTTGGTCTCAAGGGGCAGCGGCGCGTCGCCTTGCGCGGATGAGATGTTGCCTGACAACGGAGCCGACCCTATGGCGGCGGTATTTGGCCGTTGAGGAGCTGTGCCGCTCGGATAGAGGGAACCGCGGCCCTAGAGGTCTTCGTCCTTTGGCCCGTTGCCCCAGGCGCCCATGAGCATGTAGGCGAACAGCACTCCGACTGCCCCCACAATGGAGATCAGAGTCAGGCCCGTGATGAGGGTGCCGAACCTGTCGAAGGGCTGCGCGTTGTAGAGGTAGTAGAGTGGGAACATCCCTAGGACGTAGATTGCCGCCCCGATGACCCAGAGTTCCTCTTTGAGTTCCATAATATCACCAGAACGCCGCTATGGCCCCAGCCACCATCGAGATCGCGCCGCCAAGAACCATCGTCTGGACCGCCCACTGGTCCTCGAAGAAGCCCCTCGAGCTTGCGCTTCCGATGGCCATGATCCAGAACACCCATGGAACGATGAAGACCGCGAGTGCCAAGAGCTTCCGTCGCGCCACCATCAGCTTCCGCCTCCTTCGCTTCCGGCAGGCTGGGCGCCCAGCTCGCTACCTCTCATCCTGTTCAGCTTTAGGACCCGGGCGATCGCCTTGGACACTCCGGCCATCCTCGACGAGCCCCTCCCTCCAGACCCGGACACCGCTGCCGGAGGCGGCAGCAGCTTGAGCCCAACGGGCGTCGCCACCCTGGAGTAGATTATGTTCGGATCGTAGGTCCCCTCGTTAATCTTCGCCTGGGTCTCGAGCGCCATCCCTGCGGTCAGCCAGGCCGGCACCGAGACAGGGTTAGGCTTGCCCATCCTCCAAGTCATGAGGACGTTGGTCGTGAACGCGATCACCGAAATCCCAGCGAGCCATGCCCCAATCATAGCCATCTGGAACCAGGGCTCGTACAGCGCTGGCCAGGCGATCTCTCTCCTGACAGCACCTTCGATCCCCTGAACCTTGAATGCCACTTCGAGGGCGCCCATGCCCACCGACCACCCGATGAAGTGGAAGACGCCCAGCCCGGGGGAGTACAGCTTCCTGCCGAGGAGCTCAGGTATCATCCAGTAGAGGAATGCGAAGAACGTGCCTAGTGTGAAGGTCGCCATCATGAAGTGAATGTGGGCCGGTATCCACATGGTGTTGTGGACGGTGAAGTCGAGCGCCGGGATGGGTTGCAGTGGTTCTGCCGTTGCGCCGCCTACGATGTTACCGGCAATGGCCGCAATTATGAACAGGAGGCTGGCGTCGTATTTCGGCTTCGTGTACTTCAGGGTGATCAGGAGTATCGTCCAGATTATGACGAAGGGCACCGCGATCATCTCGGTCGCCACCTGGGCGAAGACGTCCCTGATCCACAGCGGGATCGGGTCGACTGCCATGTGGTGGATGTAGACGGACATGCTGAGGACGAACAGGACAGGGATCATGTACCGGACCATGCGCTCGCTGTAGACCGGCCTCTTCGCGTAGATGGTCACCATCCAGACCGAAAGCCCGAGCACCAGGAACGATCCGAAATAGACGAGCGGATGGCTCTCGAACCAGAACGCGGCCCTGAAGACCTCAACGTTGGGTATGGCGAACACGTCGAATCCGAGTCCGCCCAGAGGGGACAGTATGGTCCAGATGATGGCGCCGAGGATGGTGATGATGCCGATCCCCATTGCGACGCAGTCCATGATGATGAACGAGACGGGTATGGCGAACTTCTCGTTGGGGAGCTTGTCCACGTAGGCCGTGGCAATCAGCGCGATGATCAGGAACTCGTCTCCGATGAACTGAATCAGCTCCGCGACGTAGAACGAAGCCGGGTTCTTCAGCGGAATCAGGAAGGTGAACATGTACTGTGAGTTCGACCCTATCACCATCATCAGCCCGAAGACCACGAGCCAGTGCCCGAGGTTCGCCATCCACGGCATACCGAGCTTCTTCGTCCCTCTGATGGTCGGCACCGCGTAGTAGGCGATCGAGAAGCCGAGTGTGAATATGGTCCCGAAGAACATGACCACGGCGTGGTAGGTCATCATCTGGAAGTAGGCTATGGTCGAGTAGCCGAGCTGCTGGAGCGGGAGGAGGTTGCCCGTGAAGGAGAACCCTGACTGGGTCCTGAGGTCCAGCCCGAAGGACCCGGCTATGAAGAGCCACATCATCCCGAAGCAGACGAGTTTGATCGAGAAGTGCTTGTACTCCTTGCTGTAGATTATGCTCCGGAAGATGCTGGTGACCTTGTTGGGAACCTCGTGCTCCTCTTCCTCCGGGGTCATGGGGGCGTTGGTCTTTGACATGTTATCAGCTCGCGGATCCGTTCAGGATTTCAGGGGTGTTCCCACCGAGCATTTTCGACTGGAGGGCGAATCCAGCTGTTCCGTGCGGCACGACGATGATCAGCGCGTCCATCCAAGGATGTCCCAGACCCTGGGCAGTCACACCGCAGTACTCGGAGCACATCACGTGGTAGAGAGATTGGTTGCCCTGGAAGGTCGTCGGCTGGAAGTTCCAGGTGACGAAGTCGGTGTAGCCTGGCACAGCCATCACGCCGAACTGGATCCCCTGGGTAGCGAAGTTCCCCTCGGTGTTCACATAGAATCCGTGGGTCACGTCCATGCTACGGACGATGAACAGTACGGGGACCCCTGCTTGAACCACGGTCACTGTCGGAGCTCCGACGACGTGGGGGGAGAAGAGGAACTGCCACTGCTCACAGGTCACGTACACCACTTGGTAGGGGCCCTGGATCGGAGGATAGTCTGCCTGGGCGACGCCCTCCCCTACGTTGTTTGCTATCTGGTACCCGGCGTAGTCGTAGGGGGTGTAGACTACTTCAAGGACCACCACGGTCAGGAACAGTATTAACGTCCACGCAACCAAAACATTGCGTTTCTTCAAAACGACACCCTAACGCGTTAGGGTTCAATTAAAAAACCTTTACAATTCTGGCATAGAACGGATTTTTCGGCCAGATTGGGGAAATCCTAGTGCAACAGGGCCGCCGCATAAAGCACGAGCATCCCCAGCCCGATGGCGAAGAAGACCTTGAACCCGTAGTGAGCCGGCGCCACCGACGCGTCCCGGGGGCTCCGGGCGATCGGCTCCATCATCCTGACCATCGCATACAGAGCAGCCGTAACCCCGAAGGCGAAGAAGTATGTCGTGTCGAGGGAGTAGTAGTATCCGAAGGCGGCGCCGATCGCAGATGGGCCGGCGAAAAGGAGGCCGAGGAGCGGCACCTCCCACCAGCCAGCGTCGGTCCCTTCCCCCTTGAGATACACCGTGTAGATGATGGCCACCATGCTGGCCTCGAGGAACTTGTGGACCGGGTAGGAGGCGAGCGCAGGGAAGGTGCCGAAAGCCTGCACCAGTCCTTGGAAGTCGCTTCCCGCCGTCGGGGAAGAAGACACGGCAGAGACCGCGCCCCACCCCTCCCCCAGACCGTGGACGCCCATCACCAAGGCCACGACCGCGGGGATCAGGAAGAGCGCCCTCCTCCCTGGCGCCGGCCCCGCTGCAGGGACCGAGACATGGTCCACCGCTGCGATGAAAGCCACCCCGGCCACGAACGCCCCGATCAGGACCAGATGGGGGATCCCGCCGAACAGATACACAGGGTAGAGGGCATTGTTCACTCCCAGGGATGCAGCCTCCGCCAAGGTGTCGTAGAAGTACCAGAACGTGAGGCCTACGCCGAAGGCGGCAAGGTACCTGGGGCGCGGACGGAGCGCTGAGACGAGGTAGAGGGATACGAACGTCGGGATGAACGTGGCCAGGGCCAGGCTGCCAACTATGAATGCGAAGGAGATCATGCCTGAGGCATGGCCAGGCACCCGACTGATGTGTTAAGACTTGTGCTTCCGGCCAGGGGCGGCCCCGGTGCCTAGCTCACTACGAGAGCCCCGTTCTGCATCAGCGGGTGTATCGCGCAGGGGATGCCGCAGTAGACCCTGTAGGTGCCCGCCGTGGTCGCAGTGAACGTGACGTCGTAGGACTGGCCCGCCGGGATAGTGATGAGGTTGAGGTGCCCGTTCTGCTCTATGTCGTCGTAGTAGGTTATCTGAAACCCGTGCGGCTCGCTCGTCGCGCAGTTGATGACGTGGATTGACACCACCTGGCCCACTTTCACGTCCATGGTCGGCCACTGCACCGTCGGGTTGACGTAAGCGCTGCCGTTCATGCCTGCGAACGGGTTTGGGTTGTCCCCCTCGACTACCAGGAAGTACGCATGGCTCCCCGACCCCCCACTGGCGACGTGCTGCACCTGGGTGCCGTTGGTCTGCTGGACCGAGCTGCAGGTGGCGCGCATCAGGCTCGGCCCACCTCCTGGCGGGGGCGGCGAAAGGGCGTAGAAGTAGACCAGGGCCCCTGCGGCGCCAACTGCGGCCACCGCCACCAGAGCCAAAAGGAGCGTCCTCCCGCCACCGGAGACTCTCAAATCACGAGGACGGCCGCGCTTTAGGCATTAGAGCTTTGCTGAGGCCCTAGGCCAGCTTTACCAGGCTCTCGAGCTTGGACTTCAGGACCGCCGGCGGGACGGCGCCGACCACAATGTCCTCGACCTTCCCTTTCGCGAAGAACATCACCGTTGGGATGCTCATGATACCAAACTGCATGGCGAGCTCCTGGTTCGCATCGGTGTCTACCTTCACGAACTTCACCCTCCCGGCGTACTCCTTGGACAGCTGATGGATGAAAGGCTCGATCATCTTACACGGCCCGCACCAGTCTGCATAGAAGTCGACCACCACAGGCTGGGACGACTTCACTACCTCGTCTTGGAATTTGCTCGCCTGCACCGCCATCACTGTGTCTGTCATTTCTGAACTCGATGGCACGGTTCCCCCTTCATAAATCTGCCTTGGCCCAGTCGCGCCCGGATACGGCCTTCCCCTGCTTTTGCCTTCAGACGACGTCGAGGACCTTCAGCGTCCATGAGCCGGAGATCAGGACACCCAGGGCGCCGACCCCCATGAGAAAGGCGTTCGAGTCCAGATTCTGTGCGGCCGGATAGGCCGTGTAAAAGCCCGGCTGCCACACGAGCATCATGGATCCCATCATTCCGACAGAAAGGAAAGTGATGATCAGAGCGCCGGCCCTGAACCCCCTGGGCATGGTGCTCACGGCCGTCCCGGCAAGGACCCCCGCGAGGATGTAGGTCATGTCGGCGAAGTACCGGAGGGCCATGTTGCCGACCGTCGCGTCGAAGTTGATGGGGAAGTTCCAGTAGGCCAGTACCGCTCCAGGGATGAGGAGCCCCATCAGCACGCTCTTCCCCCAGCGCTTTTCGCGGTTCACCGCCGAGGGCCCGCTCGCGAGCCTCTCAATCCCGTACCCGAGCGAGATCGAGTAGAGGACCAGCATGGCGCATTCGATCATCCGCGCCGTAAGGTTGGTGTTCTCTATGGCATCGACCGGGGGCAGCAGTATGGACGCTATGAGGACCACGGAAATGAGGACGAGCAGGTTGGTCCTCCCCTGATAGTCGTTAACTCCTAGGTTCGTGGCTCGCCATCCCCCTCTTCGAAGGGCGCGTCCGCATCCGTTGATTTGAACCTTCTCGGGGCTCCCTCCCCCGGCCTAACCCTTAAAGTCGGGAACGGGCGTTGAATGGCTGTTCTTTTGATCCGGGCGTGGACTTCCATCGAGGCTTCATCATGACGGTCGGCGACATCCTGCTCTGGGCACTTGCCGGGTCCATGGCCGCCACCATATCCTACTCGCTGAAGTGGACGGTCGACAACCGGAAGCGGTCCGGCTCGATGGTTGTCCCTCTCGTGATCTTCGTCCTTGTGATGATGCTCTCCATGGTGGCCAGCGCGGTGGTCTACTTCCTGTCGCCGAGCTTCGGCACGCTCATCGACCTCGTCGTGGTCAACATGGTGGTGATGGGCCTGGGGGCGCTCCCCTTCGTCCTCGTGCTCTTCCGGTCCCTCCTTGCCGACGAGGGGCGTCAGGGGGAGCCCGGGCTCGGGAACCCGGGATTCCGCAGCCCAAGAAGCTGGGAGGGCTGGGCTCCGGCGGCTGCCGTTGCTGCCCTGGTGCTGCTCAACGAGTTCTTCATGGGGTGGGCCTTCCAGCTCGCAGCGGGAGGATTCACGGCTCCCCTCGGCGCCGGGATGCTCTCCGTCTTCTCCGCGGTGGTGAGCTCATACTGGTTCCTCTTCACCATGGCGTTCGAGATGGCGTTCACGGCCTACCTTCTGCGGAAGGAGATACCCAGGGTGTTCCTGCTGGTGATCGGCTTCCAGGCGGCCGTCATGGTCCTCTCCCCACCTGCCTTCGCGGATGCGCAGTGGGCGAGTGCCAGCGTCTTCGGAGGCAGCGCGCTGATGATCGTCCTCTTCGTCTACGCCTTCGAGCACCTCGCGAAGAACCCGGTCGTGGACAGGGTCCTTGCACGATACCTGCTGCTGCTCGTCGCTGCATACGGGGCGATGATGGCGGGGGTGTACGCATGGCAGCTTTCGGGCTCCGCGGCCCTCTTCGCCTTCTCCATACTGGCAGAGATGGGAATCTACCTTGGCGTAATCATGGGGGTCGGCAGGGCGACGTCCCTGAAGACCTGGAAGTCTGACCCCTGGTGGGTGCTGGGGCTCCTTACCGCGCTCTTCGTGGGAGAGTTCTTCATGGGGGCCGTGCTCGACTCCCAGGTCTACGGGACCCAGTCCCTCTTCGCCGCAGCGAGCTTGGTCCCCGTCGCCGGGGGCCTGATGGGGGTCGTCGCCTCGTCGGCCTACGACTTCCTGGCCTTCTTCTCCACCGTCACCCTCTCACCCTGGTTCCTGATCATGATGGGAGCGGAGATGGGCGCGCTCGTCCTCTTCAGGATGAGGGAGGTGAGAGAGCTCGAAACCAGGGTGAGGCTCGGCCTTGTGATAGTGGCCTATGCGGCCTACACCGTCTTCCTTCCGTCGTTCCTCGTCCCGGCCACCGCCCTCCCCAACATCCCCTTCCTGGGGTGGAACATGGGCGTCGGGACCGCCGGCCCCGTGGCCCCCGGGCTCCTCGCAGCGCTGGTCGGGACCTACCTCTTCTCAGGGGCGCTGTCATTCCTCTTCGGCGCACGGCAGTTCTGTTCCATGTTCTGCAGCGCCGCCCTGATGTACCAGGGGACGTTCTACGACTCGATGAAGACCTTCAACAGGACCTCGGCCCTGGGGAAGAGGCTGCTGACCAGCAAGCTGTCGGACCTGTACAGGGTGGTCTTCTCCCTCGTCTGGGTGTCCCTCATCGCTGCGGTGGCCGTGTCGTACCTCGACTCGACCGGGGTGCTCGGTTTCTCCATATTCGGTTCCGACCCGATGGTCTTCCTCTACACGTTCTACTTCGGGTTCCTCTGGTACCTGGTATTCATCACCATCCCGTTCGTGGGGACCTACGGCTGCGTGACCATGGGGTGGTGCCACTGGGGGACTTTCAACCAGATCGTCAGCAGGCTCGGATTCTTCAAGTTGAAGGTGCGGGACCCGAACGTCTGCGTCACCTGCGAGACCAAGGACTGCGCCAAGGCGTGCCCGGTGGGGCTGACAGACCTGCCTGGGAGCTTCATCGCGAAGGGGGAGTTCAAGAGCTCGAAGTGCATCGGGGTCGGCGACTGCGTCGGGGCCTGCCCCTATAGCAACGAGTACTTCTACGACGTAAGGGGGTGGCTGAGGCGAGGCCGGGAGACCGGCGGCGCCATGGTGGAGTTCAAGACAGCGCGGAGCAGAGTCCGCGACCCCTGAGCCCCCTCGACCTACGCAGGGGCCTCGACCGACGGCGGGGCCGCCTGGGCCCGGACCGGCCCCTTGCTCCTGCGCATGGCTTCGGAGAGCGGGGCGCTCTTCATCTCGCCTGTCAAAGGGTTGTAGGTGACGAGGGTCGCCCCCTCGATCACCCTCCAGACGAGGCTTCCCAGCCCCAGCCTTTCGACCGCCTCGGATACGGCCTCCGCCTTCACCCTTGTCTTCGGGTGGCGGGTGATGATGGCGCAGCAGTCCTTGTACTCCTCGATGGAGAGGTCGAAGGTGGCGATCCGCCTCGCGGTCCCGATGATCTCCTCCTTGTCAAAGCCGAGCAGCGGCCTTAGCACCGGGAGGGTCGAGCCGCGGTCGAACGCTCCGATATTCCAGAGGGTCTGGGACGCTGCCTGTGAAAGCGAGTCCCCGGTGGCTATCGCCGAGGCGCCGAACCAGGGGGCCAGGGCCTCGCAGGTCATGCGCATGAACCTCCGGAAGAGCGACGGCTCCAGGTCGTCCTTCTCGCCGACAGTGGCTAGCTGGTAGTCAGCGAATGGGACCAGGACGAGGGTGCTCTTCCCCCCGTAGGACGAAAGGACCTTCAGGAGCCGGGTGATCTTGCTGTCGAGCGCGGCCTGGGAGGTTGGGGCGAGGTAGAAGTGGACGTAGACGGGCATGCACCCTCGTTTCATCATGAGCCACGCGGCAACCGGCGAGTCGATGCCCCCCGAGAAGAGCAGCACCACCCGCCCCGCTGTCCCGACCGGCAGGCCTCCGGGCCCGGCCTGCTTCCCTGAGTAGAGGACGGTGCCGCTTGCAGTCACGTCGACGTGGAGCACGACGTCGGGATGGGTCAGGTCGACGCGCATGCCCGTCGCCTCGGCGACCTCGGCGCCGAGCTGGCCCGCGATCTCCTGGGACTTCAGTGGGAACGACTTGTCCGAACGGCGCGCATCCACCTTGAAGCTCTTCCCTTTCGCGCCCCTGGCCATTTCGAGGACCGAGGGGCGTATCTTCCCCATGTCACTCTCCACCATCACCGCGGGCGAGAACCAGGCGACGCCGAAGGTGGAGCCTATCCTCGCGGCGACCTCGTCCCCCGGTCCGACCGCCGTCACCAGCAGCCTGCCTTCGCTGTGCCGGATGTGAGGATCCATCCCCGACAGGGCGCGCGTCAGGTTCCTCCTCAGGGCGTGGACGAACTCTGGCCTGTTCTTCCCCTTGAGGGCCACCTCTGCGTAGTGGACGACGTAGTTCTCGGGCATCTAGGGCGTCCTCCGCCAGGCGTGATTAAAGCAGTTCAGGAGGGTTCAGTGTAGGACCGCGGCCACCATGGCGACCACGAAGATGACCGCGAGGTATGGGCTCGAGAACTTGAAGGCGAGCCAGGCGTTGTCCTTGGTCGGCGACCTGAACAGCTTGATGTTGGTCGCCAGCAGAAGGAGGTCGAAGAGCAGGGCCACACCCAGGTAGACGAAGAACCCGAGGCCGAGGAAATAGTAGGCGAAGAGGAGGCTCACGGGTATCAGCATCAGGGTGTTGATCACGATATACCTCGACGCCGCCACGGGTCCGACCACCGACGGGAGCATCGGTATGTTCACGGCCGAGTAGTCTTCCTCGGTGATCACAGCCAGCGACCAGAAGTGGCTCGGGGTCCATACGAACACGAGGGCGCCGAGGAGCCAGCCGACCAGAGCGCTCTGGAAGGTGACCGCGTACCACCCTGCGAGGGCCGCGCAGCTCCCCGCAAACCCGCCGAGGACTATGTTCCAGGTCGTCCTGGGCTTTAGGAAGAGGGTGTAGACCGGGACGTAGACGAACGCCCCCAGTCCGATGAAGAATGTCGCGACGTAATTGAGGGTGAGGAAGGCGACCGCCACCCCCGCGAAGAGGAGCCCGAATCCGAGGAAGAGGGCGTGCCTGGCGGGGACGATCTTGCCGGCGGGGAGGGGCCTCCCCATGGTCCTCTTCATCTTGGCGTCCATCCCCATCTCCAGGTAGCTGTTCAGCGCGAGAGCTCCGCTGGAGGCGAAGGCGCCGCCGAGGAGGACGCCCAGTAGCGTGACGAGTGGGGGAATGCCTCTTGCAGCGACCACCGCGGAACCGAGGGCGGCCATAAGCAGCAGTGGGGTTATCTTGGGCTTGGTCAGAGCAAGGTAGTCGGAAAAGCTCAATCAGCGATACTCCGTTGAGCCGAACGCCTTAGGGGCGTGTATTTTGGTCTTCCGTGGATACTGGTGAATCATGGCGACGGTTTTCCCCGAGCCTCCGAAGAACGGATTTAAGCCTCCCTGGCCGGAGAATCTTCGTGAAGCACGCGCTTTCACGCCCCTCCGTGGCCATCGGAGCCATCCTGTTCGCCGGGGGGTGCGCTCTGGTTGCAGGGGAGTCGCTGTATTGGTACGCCTCTCAACACTATGTCCTCGGGCAGGAATCGGCTGTCGCCCAGGTGGGGAGCTTCTACGGCTTCGTGGCGCTCGCCATCGGGGTCGCCGTCGCGGGGGCCGTGTTTCTCGGAAGGGGCCTCGCGGGGAGTGCTGGCGGTCCGCCGGGCTCCGTCTGGACGGTGATTTCAGAGGCCCTGTCGTCTCGCGCCGACGTCAGAGTGGGGGCGGTCGGAGGGGCGATCTACGGTCTCCTCTATCTCCTCGTCTCCAGCATACTGGTCTACCAGCCCTCGGTCGACTTCGCACAGTACGGCGTCACCGGGCCCTCGGTCGCCGCGGCGACCTGCTGCGGACCGCCGGGAACGGTCCCTGAGCTCATCGTATACCTTGTGCCCCAGTGGCACATCGCGCTACAGATCCTCCCGCTGGATGCCCTCTTCGCAGTGGTCATCCCCATGCTCGTGGGGTTAAACCTCGCCGTGGCGGCCCACGCCCTCAGGAATAGGACGCTCCGATCGAATGTGGGATGGCTCGGGACCGTGGGGCTGACCGCAGGTCTCTTC
>JAGWHE010000045.1 GCA_028866945.1 Nitrososphaerota archaeon
GGTTCGTCAAGGGGGTCTACGACGGGCTCAACGGCTCCGAGTCCGCCACCCTCGAAGCTTCGCAGGCGGCCAACGAGACCGCAGCCAGCAGGTGCGTCGGCCTCACCCTGGAGTCGAAGCCCGACTGGTGCCGTCCGGAGGACGTCGACCTCATGCTCAGCTACGGCATCACCCGCCTCGAGATCGGGGTCCAGAGCCTGAGGGACGGGGTCCTGGCCGAGTCCAACAGGGGGCACACCGTCGAGGATTCGGCGAAGGCCTTCCAGGTCGCCAGGGACGCCGGCCTGAAGGTGACCGCGCACATGATGCCGGGGCTCCCGGGGGCCTCGGCGGAGGAGGACCTCGAGGACCTCGCCAGGCTGTTCGAAGACGAGGCCTTCCGTCCCGACATGTCCAAGCTGTATCCCACCCTCGTGGTCCCCGGCACCGCCCTGGCGCGGCTGTTCGAGGCCGGCCGCTACGAGCCCTACGGCGTCGAGACCGTGGTCGAGCTGCTCAGCGAGATGAAGAGGCACGTCCCGACCTGGCACAGGATCATGCGGATCCAGCGGGAGATCCCCGCGGACGAGATCAGGGGCGGGGTGAAGGACGGGAACCTGCGCCAGCTCGTCCTCCAGAGGGCGAAGGAGAAGGGGTTCTCCTGCAGGTGCATCCGGTGCAGGGAGGTCGCCCTGCTGACCCCCGATGACCTGGGGAAGGACGACACGCTGCGCTACGCCGAGCAGCGGTACGCCGCCTCGGGGGGCGAGGAGGTCTTCGGCTCTTTCGAGTTCGTCAGGTCGGGGATGATCGCCGGGTTCGCCAGGCTGCGCGTCCCTTCCCCCTCGGCCCACAGGAAGGAGGCGGCCGGGGCCGCCATCGTGAGGGAGCTGCGCGTCTACGGCAGGGCCGTGGGGGTGGGGGAGAGCCCGGGCTCTGCCTGGCAGCACCGGGGGCTGGGCGCTTCGCTGATGGCCAGGATGGAGCAGGCCGCGAAGGACGACTTCGGCGCGAAGGCGCTGCTGGTGACGAGCGCGGTGGGGACCAGAGAGTACTATCGCAGGCTGGGGTACGGCAGGCTCGGCCCATACATGGCGAAGAAACTCGCCTAGGCGAGCCTTCGGTCGATCACGCCGTCCTTCCTCGCCTTCCGCTCGGAGGCCGAGTAGACGGCCAGGCCGAGTGCGAGGAGGACGCCCCCGCCGAGGAGGCAGAGCCCCATGGAGGCCAGATAGTCGGCCGACCCGGGGAGGAGCGCGTCCCTGGCAGCCGCTATGAACTGGGTGAATGGCAGGTAGTAGGCGCCGGCGGACACAGGCCAGGGGAGGGTGCTCGTGGGGAACAGGGCCCCGGAGAACACCATCAGGAGCCCGGCTACGTACCCCGGCAGCGACCACTCGAACTTGCTGGCGTAGAGCGAGTATGCGCCGAGGAGGAAGCCAAGCCCCAGGGCCCCGGGGATGTTGGCCAGGAGGGCCGCGGCGAGCATGGCAATTGAAGCCGGGGTGACGGTCAAGGGGAGCTGGACCCCGATGAGCGAGCCGAGGACATACCAGGCGACCGCCAGGGCGGAGAGCGAGGTGATCGTGGATATGACGAAGGCCGACAGGGCACGCCCTGCAACGTAGAAGGCCGTGGACCGGCTGGTGAGGTAGACGTGCGGGAAGGTCGCGAGGTTCTTCCCCTCGGCTATGGCCACCGTGGGGACCCAGGCGTAGGACGCCACGTGGGCGTAGAGGGTCGAGCCCACCAGGACGAAGGCCAGGTGGTCAGGGCTGAAGACCCCGGCCGGGCTGTTCGTGGTCCCGAACCAGTAGATTATGGAGACGGTCATGGCCGACGCGAAGGGGGCCACGGCCCTGAGCGCGACGGAGAGGGGGGGCGTGGTCCAGGCGATGTCGTGCTGTATCCCCATCCAGGCGGAGGCCAGGATCGGCCTGAGGCTTGTCATCGAATCCTCACCGCAATGGTCCCTTCCTTCCTCCCCAGGTTCTCCAGGAACTTGAGGGCGTAGCTCGAGAGGATGAGCAAGACCACCGCCATGACCGCGAGCGCGGCCATGTCCGGCCAGACCTGGGCAACGCTGTCTCCGTAGAACAGCGTCTTGCGGAGGGCGTCCATGCCGATGGTCAGGGGAATCAGCGATGCTACCGCCTGGAGGGCCAGGGGGAAGGGGGAGCTCCCGCCGAGCACGGGGAAGTAGAGCCCCGAGAGCATCGACACCGGCTCCTGGAGGACTTCGTTCATGGACTCCGCCTCCCTACCGTAGGTCAGGTAGAGAGAGGAGAGCACCATCCCCATGGCGTAGAGCGACGCCAGGGTGAGCCCGAAGGTGAGGGCGACCCCTCCCCAGGAGGCGTTGACCGCGGGGTGGAAGAGCGCCCAGCCGAGGACGGTGACTATCACCGCGGAGGGGACGGTCCCGATTATCCCGCCGACGGACATGCCGATCAGTATCGCCGAGATAGACGCCGGGGAGGTCAGGTAGATCTCGAAGAGACCCTCCTGCTTGTCCCAGTTGAACTGGCTCGCCATGGACCAGAGGACGTTCCCCCAGAACGACACCATGACCCCCCCGAGCACGGCGAAGCCGATGTAACCGGCGGCCCCGATGCTGTAGTAGAGGAGCGAGAAGGCGAGGGACGAAAGCACCGGGAACCCCATGCCCACGAAGACCCAGAGCGGCTCCCCGAATATGCTCCAGAGGCGGACCAGCGCCCGCGCCTTCATGGTCCTTACCCAGGGGCTAAACGACGTCCTGCTCCTCCCTCTCCTTGAACCCGCGGCCGACTAGCGCGACGAAGACCTCCTCGAGGGTCGCCTGCTTCCTCCAGGACGCGACTACCTTCAGCCCCGCCTTCCTGACCGCGTCCTCGGCCGCCCTGGCGGCTGCGTCGCTGTCGACGACGGCCTGGACCGTGGAGAGCCCCCTCTCCTCCTCGATGGACGACGTGAACCCCTTCACCCCCGGGACCTTGGCCAGCATCTCGAACCCAGCCTGCGGCGGGGACACCTCCATCACGAGGGCCGGGGCGCCCAGCGACCGCTTGAGGTCCTCGGGGGAGCCCTCGGTGAGAATCTTCCCCTTGTCGACGATGGCGACCCTGTCGCAGATCGCCTCGACCTCCGCCATGTTGTGCGAGGCGAGGATGATCGTCCGCCCGTTCTTACGGGCCTCCTCGATGAGGAAGTCCCTGATGCTCCGGGCGGTCATGACGTCGAGGCCTATCGTTGGCTCGTCAAGGAAGACCACCTTGGGGTCGTTCACGAAAGCCCGGGCGATGGTCGCCCTCTGCCTGTAGCCGGTGGAGAGCGCGTAGAACTTCCTGTCGAGGTACTTCGTCAGCCCGAGGCGCTCGCTCAGCTCCCCGATCCTCCTGTCGGCGACGTCGCCGGGGATGCCATAGAGCTGCGAGAAGAACCAGAGGTTCCTCTTCGCGCTGATGAAGTCGTACCCCGCCTTCTCGGCGCCGCTGGCCATGTTGATCACCTTCCTGACCTTCTCGGGCTCCTTCGCCACGTCGAAGCCCATCACCCTGGCCCACCCTCCGGTCGGGAGGAGCAGGGTCGAGAGGATCCTGATCGTCGTCGTCTTCCCGGCGCCGTTGGGGCCGAGCACACCGAAGACCTCCCCCTGGCGCACCTTCATGCTCACGCCGTCGAGGGCGACGACCGGAGGGCCCTTCGTCTTGAACTCCCTCCTCAGCCCTTCGACTTCGACCGCCGGAAGCTGTGGTTCGCTCATCCATGGTTCACCCTGGGTTGTTCCGGCGACCTACGCCCGCGTTTCGCATTAACCGTTTCGGAAATCTCCGGACAATCTCTTTAAGACCGGTGAGGCGTGCCTGCATCCGCATGGGGGAACTCTCTGGATACAGGGGGGACGCCCTGAAGTTCCTCAAGGACGCCGGCGCTTCAATCGGAGACGTCGTCGAGCTCCGCACGGGCTGGGGGACGGTCTCGGGGACGCTAGTCCCGCGCTATCTGTACGGGGACGGCGAACACGTGGTTCTGAAGTTGAAGTCGGGTTACAACGTCGGGCTCAGCCTCTCCGGGGTTAAGGACGCCAGGGTGGTCTCGAAGGGAGAGAAGCCGTCGTTCGCGCCGCTCCCGCCACCGAAGTCGGCCGGCGGGCTCCCGAAAGTCCTGATACTCGGCACCGGGGGGACCATCGCCAGCAGGGTAGACTACAGGACCGGGGCGGTCCGCCCCGCATCGACCGCGGCCGAGCTGCACGCCCTCGTCCCCGAGCTCTCGGGCATAGCCAGGGTCCAGCCCGAGGTCGTCTTCGAAGTCTTCAGCGAGAACATGGCCCCGGCCCACTGGGCGAAGCTGGCGAGGCGGGCGGCCCGGGGGGCAGACGAGGGGTTCGACGGCGTCGTCATCACCCACGGCACGGACACCCTCGGCTACACCGCCGCTGCCCTGAGCTTCGCGCTGGCCGGCGCGCCGATTCCTGTTATCCTCGTCGGGTCGCAACGGTCGTCCGACAGGCCGTCCTCGGACGCCCCCCTGAACCTTGTCGCCGCGGTCACGGTCGCCGCCACCGCCCACTTCTCCGGGGTGTACGTCGCGATGCACCTGAACGAGAGCGACGACAAGGTCGCCTTCCACAGGGGGACCAGGGTCAGGAAGGACCACACGAGCAGAAGGGACGCCTTCGAGTCGATTGGGGTCCCCCTGGCAGCGGTCTTCGGCAGGGATGGGCTCGAGTTCGTCGCCGAGGGACTCCCTCCCCGGGGAGGCAAGTTCAGGCCGAGGCCGAAGTTCGACCCCAGGGTGGCGCTCCTGAAGTTCTACCCCTCGATGCCCGCCGGGGCGGTGAGGGGAGCCAGTCGGCTCGGGGCCAGGGCGCTGGTGATAGAGGGGACGGGGCTCGGCCACGTCAGCAAGGAGGTCGCCGGTGAGCTCGGGAGGTTCGTGAAAGCGGGGGGCCTCGCCTTCATGGCGTCGCAGTGCATCCGCGGGAGGGTCGACCTGAGCGTGTACGACACGGGGAGGGACCTCCTCCACGCTGGGGTCGTGCCGCTGGGGGACATGCTTCCGGAGACGGCCCTGGCGAAGGCGATGTGGGTCCTGGGGACAGGCGCGTCAGGAAAGCGGGCGAAGGAGATGATGGCCGCGGACGTCGCCGGGGAGACCACCGCGCGGACCTTCCCAGGTTGAGGGGCTCTCGATGAAAGAAAGGGCTGGGCTTCTTGTCGGGCTGGAGATCCACCAGCAGCTGGCGATCCCGACCAAGCTCTTCTGCGCCTGCCCCCCTGTGAAGACCGAAGAGTTCCCGTACCACTTCGAGCGGCGTCTGAGGCCGTCGCAGAGCGAGACCGGGAAGCTCGACCCGGCAGCGGTCTTCGAGTACGCGAAGGGGAGGTCGAACAAGTACTTCTGGTCCCCGGAGTCGTCCTGCCTCGTCGAGGCCGACGAGGAGCCCCCCCACCCGATGAGCGGGGAAGGGCTGGAGGCGGCGCTGCTGGTGGGCGCTGTCTTGGGTTCCCACCTCGTGGACGAGGTGCACGTGATGCGGAAGATAGTCATCGACGGCTCGAACACCGGGGGGTTCCAGCGGACGGCGGTGCTCGGCCTTGGGGGGTCCTTCGAGGTCGAGGGGACGACGGTGGGGGTCCAGTCGGTCACCCTGGAGGAGGACGCCGCCAGGATCCTCGGAGAGGACTCGGGGTCCCGCCACTTCGCCCTCGACAGGCTGGGGGTCGCGCTAGTCGAGGTGGCCCTCGACCCGGTGATCGGGGAACCGGAGCTCGTGGGGAGGGTCGCGCTCCACCTCGGGCGGCTCCTCCGCTCGACGGGGCGGGTGGCAAGGGGGCTGGGGACCATCAGGCAGGACCTCAACGTCTCGCTCTCAGGGGGGAGGGTGGTGGAGGTGAAGGGGGTCCAGAAGCTGAACCTCCTGCCGCGGGTGGTGGAGTACGAAGGGAGGCGCCAGAGCATGCTGGTGCAGGTTGCCGAGAGGCTGAAGCGCGAAGGGACCAGGAAGGTGCGCTGCAGCCACAGGGACGTCACGGGACTGCTGGTTGCGACTTCATCGGGGGTGGTGAAGCGTGCGGTGGCCGAGGGGGGCGCGGTGTACTGCATAGCGGCCCGGGGGCTAGCGGGGATGCTCGGCTGGGAGCCCGAGCCGGGGGTGAGGCTGGGGAAGGAAGTGGCGGAAGTCGCCCGGGCCAACTCCCTAGGAGGGGTAATCCACTCAGACGAGTTCGGGAAGCAGGGGGTCTCGGAGGAGGAAAGGGAGGCCCTGGCGTCCGCCCTGGGCGCAGGGACTGCCGACGCCCTGATACTCGTCGCCGGGAGGGCAGAGACGGTCGAGCGGGTGGTACTGCTGATCGAGGCAAGGCTGGGGGAGGCGGCGTCCGGGGTCCCCGCGGAGACCAGGTCTGCCACCGACGCCGGTGAGACCCGCTACATGCGCCCCAGGCCGGGGTCGCAGAGGATGTACCCGGAGACAGACATCGAGGAGGTGGAGATAACCAGGGCGTTCAGGGAGCGGGTCGCAGCAGAGGCGCCGGAGCCGTGGACGACGGTGGTGGACATGCTCCAGAAGCAGTTTGCGCTTAGCAGGGACCTTGCGCTCAAGCTCTACGACTCCGAGAGCGCGGCAGAGTTCCGCCCCCTCGCCGCGAGGCTGAAGCTGGAGCCGTCCTTCATCGCGTCGGCGCTGGTCGACCTCCCGGTCCGGCTGGAGAGGGAGGGGGTCCCCGCGACCAGGCTGGGGCCAGACACCCTGGTTTCCGCCCTGGAGGCGGTGGACGCGGGCAAAGCTGCGAAGGAGGCACTCCCAGAAATCGTCAGGGCCGCGGCGGAGAAGAATGTCTCGGCCGACGAGGCGGTAAAGCTCCTGGGGCTGGCCGGGCTCTCGGAGGAGGAAGTGAGCCGGGTCGTGAGGGAAGTAGTCGCCAAGGAACGCCCGCTCATCTCCGAGAAAGGGGAGGGCGCCTTCTCCCCCCTCATGGGGGAGGTCATGAAGGAAGTGCGCGGGAAGGCCGACGGCTCGACGGTGGCCCGGCTCCTGAGACGGGAGCTCGACCGCGCCCTGGGGCGCTAGGGCCCGGGCATCCAGAAGGGATTCCCTTTTCTTATATACGACGACGACTCATAGGGATTCGCCGACTGGAGTCGATTTGATTTTCGGTTATCCGCTGGACCTATACCTCGGAATCACGCTAGGGTTCTTCGCGACTGTGGCCGCCGCCTCAGCCCTCGACAAGTTCGGGGACGCGATGTTCGCGAGGGGGGTCGCCCAGCCGTTCTTCGTCGGGAAGTACAGGCTGCACCACAGGAGCATCCTCTACAGGGCGGTCCCGGCGGGGTACCTGGCAATTGCCGCGATGGTGGTGACGGGGGTGGTGAAGATTCGCTGGGGGCTTGTCTGGACAGGGCTCGAGGGGACGGCCCTCGTTGCGGCAGGGTGCCTATTCCTCGATCTGACCGTCGACTACCTCAGCAGGAACAGGGGAGGCGGGCCTCTGAGGCACGAGCTGGTCTACCTGGCGGTGCCGCTCTTCGCCTTCAGCGCCTTCCTTCGGGTCGCGCTCTAGCCCGGGCCTACTGGTCGAAGTCTCTGTGCAACTTCCCTTCCACCTATCCGTCCGCTTGCCGGTCCGCGGGCTCTGGCATAAGCACCCTTGCAACCGACTCAATGTCGAATAGCGGATTGCCGCCGTAACGCAGAACTAGTTATGTGAAGCCGGGCACGTGCTAGATGAGCTCAAGAGGGGAAGACGAAGGGTCGAATCGGAGGCAGGCTGAAGAAAGCACCCCCACCAAGACAGACAGCCTCACTGACTACCAGAGCCTTCCCAGCCACGAAGTCCTCAGCATGCTTGCCAGT
>JAGWHE010000046.1 GCA_028866945.1 Nitrososphaerota archaeon
CCCAGGGGGTTCAGCGGCCGGTCGCTCCTGGCGCTCCCGGTGAACACGCAGATCAGCCCCCCCGAAGGGAGGAAGGCGACGTCTCCCCGGGCAAACTGGACCCTCGGCTTCTCGACCCCGACCCTGAGCTCTGTGAAGAGCGACACCATGGCGGGCTGGACCGTGACCCTGCTGTCCATGGGGAGCGTGCGGAGGAGAGCGTTTAGCGTGACCGGGGCCAGGTGGCGGAAGAAGGAGACCTTGGACGTCCCCCTGCCTCCGATGGAGGCCTCGCACTCTATCTTCGAGACCGAGCCTGCGGGCTGCGCTTCGACCGACAACTGAGCGCGCCCCCCTTGGACGGGGCTAAAACCGTTTTCAATGGGTTCAGGAAAAAGACTTATCTTACGACCCCAAAGGGCGAACCTATCTCTAGGTTTCCTGATGTCACCCGCCAAGACCGTTAGAAAGCCGAAGCAGCCGTCAATAGCCGAGTTCGAGGTCAAGATCGGGCCCCCGAAGCTCACGCGCTTCGAGAAAGCCCGCATAGTAGGTGCGAGGTCGCTTCAGCTGGCCATGGGGGCGCCGGCGTTCATTTCGATCGAAGGGGCATATCGGGGCCCCATCCAGACCGCCATGCTGGAGATGGAGGAGGACGCGCTCCCCATCTCGATCCGAAGGTCCCTCCCCAACGGGATCACCCAGGACATACCTATCAAGGCACTCGTCAAGTAGGAAGGCCCATGCCCAGCAGGGTCGCCGTCTTCGTGACTGACACGCTACCTAAGCAGGCCAGGGACATACTCGGGGCGTTCGAGGTCCACGAAGTCGAGGCGGACGACGAGACCCTCGGAAGGTGCCAGGCCCTGATCTGCTGGCCGAACAGGCTGAAGGGCGAGCAGCTCCGGAAGATGAGCTCCCTGCGGATGGTGCAGACCATCTCCGCCGGGGTCGACAGGATGGACTTCGCGTCCCTTCCCAGGGACGCCCAGGTGTTCTCGAACGCAGGGGCGTTCACCGACTCCGTGGCAGAGCACGCCTGGGGGCTGCTGCTGGGGGTCGCCAAGGGGATGCAGCTCCGCAACCAGAGGACGACGCCGCGGAAGCTCAGAGGCAAGACCCTGCTCGTCGTCGGCGCCGGGGCCATCGGGTCGGAAGTGGCCAGGCTGTCGAAGTCGCTGGGGATGAAGACGATCGGCGTCTCCCGCTCGTTCAAGGCCCCTGAAGCCTTCGACGAGATGCACCCGGTGGCGGCTCTGAAGACGGTTGTCTCGGAGGCGGACGCCGTAGTGATGGCGCTCCCGCTGACCAAGGCGACCACCGGCCTCATGGACTACGAAGTCCTGAGCCAGGCTAAGGAGGCGGTCATCGTGGTCAACGTGGGGAGGGCGGAGAGCGTCCCCGAGGACGACCTCCTCAGATGGCTGAAGGAGCGGCCGGAAAGCAGGTTCGCGACCGACGTCTTCTGGGTGAAGGACGGGAAGGAGAACTTCTCGGCCCCGGCCTGGGAGCTTCCCAACTTCGCCGGGACGCTGCACAACTCAGGGGTACCGCTGGGGGAAGACCTGTCGAGCATGAAGGTGGCGGCCGCCTGGAACGTGAGGAGGTACTTCGAGACCGGGGCCGCCGTGAACCACGTGCAAGTCGGCGAATACGCCTAGACTCTCCCCGACTCCGCCCAATGCGGTTATATACGCGGTCGGGCGGCCGTGCCGAGCAAGGTCAGTCATATGCCAAAAAAGAGATCCGACACAAACGCATCAGAGGGACACAAGGCCGCTGAACGGGCCACAGCACCAGCACCAAGCGCACCGAGCGCACCAACCCAAAGGACCGCACCGTTGAACCACATCTTCGTGGGGCAGAAGCCTGTGATGAACTACGCCATGAGCGCACTCATCCAGCTCGCTTCGTCCGGCGAAGTGACGGTGAAGGCCAGAGGGATGGCGATCAGCAGAGCCGTAGACGTCGCAGAGATCGTCACAAAGAGGCTGGGCAGCGGTCAGTTCAAGGTCAAGGACATCGGCATCAACACCGAGGTCGTTGGCGAAGGCCCAGAGCAAAGGAACATCTCCTCGATCGAAATAGTCGTCGGCAAGTAGACAACAACTCCACCAAACCATTTGGTCAGGGGCAACGTCCCTAGTGGCGACGAGGTTTATTGAAAGGGGGTCGCCACCCTGGATTTCTTCCCTCAAATCGCTACCCGTGGCTTCCTTCAGCTACTGGGCACAAGTTGGGGAAAGAGAAGGCAAGTTTGAAGTGAACAATCTCGCACTCTCCGTTCCAATGCTCCCTACGACGTTTTCCTGCCTAGATACTTGAAATTGCTTCGATTCTGGCTATCTAGGTCAACCATTGGGCGGTCAGGGTGATGTTCCCGTGGTTGAACGAGTACACCGTGAAGCTCAGATTCGGAGTAGGGAGCGCCGGGAAGCTCACCGAACCCGAACCTACCACCGTCTGCGTGAAGGAGTAATCGATCCCGTACCCCGACCACTGGACTCCTATGTCTACTGGAATGTTCGACGGGTCAGGGTTGGACACGGTGAAGTTCAGGTACCCGGCAAACTGAGAGGGCACGTTGAGGGGTTGGTAGAGAATGACCATTAATGACCCACTTTGGTTGAACTCGACCTGCTCCGGCTTGACCACGGTTATCGAGCTGCGCAAGTTCTCCTGAGCCCGGAGGGACGACAGGGCGGCGGTGAGAGACTGGACCTCCATTTTCATCGAGGTCAGGTTTGCCTTGGCTATGTCGAGCTGGCTTTGGGCGGTGCGATCCTGGCCTTCCAAGGCGGTGATATTGGCCTCGAGTGCGGAGATCTTCGTCTGCTAGGCCCCGGCGATGGCCAGGTCAGAGGTGGACTTCGAGGCGAGCTGGCCCTGGAGCGCCTGATCCTGCGAGTAGAAGTACGTGGCTGTTGCCCCAAGCAAGATGATAATTACCCCCGCCGACACAATCACCGCGGAGACCTTCAACGGGAACCCTCCCCGCGGTGGTCTGGTTAATGGGTTGCGATACGCGCGCCTTCGCGTTTCGCAGGGATAAACCCGAAGTGGCCCTGATTTGCGGCACGCTCAGCGCAGAGGAGGAGCTTCCGGCTCCTGCTCAGCTTTTTTATTTCATTCTCCCTCTTCAGAGCCATGCTCAGCGTAGGCGCCCTCTCAGAGTACGCCAGCGCAACCGGGAGCCTGGACCTGGTGTACTTCGAGCCCCTCCCTGACCGGTGGCTGGCCAGCCGCCTGGGCAGGTCGACGGTGAACCCGGTATAGAGGCTCCCGTCGGAGCACCTGAGCATGTACACCCAGTACCTGCGCACGAGCCGCCGGCAGCGAAAGTCGCGATAGAAACTTTGCGCGGGGACCAGCAGAGCCCGGAGCTTCGCTGCGCGTTGCCACGGTGCCGGCAACTTTTCTGTTCTCGCGGAGATATCTTTTTAAGAGAAATTCAGTGGTGGTCTGCTAACAAAAAGTTGGTCGACACTCGCACGCAGCCCGTGTCAAGGACGGGCGAAGCGGCGCAGAGGTTTGCTGACAGGGAACTGTACAGCCTAGCAGAGAAGTATGGCACCCCGTACTTCCTGATAGACGAGGCGACCCTGCGCAGGAAGGTCGACGAGATTGAGCAAGGCTTCAGCGAGTACAAGGGAGTCTTCAGGGTGGCTTATTCGGTGAAGGCGAACTTCAACCCCTCGGTGATCAAGACTTTCGTGAGCGAAGGGATCATGTTCGACCTGACCGCGCCGAGCGAGCTTGTCTTCGTCCTCAAGGCCGGAGGTTCGGCCGGGGACGTGATGTACACCAGCATAACCGAGAGCGCGGCGGAGTACGAGCAGGTGATCCGGCAAGGGGTCAGGAAGATAGTCGTGGCCAGCTACAACGGCTTGGTCAACCTCACGGACGCGGCCGCGAAGGCGGGGGTGGTGGTCAACACCATGATCCGCGTCAACCCGGAGGTCCACGTCCACGCCGAGCTCAGGGGCTCCATGGGGCACGGCAAGTTCGGGCTGCAGTTCAACGGCGGGAGCCAGGACAGCGCCTTCGTCGTGCTCAAGAAGCTGCTCGCCACGCCCGGCCTCGAGTTCGAAGGGTTCCACTTCCACCTGGGGAGCCAGATAGAGGACCCCGCCTGCTACGCCGACGCCATAGAGAAGCTGGAGGCGTTCATCCTCAGCGCCAGGAGGCAGCTGGGCGAGTTCAAGGTGAAGACCCTCGACATCGGAGGGGGGCTCCCGGTGTCATACGGCAAGAAGGTGCCGACCCCCAAGGACATCGGAAGCAAGATCGTCGGCCAGCTCAACAGCCTGGTGGAGAGCATCGGGGACAGGTTCACGCTCGTCGCGGAGAGCGGGAGGTTCCTCTCCGCAGAGTCCACCGTGCTGGTGTCCCGGGTGGTCAACATCAAGGGGTTCGGGGATGCGAAGTACATCTACGTGGACGCCGGCTATCACGTGCTGCTCGACTCTGCGCTCCTGCGCCACGAGTACCCCGTGGAGGTCGTCCCCGGAGGCAAGCCGTCTCCGCAGAAGGTCGCCCTCGTGGGGAGGCTCTGCGACCCGCTGGACGTCTTCCCGATATCGAGCAGGTCCAAGCTGGGCGGTGCGGAGGTGGGCAAGCTCGTGGTCTTCAGGGAGGTCGGAGCCTACTCGCTGGTGATGAACATGCCCTTCCACAGCCAGCCGCGCCCGCCGGTCCTGATGCGGAACGGACAGGGGAACTTCACCGTCGCGAGGAAGGGCCAGGACGTGGACACGCTCTTCGCCCAGGAAGGCGGGGACTGCCTCCCAAACTGACGGGCCGAGAAACGATAAATCTCCCCCGAGGCGGCGCCGGGAACGTTGACCCTGGAAGTAATCATAGGCCCGATGTTCTCCGGCAAGACCTCTGAGCTGATCAGGCTCGTTGAGCGGGAGGTCTACGCCAAGAAGAGGGGAGCCATCTTCAAGATCGCCTTCGACAGGCGGTACAGCGCCAAACAGGTGGTGACGCACAACGGCCTCCGCTACGACGCCTACACCATCGAGTCGTCGGACGATGGGGTGGAGAGGATCAGGAAGATAGCTGACTCGAACGGCCTGGACGCCATCGGAGTCGACGAAGTGAACTTCTTCCCAAAGTCAGTGGTGGGGCTCCTCGACGACCTCGCAGCCGAGAAGAAGGTGATCGCCTGCGGCCTGAACCTCGACTTCCGGGCCGAGCCGTTCCAGACCACCATGGAGCTCGCAGCCAGGGCCGACAGGGTGAGGTACCTGAGCGCGGTCTGCGTAGTTTGCGGCCAGGAGGCCACACGGACCCAGAGGCTGGTGGGGGGGAAGCCGGCACCGAAGGAGTCGCCTATCATCGCGGTCGGGGGGAAGGAGATGTACGAGCCCCGCTGCCGCGACTGCTACGTCGCCCCGCGGTGAAGTGCCGCCTTCGAACCATTGATATCTCCCAGGTCAGGGTCCGGGGTGGCGAGAGGCATGGCGCACGAGCCGAAAGATAGCGAAGGGAGGCCGTATCACATCCGGCTGTCCGAGAAGGACGTCGGGAGGGTCGCCCTGCTCCCCGGGGACCCCGGACGCGTTTCGAAGATAGCCGAGCGGCTGTCGAACCCGAAGCGCCTCGGCTCGAACAGGGAGTACGCGGCCTACGGAGGGAAGGCCGGAGGGGAGAAGGTAGTGGTCGTCAGCACCGGGATAGGCGGGCCCGCCGCGGCCATCGCGGTGGAGGAGCTCGCGCGCCTGGGGGTCAGGGTCATGATAAGGGTCGGCACCTGCGGGGCCATCCAGCCGTCGATCAGGGTGGGCTCGCTCATCATCGCCGACGCTGCGGTCCGCATGGAGGGGACCAGCCTGCAGTACGTCCGCGCCGGGTACCCTGCGGCCGCCACCCCGGAGGTCGTGATGGCCCTGTCCGACGCGGCAGCCTCGCTGAAGAAGGTCGCCACGGTCGGGGTGGCAGCTTCGACCGACTCGTTCTACGTGGGGCAGGGGAGGCGGGGGTTCGGGGGGTACGTCGCCCCGAGGTACGCCAAGGTCGTGGAGGAGATGAAGGCAGCCAGGGTCCTCTGCTTCGAGATGGAGTCGGCGACCATATTCACGCTGGGGAGGATCTTCGGGATCAAGACAGGCGCCGTGTTCGCCGCGGTCGGGAACAGGGTCACCAACGACTTCAGCCCCGAGGCTGGGGTGGAAGACGCCATCGACGTGGCGGTGGCCGCGGTCAAGACGCTGAAGGACCACTCAGTCTGAGCCGAGCACCCGGGCGAGGACGTCCTTCCCCTTCAGGTGCCCCAGGGACCCCCGGGCCGCGCTGGGCTCGGTGAACCTCATGCCGTCCCCCTTCTTTGCCGAAACGAGCAGAGGGACCGGGTCGGCCGAATGCATCTTGATGGTGCAGGGGGTCGCGTGGTCGCAGGACACGCCGAGCCTGAAGTCGCCCATGTCGGCGCAGGCGGAGAAGAACCCCCTGTCGATCCCCTCAATGCTCCGCTTCTTCCCTCTGGCGTCGCCGTCGTGGCCGAACTCGTCGGGCCCCTTGATGTGGACGTACACCAGGGTCCCCTCCCTCAGCTCGGAGGCGAAGAGGGACGCCTTCTCGGCCATGTCGTTCCTGTCTTTGACCGTCGCCATCTTCATCCCGAGCATCTTGGCTATGCCGACCTCAGCGGGCATCTCGACGAGGGCGGTCCCCTTCATCCCGTACTCCTCCTCGAAGGACGGGAGCACAGGCAGGTGGTCCCCGGCGTCTCTCAGGAGGACGGAGTTCGCCGGGAGCTTCCCGGACCTGACCCTGTCCCTGTTGACCTCGCTCCGGTCGAGGACGGCCTGGGCCTTTGACGTGAACTCGTTCACAAGCTCCGCGGCTAGTACGGCCCCTTCGGCCCTCGACTCGGGGCGGCACTTCAGTATCGTGTCTGAGCCCTTTGTCTCCTTCGCTGCGCCGAACCCCCCCACCCTGGCGTAGGCCGGGTCGGTGTTCGTGACGGCGGCCGACAGCGGCCTCCCGGCCCTTATCACGAGGACCCCCCTGTAGGAGACCGTGGCCTTGAACTCGAAGCTCGCCCCTCTCAGGCTGATGGAGCTCAGGTCAAGTGCGAGCCTTTCAGCCTCGTCCTGGGAGAGGTTCCTCCCGGCCCTCCGGTCGAGAATCCTCCGTCCCTTCGCCGACGCCAGGTTCGCCCTCAGGGCGAGGTACCCGTCGCGCATCTCGAGCCCTGACCCCACGGCCTCCACGACCCCCCTGCCTGGGTAGCCGCTTTCGAAGGAGTACCCGAGCATGTTGAACACGGCGATGTCGGACTCGGGCGCGACCCCCCTGGCGACGGTGGTGACGGTCCCCAGCTTGGACCTGCTCGCCAGCCTGTCGAGGTTCGGGGTGAACGCGGCCTCCAGTGGCGTCGTGTAGTTCAGCCCGGGGACGGGCCTGTCTCCGCATCCGTCGAGGAGGACGTATCCTGCCTTCAAACTTGCGCGTCTGTGGCGGGAGCCGAGGGCATTTCTCCCTTTCGCGGATAACTCTAATACCCGCGGATGGCCGACGAGGCGCCCATGGTCGAGATCAGGAAAGACTACTTCACCGAGAAGCTCTCGATCATCCTCCCGGACAGGGGGCTCAAGCCCGGCCAGGTGATCCCGTCGAAGGCGGAGAAGTGCAACTACTGCGCCGGCAACGAGGAGCTCACTCCCCCGGCTGACCTGGTGCTCGTCAAGCGCGGCGACACGCTGCTCAAGCAGACGGACTCCGAGGGGGACGTGGTGAAGAACTGGTCAGTGCGGATATTTCCGGCCAAGAACCCGGTGGTGATCCCCAACGCTCCGGCTTCATATGGCGAGCCCCC
>JAGWHE010000008.1 GCA_028866945.1 Nitrososphaerota archaeon
GTCCGAGTGGTACGGCCTCCACTTCCCCGAACTGATCCAGATGGTCCAGGACAACGTCGCGCTTTGCAAGATGATTTCCGAGATCGGAGGGAGGGAGGGGTTCGCCCCCGAGAAGCTGCAGGGGCGCGGGTTCACGGAGAAGAAGGTGGCTGCGATCATGGAGGCGAAAGAGAGGTCGAAGGGAGGGACGATCTCAGAGGGTGACATTTCGAGGGTGAAGACGCTGGCGACCCTGGCCGTCCAGCTCAGCACGCTGAGGGGGGCGTTGAACGACTACGTCGAGTCCCAGATGAAGAAGGTGGCGCCCAACGTCGCCGACGTGGCCGGGGCCACCATCGGGGCGCGCCTGATGGCCAAGGCCGGAGGCCTCGACAGGCTCGCGATACTCCCTGCGAGCACCATCCAGATACTGGGCGCGGAGAAGGCGCTGTTCAGGTCCCTGCGGACCGGCGCGCGGCCCCCCAAGCACGGCATCCTGTTCCAGCACCAGGCGGTCCACATGGCCCCCAAGTGGCAGAGGGGGAAGATCGCGCGCACCCTGGCGAACAAGATAGCCATCGCCGCCAGGGTCGACTACTACCGCGGCTCCGAGGACCTTTCGATCAAGGCGGGGCTGGACAAGCGGCTGGAGAGCATCAAGCAGAGGTACAAGGACCCGCCCCAGCGCAAGCCAGAGTCCAGGGAGAGGCCGAGGCGGGAAGGCCGCCCCCAGAGACGCGAGAAGTTCAGACGGCGTTGAGCCTGCTCCTCAGGGAGGAGAAGGCCGGGAGGACAGGCCTCCTCACGAGGAACCTCGCCCCGGGGAAGAGGGTCTACAACGAGGACCTTGTCATGCGCGGTGGCTCGGAGTATCGCACCTGGGACCCCTTCAGGAGCAAGCTGGCGGCGGCGATACTCAAGGGGCTGCCTGCGGAGGTCATCCCCGAGGGAGGGAAGGTGCTGTACCTCGGGGCGTCGACCGGGACGACGGCCTCCCACGTCTCCGACCTGCTGGGGCCGAAGGGGCTCCTGGTCGGCGTGGAGTTCGCGCCCAGGGTCGCGAGGGAGTTCGTGGAGCACGTGGCCAGAGAGAGGCGGAACGTGATCCCCTTCGTCGCCGACGCCAGGGACCCCTCGAAGTACTCGGTGGCCCAGGTGGACGTGGTCTACTGCGACATCGCCCAGCCCGACCAGACCGAGATCGCGCTGGCAAACTGCGCCAGGCTACTGAAGAAGGGCGGGACCCTGCTGCTGGTGGTCAAGGCGAGGAGCATCGACGTGCTGAAGGAGCCGAGCCAGGTCTTCTCGGAGGAGAGGGCAAAGCTGGAGAGGGCCGGGTATCGCGTCAGGTCGGCCTACGAGCTGAGCCCCTTCGAGAAGGACCACGCGCTGATCTACGCGACCAGCTAGGGCGAGCCGACGCCGGGCTCCCCGATGGTGTGCCAGGTCTTCCAGCTCTTCCGCACGCAGGGAGGGAGCGGTTCCCCCCGCTTCATCCACTTCGAGAAGAAGCTCCTCGTCGCCGGGTCGGACGGGTACCCCGAGCCGAAGTCGCCGTGTGCCTCCCTGAGCAGGGCGACCTGCCTGTCGCGCTCGACCTTGGCGATGATCGAAGCGGCGGAGACGATGGGGAAGTCCCTGTCGGCCTTGTGGAGGGCCACCACCTTGCACTTCGCGGCCAGGTTGCTCGCGATGTCGTTCCCGAACCGCTGGGGGACGGTGTCGGAGGCGTCGACGGTGACGTGCCGCGCGCCGAGCCGGTCGATGACCTTGGCGAAGTAGACCGCCTCGAGGTAGTTCAGCTTGCGGAGCTTCCTCCCGTGGATGACGACCTCGTCGATCTCCTTCGGGGTCACGCTGGCCCAGTGCACCTTGTCCGCGGCCTTGAGTATCTCAGGGTAGAGCTCCTCCCGCCGCCTGGGGGAGAGCTTCTTCGAGTCCTTCACCCCGAGCTCCTGGAGCTTCGCCACCCCTTTGCGCGACGCCGACACCCCCGCGACCACCAGGGGGCCGAGCATGCACCCCCTCCCCGCTTCGTCCACGCCGCCGACGAGGCCGGCGCCGGTCAAACCTTGGGACCGCCCGAGGCGTCGAGCAGGGCGGCGGCGACCGCGTCAGCCACCCCGTCTCTGTTCTCGACCGTGAGCACGAAGGACTCCTCCGCCTTCGACTTCAGCTCGCTGATCAAATCGTCCTCCAGCCTTTCGTGCACGACGGCGACGATGGGCTTCCCGGACGCCACCGCCTTGGACACGGCCCGCCTGAACTCCGGGCTGACCAGCTCCATGGGGCCCAGCTCGTCGATCACTATCACCTCGGAGCCCACGACCGCCGCCTCCACCCCGGCCGCCCCCACCCTCGAGAGGTCGGTGAGGTTGACCCTGTACCGCCCGACCCGGGGGCCGAACTTCGACGCGACCGACGCCAGCTCCCCCTTCCTGCCGCTGGTGAGGTCCCTGACCTCGAAGCCGACCCTGCTCCCCCCTGAACGCAGCTCGGCGGTGGTGCACCCTCCGACGATCACCCCGGCGCTCTTGAGCTTCATGACGACCCTGGACACCAGGGTGGACTTGCCCACCCCCGGCGGGCCCGTGACCAGCCAAATCCGAGACAAGGACACCGTCTCCCCCGCCTCTGGTACATGAAGGTACCACCGCCGGCCCCGACGGAACCCTTTATCACGCGTGGCGGAGCCCGAGGGCGAAGCGTTGGAGCTCTCGAAGCACAAGGAGGGGACGACCAGGCTGTTCGTCCCAAGCGTGAGCGTCAGCACCGTCCCCCCGCCGACCTCGCCAGTGTTCTTCAACCCGGCCGCGTCGCTGAACAGGGACGTCACCGTGGCGATCTCGGCGGCCGAAGGAGGGGAGACATTCTGCGACGCCATGGCCGGGGTGGGGGCGAGGGGGGTCCGTGTCGCCAACGAGGTGGAGGGGGTGTCCAAGGTCGCCATGGTGGATTTCAACGCCGGCGCCCTGCGACTCGCGAAGCGGTCGGCCGCCCTGAACAGGGTGGCCGGGAAGTGCTCCTTCGTCGGCGCCGAGACTTCGTCCTACCTGTACTCGCGCTTCGGGAGGGACCAGCGGTTCGACTACGTAGACGTGGACCCCTTCGGCACCCCGGTCAGGCAGCTTCAGGCCGCGCTCTCCGCCACCGCGGACGGGGGCATCCTCTCGCTGACGGCGACCGACACGGCCGTCCTCTGCGGGGTCCATAGTGAGACCTGTGCCAGGCGCTACGGCTCCTTCCCGCTCAACAACGCCTTCCACCACGAGACGGGGATCAGGATACTCCTCGCGGCCATCGTAAGGAGCGGCGCGTCCATTGACATCGGGGTCGCCCCGGTCGCGGCGCACTCCACCAGGCACTACCTGCGGGTCTACGTCCGGGTGCTGCCGGGGGCGTCGAAGGCCGACTCGGCGCTTGGGGGGCTCGGGCACGTGTCGTGGTGCCCTGCCTGCGGAGAGGTCCGCAAGTCTGGGGGCCAGGCGGAGGTGTGCGCGGCCTGCGGCAGGAGGACGAAGGTGGCCGGCCCCGTCTGGACGGGGGCGGTCGCGGAGGAGCCCCTGGTCGCGGCGGCCAAGAAGGAAGCGCTGGGGAGGGGGCTGGCCGAGGCTGCGGAGGTCCTCGGGTCGCTCCTGGGGGCCAACGGGTTCCCCCCGTGGAGCTTCGACATCGACGGCGTCTGCTCCGAGCTGAAGGTCTCCACCGTGTCCGAGGTCGCGGTCTACAGGAACCTGCTCCGGGGAGGGCACAGGGTGATGAGGACCCCGTTCGAGAAGACCGGGATGAAGACCGACGCCGGG
Source organism: Nitrososphaerota archaeon (assembly GCA_028866945.1). Lineage (GTDB taxonomy): Archaea > Thermoproteota > Nitrososphaeria > Nitrososphaerales > Gagatemarchaeaceae > UBA183. The sequence continues at coordinate 3,783 of JAGWHE010000008.1, forward strand.
CACGCGGAGGTCGTCGAGGCGGTGGAGGCTGCGAGCAGGGAGGGCGCTAGCCGGGAGGAGCTGGCTTCAGGCCCTCGCAGTAGTAGTAGAGCTCGGAGCTCTCGTTCCGGCTCGCCGCCGGCTTCACGACCCGGACGCTCCTGAACATCTCCTTGAGGAAGACCCTGACCTCCTGAGACCTCTCCCCCTCGAACAGCTTGCAGAAGACAACCCCGTCCTCTTTGAGGAGGCTCCGGGCGAGCTCGAGGACCCTCATGGTGAGGTCGATCTGGCGGGTCTGGTCGAGCTCCCACACCCCGGTCACAGTGGGCGCCAGGTCGGAGAGGATGACGTCCGCCTTCCCGCCCAGCGCTTTGCTCACCTTCTCGGCTACGGCCGGGTCGTGGACGTCCATCTTGATGGAGACGACGTTCTTCTCCCTGAGCCTGATCGGGCTGACGTCCACCCCCACGACCACCCCGTCGGGCCCCGCGAGCTGCGACGCCACCTGCATCCAGCCTCCGGGGGCGGCGCCGAAGTCCGCCACCTTGTACCCCGGCCCGATGATCTCGTACCTCTCGTTCGCCTCGATGAGCTTGAAGGCTGCCCTGCTCTTGTACCCCTGTTCCCGGGCCAGACGCCTGTAGAGGTCGCGGCGCGCCTCGTTGAGCCTCAAGTCTTTGAGAGCTCGTCGGGCTTGAAGTGCCCGGGGAGGAGGGACTCGGCCGTCGTGTCCTCGGAGAAGCCGTCGGTCCCGCGCCTCAGGACCTTCATGCGGGGGTTGAACTCCACCATGACCTGGCGGCAGGCGCCGCAGGGGGTGGTGAACTCGTCGGACTTGCCGACGACCGCGATGGCCGTTATGTTTCTGGCCCCCTCGGAGACCGCCTTGAAGATGGCCGTCCTCTCCGCGCAGCAGGAGAGGCCGTAGGACGCGTTCTCGATGTTGCACCCGGTGTAGACCGAGCCGTCGGACGCAAGCACCGCTGCGCCGATCTTCACCCCCGAGTAGGGCGAGTAGGCGCGGGCCCTGGCCGTCTTCGCCGCGGCCACCAGGTGGTCGTAGCGTCCTCGTGCCGCCATGCCTCGGTACCTATCTGGCGGGAGCCGCCGCCTGCTCCGGTGCGGGGTTGCGCGCGGCCATGGACTCCTGGATCACCCAGGGGCCGATCCAGGGGCAGACGTAGGGGCTGATCTCCCCTTCTATGGAGCACTTCGGCTCGTACTGGCAGACGATGCAGGGAGCCTTCTCGATGGAGGTCATGTCGGTGGGGAACCTGAGCGGGGTGAGCTTGTAGGTCCACCTGCCCTCTTCGAGGACCTTCACCCGTCCGATGAGGCCCCTCCTTTCGAGCCGGATGGCGAGCCTCGAGCCGTCCCTGCTGGTCAGCCCGAGCTCCTTCCAGATTTCGCTCTGGAGGACCCCGTCCCTCCCCCTCTCGACGACCAGCTTGTAGACCCTGGAGGTGAGGTCGACCAGCTCCTCCTCCGTCCGCTCCACCGGCTCCTCGGGCTCTTCCTCCCTGCTCCGCTGCGCCCTCGGCTGGCGCTTCGCCCTCTTGGCCTCCTTCGTGGGGGCGGCCTTTGGCTTCGCCTTCGCGCGCTTGTCTTTCTTCATTTCTGCGGCAGGAACTCCTGTCTAATCACGAAGTTGTCGAGAATCTCCCTGCACCTATTTCTTACGGTCACCTCGGTGACCTCGGCGAACTCGGCCACCTCCCTCTGCGGCAGGTGCTCCCCCACCATCACGGAAGAGAGGTAGACGTAGGCGGCGGCGAGGCCGGCCGGGGCCTTCCCGCTGGAGATCTTCGAGTCGCTGGTCTTGCGCGAAAGGGACAGGGCCAGGTGCTCGACCCTGGGGTCGATCTTCGCCATGTTCACCAGCTTAGAGATGTACTTCTCCACCGACGGCGGCGGGACGTACTCCTTCTCAACCTCCTTCAGCACCAGCCTGAAGTAGCGGGCGACGCTCCCCTTCTCCATCCCTGCGGCCCGGGCGACCTCCTTCAGGGTCCGTGACACTCCGCACTTCCTGCAGGCGAGGTAGACGGTGGCGGCGGTCATCCCGAGTATAGACTTGCTCTTCGCGACCTTCATCTTCGCGGAGGTGCGGTAGATCTGGGCCGCGGTCTCGGCGACGTTGTCCGGGAGGTTGAGCGCTTCGCAGAGCTCGCTTATCTTCGATAGTACGTTGGAGAGACCCCTCTCCTCGCTGTTGACCGTCCTGGTCCTGCTCTGCCACTTGCGCATCTTCTCGACGGTGGCCCGCATGGCCGGGTCGAGGTACTTGCCGTGGGAGTCGCGCATGGTCCTGCTGATCTCCGTGCTCAGCCCGAAGTCGTGGAGCGCCAGGGTCGTGGGAGAGCCCACCCTGACCCTCTTGTTCTTCTCCTCGAGGTCCATGGCCTTCCATTCGGGCCCCGAGTCGGCGGGGGCGACGGCGACGTAGCCGCAGGTGGGGCAGACCTGTTCACCTTTCTCGGCGTCCCCGATCAGGCGATTGCCGCAGACCGGACAGGAGGTCCTGTAGCCGTCGTCTCTGCTCGAGCTCCAGAGGCTCGTGTTCTCAGCCCTCCAAGAAGAGCGGGTCGCCGGGCTTCCCCAGCCTGCTGGTAATGACCGCGATGGATGCGTACGGCGCCCTCATGGGGCCGATGAGCTCGGCTACCCTCCCGACCTTCTTCTTTCCAGAGTCGAAGACGAAGGCGCCAGGCCTGACCTCCTTCGAGAGGCGCGCGATTAGTCGGCCGCTCTTCGCCTGGTGAAGGATTATGCCGACCTGAAGCAAGAGTGCCGCACGGCCGCTCTCCTGCCTTTAAACCTTCGTAGAATCCGACTATTTTTTCCGGGGCTGGGCCTGGTGTTTCTGGGCGAGCCCCCGGACAGTCGACAGCTCCTTTGCGACCTTCAGCAGGAGCGCGTGCTTAGGTGGGGCCTTGGCGACGGAGACGTACCCCGACTCTTTGGCTGCCTTGGGCGGATACCTCGCAGTCTGGGGCTGGGGCTGGATGTTGAGCCTCCGGCACGCCTCGCCGAGCTCCGCGAGGGTCGGGGCTCTGGTGGCAGTGCTTAGCGGGACCCTGCGGCCCTGGCTCCGCTTCAGCTCTGAGTCGAAGTAGTCAAGCCAGAAGATGTAGCGGTCGTAGTCCTTCATTTCTTGGCCGTCAGCACCGCGTTGACGACTCCGTCCGCCGTGGGCCTGGAGGTGACCACGGCCTCCCCCGCTTCGGTCTCAAGAACAGCGCCCCTGGTTATCACGCCCCTCCTCTCGTAGTCTCTGTTGGCGGGGCTCTTCTTCACCCTGAGTATCTTCGACTTGCTCGCCTTCCCCGACTTGTCGGAGACGTTGGCGAAGTCAGCCCTGATGACCCCGCTGGTGGTGTGACCCCCCCTCCTGTTGATGGGCCTGCTCGACGCCGCGCCCACGAGGGGCTCGATGGCGTAGCCGTCCTTCTCATAGGCCCTGCGCCCCCTCGACGGCTTGGATCTGCCGCCGGTGGGCCTGCGCTTCGTCAGGTTTTCGATAGGTCGGGTCATCGGTGAAACCTCTGGGCCGCCCCGCCCGAGCATGATGTTAAGGTTTCGCTATTTCAGGGTCAACGTCCGGTTCTCGAGCTGCCTCTTCAGGGTCGTGATCTCGGTGCTGAGCCCGAAGTACTCCGCGAACCTGGAGGTGGTCCTGTAGGCGCGCGCCCTCCCCTGCCTCTCGCCCGCGATGAACCCCACCTCCTCCAGGTCCTTCAGGTGCTGGTACACTGTCGAGCCGCGCCTTACGACGAGCTCCGAGGACGTGATGGGCTGGAAGAAGGCGATGAACGAGAGGGTCCTGAGCGCAGCCCTGGAGAGCAGGGGCCGCGTCGCGAACTTGCGGGCGGTCTGGGTGTACTTCGCTTTCAGCTGCATCGCGAACCTCGGGCCCGCGTACTCCACCACCTCGACGGCGAGCATGTTCCCGTTGATGGCCTTCGCCACCTCCCTGGCCATGGCGACGGCCTTGCGGTCCGAGGCCGTGCCGGCCGCCTTCGCTATCTCTTCAACAGTGAGGGGCCGCCCGGCTGCGTAGAGCGCCGCCTCGACCTTGGCCACCAGGTCCTTGGGGAGGGACTCGGCTGACTGCTCACTCAAGCTGTCCCACCGACACTACCAGCGCGTCTACGTCGGTCTCCTCCTGGTTGATGACGACCTCGCCGCTGTTGGCCGCGAAAAGGAGGAGGAGGAAGACGCGGGCGGCGTCGATGGGCTTCAAACCGCGGACTAGCTCTGAAAGCAGAGCCTTCCCGGTCGCCCTCAGCCTCTCGACGAGTATCTTCCGGAACTCGGAGAGCATCACCTGAAGCGAGACCACGTAGTTGTCGAAGTTCGGCGGCGGGAGGTCGGCGGGACCGAGCGGGTTCTGGTCGCCTCCCTCGTCCTGGACCACGATCTCCTGGAGGATCCGGCCCAGCTCGTCGAAGAGCTCGTCGATGTTGGTGGAGTAGATCTCGTACCTGAAGGGCATGACGATGATCTGTGGCGGCTCGCCGGCGTTGGGGAGCCTGTGCTGCATCCTCAGCCTTTCGAACAGGAAGAGGGTCTCGACCTTGAGCCTGTAGATGGTGGCCGAGGAGAGCGCTGCGGTCCCTGCGGCCCTCATGTCGATGAACTCGGACTGGGATATCGCCTTCAGGAACATGTCTAGGAGCTCGGTGAGGTTGATCTCCCAGGGGCTCTTGCGCTTGGCCAGCGAGGGGTCGATCAAGACGTTGAGCGGAGGGCGGGAGAGGAGGTTGCCGCTAGGCACTTCGAGGCACCTCGGCCGGCTTGTAGTGCACCACCCTGGACATCCCTCCGGCCGAGTAGACGCCGTAGGTGATGTCGCTCGCGGAGACGAAGACGTCGCGCAGGGTGATGGCGATTATCTGGGCCTCCGACGACTTCTCCTTCAGGAACTTCGCCAGGCTCTCGGAGTTGACCGCGTCCAGTGCCGCGTCAATCTCGTCGAAGAGGTAGAACGGGTGGCTCTGGACCGCCTGCATGGCGAGTATCATGGAGACCCCGGTCACGGCCCTCTGGCCTCCGCTGTGCTGGGACGACTCGCGGAGCCCGTTCCCAAAGTCGGCCCGCATTATCACTCCGCCGGCGAAGAGCTCGTCCGGGTCCTCGAGCTCCAGCAGCGCTGCCCCTCCGGTCAGCTTCTCGAAGATGGCGCTGAACTCCGACCCGACCTTGTCGAAGGCGGCCATGAACACCTTCCTCTTGTCTGCCTCGACGCTCTCGATGAATGTGATTATGGAGTTGCGCTCGTTCTCGAGCTCGTTGTGCCTCACCGAGAGGCTCTTGTAGTTCACGTACATCTCGACGTACTGCCTGTCGGCGCCCCTGTTCACCGAACCCAGGGCGCTCTGGTACTCCTGCTGCAGCTCGGCCAGGAGGGACTCGCTGCTTTCGAAGAACTCCAGCTCCTCGGCGTAGCCGAGCATCCTCAGGCTCCCCAGCGCCTCCTCGACCCTCTCCTGTGTCCCCGAGGCCTGACCCGAAAGCGCGAACAGGTCCTTCTGGTGCCCGGCGATCGAGCGGGCGACCCCGTCCCTCTCCTCCTTCAGCCTCTTCGCCCTGGCGTCGAAGTCGTCGAGGACGGGCTGGCTCCGCTTCGATGACTCCATGAGCTTCGAGATCTGCGACTCCAGGGAGTTCTTCTGTTCGGTGAGCTCCCTTATCCTCCGCGGCGCCTCCCTGACGAACTGCTTGTTGGACTGCAGGTCCTCGGTGGCGTTGGCCAGGTCGAGCTGGTTGTCCTCGAGGGCCCTCAGGAGGACGTTCTCCAGGTTCGCCTTTTCGCGGCTCAGGGTCAGGTTGAGGTCCTGGATCCTGTTGCGTGTGGTGTCTATCTCGTTCGACAGCGACTGCTTCGCCCCGTCGACCTCGGCGAGCATCGAGTCCAGGCCCAGGGCCTGGGCGTCGGCCACCACCTGCTGCAGCGAGGCGATCCCCTTGCCTATGGAGTCCTTCCTTTCGAGGTTCGTCTTGAGCCTCTCCTCGAGGCGGGCGACGGTGCTGACCTGCTTCTCGTACTCGGCGTTCATCGACCTGAAGATGCTCTTGTACCTGTTGGCCATCCTGGTGATCGTGGTGGCCTCGGCCTTCAGGCTGGTCGTGGTGACTATCTTCTTGACCCTCTCCTTCATCAGTGACTTCGACTCCGTCTCGATGGTCTCGAGCTCCGAGCGCCTCCTGTCGATGGCGCCCTTGAGGGCCCCGACGGCGTCCTCGACCTCGCTGACCCCCTCGATGTTCTCGAGCCCCTCCATCAGGTTGACCATGAGCTCCTGGTAGCCGTAGCTGAACGCCCTCCCGCCCTGCTCGAACGTCTCTCCGGCCAAGGTCACGGCGCGGACCCCCTCGGACGCGAGGATGTACCCCACCGCCTCGGTCTCGACCAGTATCGAGTCCCCGGCGAGGAAGTTGACCAGCCCCTGGAACTCGTCTTCGGACTTTATCACGTCGGAGAGCGGCCCGACGACCCCCGCTGACTTCTCCACGTCGAGGGCCTTCACGTCCTCCACCTCGCTGAGCGGGATGACGGAGAAGCTCTTCGCCTTCAGGGACTTTGCGGCCTTGATCAGCTGGGTCATGGACTTCAGGTCCTGGACGAGGAAGGCGCCCATCCACCTCCCCAAGATCGCAGTGACCGCCTTCGAATACTGCTGCTGGTACTTCAGCACCTGGCCGAAGCGGCCGACGTAGCCGGGGACCCCGCCCTGGTCGCAGAACTCCTGCAGTTTGAGCTGCCCGCTCCTCTCCCCCGCGAGGCTCTCGGACATGTGTCTGAACGCCTCCTCCCTCGAGAGCTCCGCCGAGGCCTTTTCGAGGATCTTCGACGCGCCCTGAATCGTGGCCACAAGTTTCTCCCTGGTCTTCTCGGAGCCGCTCAGGCCCTCGTCCAAGGTGTTGAGCTCCTTCGTCGAGGTGTCGTAAAGCTCGAAGAGCTGCTTTGTGCTCGCCTCCAGCTTGCCGAGGACCTCGGAGTAGCCGTCGACCCTGAGCTTCAGCTCGTCGAGGCGCTTCTTCTCCACCCCGAGGCTGGCGTTGGTCGCGTTGATCGCCAGGTCGACCTGGGTCTGCTTCTGGCCGAGGTCCGCGAGCCTGACCTGGACCTTCGCCGTCTGCTTCCCCTTCTTCTCCATGGTCCCCCTGAGCTCTTCGCCGGCCCGGAAGAACTCCTTGAGCCGCTGAGCGAGCTCGGCGTGCTTCGCGTCCAGCTTCTCGATCTCTGCTGTGAGCTGCCTGACGGTGGTTCCCGCCGAGTTCGCCTCCCTCTGCTTCTCGGAGACGACCTGCTTCAGCTGGGGGACCGTCTCACCCTCCAGCTCGGCGACGTTCGCTTCGGAGGACTTGAAGTCAGACTCCATTGTCTCGAGCTCGTTCCTCAGCCCCGCCAGCTGGAACTGGAGCTCCACGTGGCTCGCCCCCCCGCCCTGTATCACTTCTACGATGAACTTCGTCTTCTCGGTATCGACCTGGCCGATGCGGTTCTCCAGCTCCACCAGCCTCGCACCCATGTCGCTGAGCTTCCCGTTGAGCTCCTGCTCCTGGAAACGCAGGTCCGCGAGCCTGGACTTCAGGTCTCCGACCCGCTTCGATGTCAGCACAGCGTTGAGCCAGTTGATCTGCGATTCGAGCTGGCCGAACCTTACCATCTCCGTCCTCTGGGAGTCGAGCGACTCGAGGGTGCTCTTCATCTCCCCGATGCGCGCCATCGCGACCTCCAGCCTCTGGTCTGCCTGGCTGAGCTGACGCTGGGCCTCGGCCTTGCGCTCGTCGAACTTCGATATGCCCACGACGCTTTCGATCACCCTCCTCTTCTCCTCCGGGGTGAGGTCGGCCATCTTGGTCGCCGCCCCCTGGGCGACGATGTTGAACCCGCCAGGCGCGAGCCCGGCGATGTCGATGATGTCTGCCAGCGCGCCCCTGGTGCTCTTCCTTCCGTTGATGTAGTAGGAGTTGTCCCCGTCCTCCCTGAGCTCGCGCGTCAGCGTCACGAGGTCAGAGTCTACGGGTATCGCGCGGTCGGAGTTGTCGAACTGGAGCGTCACGCGGCAGGCGTTCGGCTTGCCGGCCGAGCCTCCGTCCTCGGACCGCGGATCGAAGATCAGACCGGAGAGCCTTCCGTTGGCAGCCCTGAGCGACTTTGGCGAGTTCTCCCCGATTGCGAAGGCGATGGCGTCGGCGAGGTTGGATTTGCCGCTCCCGTTCGGGCCGGTGATCACGGTGAACCCCTGCTCGAAGTTCACTACGACTGTCCGAGGGCCGGAGGACTTGAACCCGCGCATCTCCAGCCTTCGGATATACGTCACAGGAAGATTAGCCCCGTAATAGACACGTTCGATACGGGATATAAGCGAATCGGAGTCAGATTCGTAGCCGGAAATCCGACGTCTATCGCCGGCGCAGGGTCTTTTTCCGGTGCAAAAGCCCACAACTCGAAGAGGGGTTGTAGATGGCCCGTTTCAGCCTCTGCTGGTCCCTAAGCACACGAAAGCACCTCGGCAGCCCCAGAGCGCCCAGATTCGCGTTGTTTCAAAAGGCGGGCCGGGGGCAGGGATCGGCCGGCGGCGTCCGACTGGCACCGGGTGGCACAAGGTAGTAATAACGTGGGCAGGGCGGAGTCGGCGTTGACGGTGTTCTCGCAGAGGCGCAAGAGGCTCCTTTCCATGGCCGGAGGCAAGCAGGTGGCCGTCTTCACCGCGCCGAATCTCTTCTACCTGACCGACTTCTTCGGCGGAGGCGCCGCGGTGGTCCGTCCCGACAAGACGGTGGTCGTCACCTCTCCGCTGGAGGCGGACAGGGCGGGGGAGGTGTGCAAGGAGGCGGAGATCGTGTTGGTCAAGCGGTGGAAAGACGTGCAGGGCGAGGTAGAGAAGCTGCTCGGCCGTGACAGCGCGGTCGTGGACCGGGCCGCGCCCGGCGAAGAAGAGAAGTTCGTCGCCCGGCCGCAGATGTTCGTCGACGCCCGTCGGGCCAAGGACTCCGTCGAGATAGAGCGGATCAGCAAGGCATGCTCGAAGACAGACAGGACGTTCGAAGCGCTCGAGCGGGCCCTGAAGCCTGGCAGGACAGAGTGGGAGCTCGCGGGCGAAGTGATGAGGGTGGCGCTGGAGGAGGGGCTTACGCCCTCGAACTCCGAGTCTTCACTCGGGCCGGTGATAGTAGCGTCGGGGCCGCACGGGGCCTACGGCCACTCTGAGCTCTCGGACAGGAGGGTGAAGGACGGAGACTTCGTCGTGGCGGACCTGTTCTTCAGGTACGAAGGATACAACTCGGACGAGACGAGGACGTTCGCGGTCGGGACAGTCAGCGCGGAGATGAAGAGGCGCTACGCGGTGGTGAAGGAGGCGCAGGAGGCCGCCCTCGACGCGGTCGGAGTCGGCGTGGAGTGCGGGAATGTGCACGACGCGGCGGTGGCGGTGCTGAAGAGGAACAGGGTGGACAGGTTCCTCAACCACAGCGTCGGCCACGGGGTCGGCATCGACATCCACGAGATGCCTGGGATCTTCCACGGGAACGAGGTGAAGCTGGAGCTCAACGACGTGATAACGGACGAGCCAGGGATCTACTTCGTGGGCAAGTATGGCATACGCATCGAGGACACCGTCTGGGTCGGAAAGAAGCCGGTCACCCTGACGAAGTACACGAAGGAACTGGTCACCTGCGGGTAGCCCTGAGAACCCCTGCCCTGACCTTCCCTATCTCGAAGGTGTCCACGCGGACCCCCGAGCCCAGCCCCCGCAGCGCCCGGACCACCCTCGGCGCCCGGTCGACGTCGACGACCGCGTGGGCGGAGTAGCCGATCATGTTCTGGCTGGCGCGGGTCGCGCCCGCAGCCTTCGCCGCCGCTATGGCCTTCTTCACTTCCGGAGACTCGAGCCCCAGCTTCGCGGAGAACGCCTCCCCCTCGGCGGCGAGGGTCTCGATGGAGGGGTCGGAGAGGAACCCCTGGAGGGCGGCGTACCCCAGGCCGTTGATCTTCTCCCCCATCTTCGGTGACGAGAGGGCGTCCTTCTTGTCGTAGGGGGCGAAGTACGCGGTGACTATCCTCGTCCCCCGGGGGACCTTCACCATGGCGAACTTGGCCGTCCCGGGCTCGCCAGGGGAGGTGATGGCCCCTGCCCCGACGTGGTCGTAGACGACGGAGACGGTCCCCAGCCCGGTCTGCTCCATGATCTCCGCCTGGTGGGCGAACCTTGCGAGCTCCAGCTTGGGCTTCCTCACCCCCAGGGCCGCCGCAGCGGCGTACACTGCGGAGGTGGCTGCCGCGCCGCTGGAGCCGAACCCCGAGCCGATGGGAGTGTCGACGCGCTGGTCGACCCTGACCCCTTCGTCCGAGCGGCCGAAGGTCGAGAGCATCAGGGAGACGGCCCTCCGAGTGGTCCGTGCGTCATAGGAGAGGTCGCCGTTCACCCGGGTGGCGACGCCCCTGGCCGGGGCCGGGCGCGCCCAGGAGGTCGTCCCTTTGGAGAGGATGTAGCCGCCCCCGGTGGCGCCTATGGGCCCCGGGGAGCCGTCGTTCTTGATTTCAAAGAAGTTCGTGATGGCGGACGGTGCGAACGCCGCCTTCGTCCTAGGTCGCCCGCTTCAGCTTCTGGATGCTTACGATGTCGTGGGGGGAGATGACGCTTACCCCGGCGTATTCCCCGAATATCTCGAGGAGGACTATCTTGTCCGGGGAGTCGAGGCTCACCTTCCTGTCGACCACGTCGGCCAGTGCGTCGATGAGCTGCTTGTCGGTGTAGGGGGAGTCCCTCGACTCGATGGTGATCCTGAACGTCTCCCCGGGGCCGATGGAAGTCGAGAGCTCCTTCACCGCCTTGACGATCTCCGCCGCCTTTGTGTCGACGACCTTGTCTACCGGGATGACCCTGAGGATGTATCTGACCCTGAACGGCTCGGAGCGGACGAAGTCCGTCAGGAAGGAGAGGAGGGCCTTGGGGTTCTCCACGTCCACCTCGATGACCCCGTCGTAGGCCGACCGGTCGATGACCACCTTGCGTATCCCGGAGAGCAGGGCGATCTCCTTGAACTCCGCCGAAGCCTTCGCTTCGAGCCCCTTCGCCGAGGTCACTACTAGGTTCGTCGGCCTTCCACTCGGCTCTCGACCCCGACTGGACCAGTTCTTAAGATTGTGACCGCGTCACCGGACACCTGGACGACCGTCGATTCCTTCCCCTCCAGTGCCCCGCCGTCGAGTATGAGATCCACGGAGTCCCCCAGCTGGTCAAGGGCCTCGCCGGCCGTCCTTGAGGAAGGGCTCCCCGAGCGGTTGGCGGAAGTCCCTGCTAGCCACCCCCCGCAGGCGTCTATGAGCCGGATGCAGGCTCGCAGGCCTGGGACCCTCACCCCCAGGTTGCCCGTACCCTGGGTGAGCTGCGCGGGGACCTTCACCCTCAGGGGCGCCACTATCGTGAGGGGGCCCGGCCAGTGCGCCCTGGCAAGCTGGAGGGAGGCAGGGTTCAGGGCCACCAGCTCGGCCGCCTTCCCCTCCGAGCTGCATAGGACCGGGACCGCCTTGGAGCCCCTCCCCTTCGCCCTGAACAGCCGGCCGACGGCCTCCTCGTCGAAGGGGTCGCACCCCAGGCCGTAGACAGTGTCGGTGGGGTACACCACCAGGCCCCCGGCCCTGACGACGGCCTCGGCTTTCACGATCGAGGCTCGGTCCATGGGGAGCACAGGCGCTGGCATTGCAAAGTTCCCTTGCAGACCGCGAGATTTAATAGTGCACTTGAAATCGCCGGGCCGACATGTCCGAAGAGGATCAGGAACTCGACGAGGACCTGGACGAAGACCTGGACGAAGACGGGTGGGAAGAGGACTCGGACGAGGACACCTCCTAGAAGGACCTCCTGAACCGAGACCGATTCAACCCGCGGACTACAGTTTAAGACACCTAGAGGAATCTCCGAAGGGGTGCCGGCGAGGACCCTCATCGTCAACTGCAAGAACTACAACGAGGTCCTCGGGGAAGGGTCGATACGCCTCGCCCTCGCCGTCAGGAGGGTGGCCGAGGCGACGAAGGTCAACGCGGTGCTTGCCCCGCCCACCCCTATGCTGGGGCTGGTGGCGTCGAAGACGGGGGCCAGGGTGTTCAGCCAGACGGTCGCGAGCAAGACCGGGGACAAGACCACCGGGGCGATTCTCCCCCAGGCGGTGAAGGCCGCGGGCGCGGCCGGGACGATTCTCAACCACAGCGAGTCGAGGAAAACTCCGGCGGAGCTGTCGAAGCTGGTCCCGATGCTCGCCGGGATGGGGCTCGAGGTCTGCCTCTGCGCGAAGACGAGTGAAGAAGCGGCCAGGCTGTCGAAGCTCGCCCCCGCCTACGTGGCCGTGGAGCCCCCGGAGCTCATCGGGTCTGGGGTGGCGGTCTCGAGGGCCAAGCCGGAGCTCATCCAGAGGACGGTCTCAGCCGTGAGGCGGACGGGGTACGTCGGGAAGATCCTCTGCGGCGCGGGGATAGTCAGCGGCGAGGACGTCAGGGCGGCGGTCAAGCTCGGGACGGACGGTGTCCTGGTGGCGAGCAGCGTGGTGAAGGCAGCGGACTGGGAGGGGAAGGTCAGAGAGCTCGCTAATTCTCTGATGTGAGAACCGACTCATTTCATTATATACAATGTTAAAAGGACGGCCAATATGGCTCAAAAGTACGAAGTGAGACAAATGCAGCAAACACAGCAAGTCAAACCCAACCCGTTCGAAAACGCCCTCGAGCAGCTGAGGATAGCTGCCGAGTATCTCAAGCTCGACGACGGAATCCACCAGATGCTAGCCCATCCAAAGAGGCAGCTGACAGTCTCCCTCCCAGTCAAGATGGACAACGGTCAGACCCACGTGTACACCGGTTACAGGGTCCAGTACAACGACGCACGGGGCCCCTTCAAGGGGGGAATCAGGTATCACCCCGGCGTGACTCTGGACGAGGTGAAGGCACTGTCTGCCTGGATGACCTGGAAGACCAGCGTCGCCAACATCCCCTACGGAGGCGCCAAGGGGGGCATCATATGCGACCCGAAGCACATGTCCATGGGGGAGAACGAGCGACTGACCCGCCGGTACGCGGCGGCGATCGCACCGATCATAGGGCCCTACCAGGACATCCCTGCCCCTGACGTCTACACCAACGCCCAGACGATGGCGTGGATCCTCGACACCTACAACACCCTTGAGGGGTTCATGTCGCCGGCCGTCATCACAGGGAAGCCCATCTCACTCGGAGGCTCTCTCGGAAGAGACAAGGCCACCGGGCGGGGCGCGGTCTACACCACCGTGGAGGCAGCCAAGGCGAACAAGATCGACCTGAAGAAGGCGACCTTCGCGGTCCAGGGGTTCGGCAACGCCGGCTCCAACTACGCGGAGATCATGCAAACCTACGGCCCCAAGCTGATGGGCGCCAGCGACTCCAAGGGCTCGATCATGAGCAAGGGGGGCATGGACGCGAACAAACTCATCGCCTTCAAGGAGAAGACCGGCTCGGTGGTGGGCTTCCCCGGAAGCCAGGCCATCTCGGACAAGGAGCTCCTTCAGATGGACGTCGACATCCTCTGCCCCGCGGCCCTCGAGAACGCCATACTCCCAGACACAGCCAAGGGCGTCAAGGCCAAGATCATCGCAGAGTGCGCCAACGGCCCCACGACCCCAGAGGCGGACAAGGTACTGCACGCCAACAAGGTCTTCGTGATCCCCGACATCCTGGCCAACTCGGGCGGCGTCATCGTGAGCTACCTCGAGTGGGTCCAGAACCTCGAGAGGAACTACTGGACCGAGGACGAGGTCAACTCCATGCTGGAGAAGAAGATCGTCTCCGCGTTCCGCGACGTGCACGCAGCCAGCCTGAAGCACGACGTCGACATGAGGACCGGCGCCATGATAGTGGGCGTCGGCAGGGTGGCCGATGCCGTCAAGATCCTAGGCGTGTTCCCATAGGCACCGAGTGAGCGGACGCCCCGGCGAAGAGCCGGCGGCGCCCTCCTCCCGTTTTTCGACCGACCTCAGGGGGCACGCTGCTTCGACGAGATGCTCCCTTCGAGCTCGCGGACCAGTCCGGCGCTCCCGATGTACAGGGGTGCGGTCTCCGCGAGGCCGGCAGGCTCGATGTCGAGGATGTTCCCAGAGCCGTCGCTGGCGTACCCGCCGGCCTGCTCGTTGATGTAGGCCATGGGGGCGCACTCGTACAGCACCCTGAGCTTCCCCCTGGGCTTCTTCGTCAGCGCGGGGTACGAGAAGATCCCGCCCCTGGCGAGGACCTGGTTGTAGTCCCCGACGAACGTCCCGCAGTACCTGTTGCGGAGCCCTCTCGGCTCTAGTGAGTGCCAGAAAGCGGAGACCGGCGGTATCCAGTCGGCCCGGGCGCCCCCGAAACCGTAGACTTCGGGCTTCTCCGGGATCTTCAGATTGACCCCGAGCAGCTGGAAGGACATGGCGCTCCCGTCCCTCACTGCGACGAACCTGTGGACCCCCTTGCCGAAGGAGAAGGTCAGGGTGACCATGGTGCCGTAGGTGACGTACAGGGCGCCGGCCAGGGCTCTCCCCGAGGCGGGGAGCTTCCTGGTGTAGAAACCGAATATGCTCCCAAGCGGGTTGTTGGTCTCGACGTTCGAGCTCCCGTCGAGCGGGTCCATGGCGACGCTGACCGACCCCTTGGAGACCACGGGCTCTTCCATCTCCTCGGAGGCCACCTCGGCGACCAGGCCGGTCGAGGTGAGGGCGTCGACGAAGAGATCGTTGGAGAAGACGTCAATCGCCTTCTGGGTCTCCCCGGAGGGGTTGGTCTCCGAGAGGAGCCCGGATTTGAACGGGACGCTCTCCCAGACGCCTAGGCTCGCGGCGGCGATGGCGGAGGTGAGCGCTGCGAGGTCGTCGGGAGCGTTCAGCCTCAGGAACTCGTCGAGCTTCAACTGCAGCCGTCCCGGTCGGCGTGTGATTTAGAGGTATTCGGGAGGCCCCGTGAGATACGCGGCGGGGTAAGACTGTTAAATAGCAAAGGGCTGAGCCGGGGTTCATGAACAAGGAGAGGATGTCCGCGTTCCTGACGGAGGGGAGGAGCATGTTGCTGGCCTACGACCAGGGGCTCGAGCACGGGCCGTCCACCGACTTCAACGATAGGAACGTCGACCCGGCGACCATAATGGACATCGCAGCCAAGGGGAAGTTCAACGGTGTCGTCTTCCAGAAGGGGGTGGCCGAGAGGTTCTACGACAGGAGGGTCCCGCTGATAGTGAAGCTCAACGGCAAGTCCAGCCTCCCGAAGGGGGAGCCGGTCTCCAGGCAGGTCTGCAGCGTGGAACAGGCCGTGTCGCTGGGGGCGAAGGGGGTCGGGTACACGATATACCTGGGGAGCGAGTTCGAGTCGAAGATGTTCCGGGAGTTCGGGAAGATCCAGGAGGAGGCCCACGAGAAGGGAGTCCCGGCCATTGCGTGGATCTACCCGCGCGGCGCGTCAGTGCAGAACGACACGTCGAAGGAGGTAGTCGCCTATGCGGCGAGGGCGGGGCTCGAGCTGGGCGCCGACGCCGTGAAGATCAAGTACACCGGGGACCCCCAGACGTTCTCCTGGGCAGTGAAGTCGGCCGCCGGGGTCAAGGTCTTCATGAGCGGAGGCCCGAAGGCGCCCACCGACGACGACTTCCTGAGGCAGGTGAAAGGGGTCATGGAGGCGGGAGGGACCGGCGTCGCGGTAGGGAGGAACGTCTGGCAGAACGCGGACCCCCTGGCCATGGCCGACAAGCTGCGTAAGACCGTCTTCGGCTAGAGCACCCTACTTGGAGAGGAGTCTCCAGGAAAGGACTATCCCGAGCACCGAAAGGATCGCGGCGAAGGCCGTCAGTACCCCGAAGTCCACCCAGAGCGGAGCGAGCACCTTGTACCCTGCGGCGGCTGCCGCAGACGACCCTGAGCCGAGGAGCATCTGCCTCACACCGTCCACGGCGTAGCTGACGGGGTTGTACCCTACGACCCCCTGGAGCCAGGCGGGCATCGTCTTGACCGGGAGCATCGCGTTGCTGGCGAAGAGGAGGGGCAGGTTGAGCAGGTTGATGATGGCCATCTGCGTCTGCCAGTCGCTGGACCTCAGGGCGAGCATCACGAAAAGGGACGAAAGGCCGAAGGACATCAGGAAGAGCATGAGGAACGACCCTGCGACAGTGAGGACGCTGAAGTTGGCCGTATCCATCCCCAGTGCGATGGCGATGCCCAGGACTATGGCCGCCTGGATAAGCGAGCGGACCACGCTCTGCAGCACCTTCGAAGTGACGATGGCCCCGCGGCCTACCGGGGTGCTCATTGCCTTGTTCATGAACCCGAACCTCCTGTCCCAGACAACGGACATGCCGGAGAAGGCGGCGGTGAAGAGTATGATGAAGGCGAGCATGCCCGCCCCGAGGTAGGAGAAGTAGCTGGTCGTGCCGAAGGTCTGCAGGTTGATCGCGCTTACGGCCGCCGGGGGAAGGGTGCTCGGGATGAGCCCGGAGATGTTGAAGGCCTTGCCGAAGAGGCCTAGCCACACGACCGGCTGGACGAGGGAGATGATGAGCTGTATCGGGTTCTTGTACCATTTCACCAGGTCCCTGTTGGTCAGCGCCCAGAGCCCGTGAAGCGGGCTCTTGTTGAGCTGGGGTGCCGCCCTGAAGGCCTTTTCAGCCTCGCGCTCCCGCCGTTCGAGTGCCTGCTCCTTGGCTGTGACCGTCGACCGCGAGATGTCCTCTGTCATCAGGCGATCACCGGCGGGCCCTCATCATGGTCACACGCTGCTTGAACGCGTCCATCTTGTTGGCGTCTTCCTCCCTGATGCTCTTCCCGGTGAACTCCAGGTACGCCTCGTCCAGGGTCGGCTTTGTCAGCGAGATCTTGGTCACGTGGAGCCCCTTGGACCTGATGATGTCGATGATCTTAATGGAGGACTCCTCGCCGACCTCCGATTTTATCCTGTATTCGTGCCCCGACTTCTTCACTTCCTTCACGAGGGGTATCCCCGCGATGTCGGCCGATATGTCCGGGCCCGGCTCTGCGACCCCGACAACTATGATGTCCCCTCCGATGCTCGCCTTCAGCTCGGTGGGTGTGCCGATCTTCACGATGTGCCCGTGGTCGATGATCGCGATTCTGTCGCATAGGGAGTCCGCTTCCTCGAGGTAGTGGGTCGTGAGGAAGAGCGTCATCCCGTAGTTCTCCTTGAGCATCCTGATGTAGTTCCAGACCGCCGTCCTCGTCTGCACGTCCAGCCCCAGCGTCGGCTCGTCGAGGAAGAGCAGCTTGGGATAGTTGATCAGCCCGCTCGCCAGCTCCAGCCTCCGCCTCATGCCGCCGGAGTAGGTGCTCACCTTCCTGTTCGCCGCATCCTCGAGCTCTACGAGCTTGAGCAGCTCCATGGCGTGGGGCTTCGAGTTGCTGCGCGGTATTCCGTAGAGGTCTGCGCAGAGTATTATGTTCTGGAGGCCGGTCAGGTCCTCGTCCGCGGTGTACTCCTGCGGGACCACCCCCACCCTCCGTCTGACTTCGTTGGGGTGCTTGTGGATGTCGAGCCCGTTGATCTCGGCGTCCCCCGAAGTGGCCCGCAGAAGGGTCGTGAGCATGTTGATGGTGGTGGTCTTCCCCGCTCCGTTCGGCCCTAGGAAGCCGAAGATCTCCCCCTCCTTGATTTCGAAGGTGACCCCGTCGACCGCCTTCAGGCTCCCGAAGACCTTGGACAGGCCCTGGACTTTGACTATCGGTTGCTGGCTCATGCGCTACGTCCCACCTTTGCGAGCCTCTCTGACAGCTCCTTTATGTGCGAAGCGTTCTGAGAAACGTCGGCGTCCTTCGCCCGGCTGAGGTCCTCGAGATACGAAGTGTAGCTCGATATCACTTCTATCGCGCCCCCGACCGTCCTGGGCTGCGGTGCGCCGCCGTCCCCCCTGAGGAGCGGCCTTTCGATCTCCGCCCTGCCCTCCTCGGTCAGGGAATACCTGTCGTCGCCTGAGCGGCTGAGGACACCCTCGGAGACCATGTTCTTGAGCATCGGATAGATGGACCCCGGCGAAGGCCTCCACCACCCCTGAAGGTTCCCTTCCATTATGTCCATGATCTCGACCCCGGACTTTGGTGTGTCGCGGACGATGTACATTATCCACTTCCGCAGCCCCTTGTGGGTCCGCTTCGTCCAGTCTATGCTGAACAGTGTTTCACGCTACCGATATCGGAACAATATCGGAACTATTTCAACTTTTTCCCGAGTCAGGCGGGGCGCCTGAAGGTCGAAGCCGAGGCCAGGAGTGCCCCCGCGGCCAGGACGCCCCCCAACAGGAAGAGCCCCTGGACGCCTGCCCCGGGGAGGATCAGCACCGCCGCCGCCGGGGTGATGAACTCCGCGACGGCCGAGGAGGCCTGGAAGGCGTAGCTCGCGTTCATGACGTCCCCTCCGGCGCTGGAGAGCGCGAAGTAGTTCGCGATGGGGAAGACGAGCGCGTGGGGGACGCTGAAGAGGAGCATCCCTGCGACGAAGTACGGCAGGCTCGGCGCAAGCCCTACCGTGAGCGCGCTCAGCAGCAAAAGGGCGGCCGAGAATGTCAGGAGCTTCCCGAGCCCGGCCTCGAGCCTGACGGCCGCGAGCCTGAAGGCGAGCGACAGGACGAACACGGCCGTGAAGATCAGCAGGGCGTCGGTCGGGGCGACCGCGAACTTCTCCTCCGCGCAGACTGCGCCGTACGACAGGAACACGGGGAGCAGAAGCGAGTAGAGCAGGTTGACCAGGGTAGCCCTACTGAAGGCCTCGTTCCTGACCGCCCTCAGCAGCGCCCGGGGAGAGAAGGCGGACGGCCGCGGACGGTCAGAGGCGGCGCCATGCCCCAACGTCGCGCCCGCAACGCCGACGGCGCACACCGCGCAGAGGGCGAGGAAGGCGCCGGAGAAGCCGTAGGCCGGGAGCGCGGCATATGCTGCCAAGGGACCGAGGATCAGTCCGACCCCCAGGGCCGTCGAGTAGAGACCCATGCCGGAGAAAGGCTTCCCGGCGCGCGAGTCGGCGTGCATGAAGGCGGAGAGGAAAGGTTGCGGGAGGCCCACCCCGACCCCCGAGGTCAGAATGAAGGCCGGCGCCGAGCCTCGCCCGCCGAGGGCGAGACCGAGCATGGAGCCGGCGACTAGGGCGAAGCCCGCCACGGAGGCGTAGGTCTGGTTCCTGAGAGCGAGGACGGCCGCGGCCACGCCGACGGCGTTCCCGACCCAGAGCAGGAGGACGAACACTCCCGCCTCTGGCGCCGAGGCGGCCAGGGCGTCGATGGCGAAGAGAGGGATGACTATGACCAGGGCCGACGTCAGCAGCCGCACGGACATGGCCAGGACGAACCCCGTCCCGAGGTAGCTCCCCCTGTATCCCGTGGCCTCTCTCCCCTCCTCAGGCCGCCCGGCCGTACACATCCAACAGCTTTCGCCCTATGAGCTCCGGGGAGAACCGGGCCTTCACCCTCTCCTGGGCGGCGCGCCCGACCTTCGACCTGAGCGAGGGGTCGCCCGCGAGCCGCGCGAGGCGCTCAGCGAAGCCTGCGGCGTCCCCCGGCGGCGCAAGCAGTCCAGACACCCCGTCCTCCACAACTTCGGATATGGAGGGGAGCGAGGTCGACACCACAGCTATGCCTCTGCTCATCGCCTCGGCGACCGTCATCGCGAAGGCGTCGGCCCTGGTCGGAAGCGCGAGAATGTCGGTGAAGGGCCAGAGCTCCTCGGAGAGCGCTTTGTGCGAGGCCCGCTCGAAGTATGAGATCCTTCTGTCGCTCCTGATGTCGTCCAGGGCCTTCCCCTGGGCTCTGCCCACGTAGTTCAGCCTGCATCCGGGGGCGTCCAGGGAGGCGAAGGCGCCAAGGACGACGTCGCCCCCTTTCCTTGCAAAGTCCCTGCCGATGAACAGGATGTTGCACCCCTCGTGCGGGCGGCCGACGGAGAGCGCGTCGAAGGGGGGCGGGACGACGGCCACCTTCGCCTGGTCCACCCCGTCCGCTTCGAACCCTCTCTTCGCCCACTCCGTCCACGTCACCACCCCGGCGCAGCCGCGCGAGTTCAGGTAGGAAGAATAGCCGTCGGTGATCGACTTCCTGACGAACCCCCCTATGTTGTTGTAGCCTCCGAGGTACTGGCCCAGCGACTGGTCGCTTTCGTGGACCCAGGGGACGGTGAACTTGCGGACGTCCCAGAAGAAGCTATGGACCATGGACGCCCTGCTCTCGTCGAGGGGGAAGGCGTGCTCCAGGGCGAACTTCACCGCGGCCAGTCCCAGGTTGACCGGAGAGAGGGTGTACTGGCCCGTGCTGGTCGGGACCGAGACCCTGTCGGTGACGTGCGTGTACTCGACCCCCGGGGGCGGATGTCGGAACCGCCTGAGGGGCCCCGCCCGGGGGCGCCCCGTGAGCGGGTCTGCGGGAGAGATCAGTAGGCACTTCAGCCCGCCGCCTTGGGCTCGCGCGAGCCCGGTGGTCGTTCCTTCAGTCGCTTCCGGCAGGAGGCTCCCTCGCGTACTCGACGACCTCCTCCCACGGAGACCAGCCGGTAAGGTCACGGGGGAGGCGGAACCCCTTGGAGGTTATGGCCTTTCGCCCGCCCCAGGGCACGGAGGGCGCCACCAGCGAGCTCATCTTCGAAGCCCTGGCCTTGTTGGCTATGACCGTCCGGAAGATCTCCCTCAGGACGTCGTCCATGTCCTTGGTCCTCCTGAACCCCAGGGACGGGAGGACCCTGTGCTCCACCTTGTAGAAGTGCTCCTCCTTCTCGACGCGGGGGTTCGCGACCCTTTCGAACCCCGGGCGCATCCCGAACTCCTCGGCGATGCGCGCCACCCTGCGGGCCAGCTGAAGGGTGTCGAATGTCTCGTCTATCTGGTTGACCAGGCGGTACTCCCCCGCGGCGGGCGGGTTGGCCAGCAGCAGGCTGAGGCACTGGACGCTGTCGTAGAGAGACAGGTACCCCCTGGACTGCCTCCCCTTCCCGTAGATCAGGAGCTTGTCGAGGAGGACGGCCTGGACGACGTACTTGTTGATCACCGTCCCCCAGATCGAGTCGAAGTCGAACCTCGTGGCCAGGGAGTCGTCGACCACTTCGTCGGTCATCGAGCCGTACACCACTCCCTGCATCACGTCCGTGCTGGTCAGCCCGTGTATCTTGTTGGCGAGGAGTATGTTGTGGGTGTCGAAGATCTTGCTTAGGTGGTACCAGCTCTGGCCGGTCCGGGGGAACATCAGCTGGTCCTTCCTCCCGTTCCGGGATACTGTGACAGGCCCTTCGGGGATCTCGACGTTGGGGGTGCCGTACTCTCCCATGGTCCCCATCTTCAGGAGGTGCGCTCCGGGGACGTGCCTCGTCATCGAGAAGACCACGTTCAGGTTGGTGGCGACGTTGTTCAGCTGGGTGTAGAGCGCGTGCTCCTGGTCGACCATGCTGAAGGGGGCGCTCCGCTGCTGGGCCAGGTGGACCACGCTCTTCGGGAGGTGCCGCGCGATGACGGCGTCGACTGCGGCAGGGTCGCGCGCGTCCGCCTCCACGAAGGTGATGTTGGACCTCCCTGAGGCCTTCTCGTAGGCTGATATGCGGGCAGAGGGGGTGCCTATCTTCACCAGCGAGTCCGCGCCCACCGATGCGACGAGCCTTCGCGTGACCAGGCTGTCCACAATGACTACTTCTGCGTCAGACCTCCATGCCAGGTGCAAGGCCAACGGCCAGCCGATGTAGCCGTCGCCCCCGAAGATGACCGTCGCGTCTTTCAGCGACGCATCTCGACCCGAGCCGAGTGGGGCACGCTTTCAACTGGGTGCCCCCGTATATATTGGCCGAGGACTGTCCGTATGAACGCAGCGTTCACCCCTAGAGGGCGACGCCGAAGGCGGAGAGGAAGGCCTCTGCCCGCTGGAGCTCCCTGACGAAGGTCTTGCCCTTGTCGGTGATCGTGTAGTATCTGCTCTCGCCGTTGTTCACCTCGTCGAGCAGCCCCCTCTTCTGCAGCTCCGAGACGTGCTTCATCATGCGGTCGTGCGGGAGGTTCGCCCTCTGGAGTATGCGCGTGGGTTTCGCGTTCCCCTCGTCCTCCGTGGCGAGGAGGATGTCGAGGTAGATGCGGATGGTGCTCCTCTGCTTCTCAGTTCCCGCCATCAGGTCCACTCCTCAGGACGAACAGCAGCAGGAGGCCGAACCCCGTCAGCTGCACCAGGTCGCCTGCTAGGTAGAGGAGGCCGGACGAGAGTAGAGATGCTGACAGTTTGGCTATGTGGGCGAGGAGGATCAGGGCGAACGCCCCCATGACCGTGAGCGCCAGCCGGTTCCGGTTCTCGCCGTAGATCAGCAGCCCCTGGAAGACGATGAGCGCGACCAAGACCACCAGGATGAGCTCCCCGAACTCGAGGACGTGGGTCCCAAAGAGCAGCAGGGACGATGGGGTGGAGGCGATCTGGAGGGCGCCGACGGCGGCAGCCGCCGCGGCGATTTTGAGGCCCCCCTGGACCCTCCGGGAGTAGCTCACGGCGATCATCAGGTAGGCGACGGCCTGGAGTGCCAGGTAGACCAGGGTGGCGCTGTACACGAAAATCCCCCGGTCTGCGATCTTGCCTGCGTCGAGGTCGAAGAAGATGAACGCGGAGGCCTGGGCGAGGAGCCCAACGCCGAGCATCATGAACCCGAGGCTCAGGGTCTTGAGGAACCCGGAGCCGGTGACCCTGCCGTACCTGTAGGCATAGTAGCTGACCGCGAGCGCGACCAGCCCTCCGAGCAGGTTCAGGACGGAGTTGAGGAGAAAGTACGCGTTCACCACTGGCCGGAGCCCCCCTCGTCGCTCGGCCCGGCTGCGGCGCCCGCCGCCTTCATGGGTGCTAGACGCATCGAGCTTTCACAGTCGCGCCGCGGGTCGATTTAGGCGTTGGGATGGGCGCCCCGGGACGCCGGAAGACCACGCCGCCAGGCCGCAGGCTGGCTGAGCTCCGCTGGGTGAGCTAGCACCAGAACCCCCTGCGTCTCTGGACGCCAATGGCGTTCCGGCGTTTAAAAACCGGATTCCGTGGGGAAGTCTGCTCGACCACCATGCTCACGACTGCGATCCTCGCCTGGCTTCACGTGTTCTCTGCGATGATGTGGCTGGGAGGAAGCATCACGTTCGGGTTTGTCATCGCGCCCGGGATGGCGAAGCTTTCGCAGGCCGGGTCGGCGGAGTTCTTCCTGAAGATAGCCCCGAGGGTCGTTAGGTTCTTCGAAATCACATCGGGGATGACGGTGCTGTTCGGGGCCCTTCTCGCCTACGTGGGGATATCCAACGGCGACTTTCCGGGGCTTGCCTGGGGAACCTCCTGGGGGGTGGCCATCTCGGTGGGAATCGCGCTGGGCTTGACATCCTTCCTGGTTGGCTTGGCCATGGTGGGGCCCTCGCTGAAGAGGGTCGTGGCGATAATCGGCGAGATGCAGAGCGGCGAACAGCAGGGGTCACAGGAGAAGCTCGGGAAGGCGCTGAAGAGAACAAGAATCAGCGCTACGGCGGACGTCTTCCTCCTCATCCTGGCGCTCGTATTCATGATCGCCGCAGGCTTTTACTGAGGCGCAGCTGCGCGAGGGCTCTGCAAGGCGAGGGCTTGGCCGGAATCGAAGGCTCGGCCAGCCGACTAGGCTGACTCGATTGCCCTTTGCCCCGCCAGGGCGTGCGGTTCCAGGACGGAGGAGAGCCCGTCGAGGGCGACTCGGACTGAGCCCAAGTCGAGCTTGGCCGAGTCTCTGCTCAGGTCCCCGCAGTATTTCGCCAACTCGGTCGCCCTCTCGTGCAGGAGCACCCAGGCGGCGTGCCTGTGGGGGAGAAGGTACTCCCTCGGGTACATCTGGAAGGACGGCCCTGCCGTGAGGCCGGGGTGGCGGGGCCCGACGGGGAGCCGGGTGAGCTCCTTTCCGAGGGGCTTCAGGACATTCACCATGAGCGCGACTGCGCCATCGCTGAGGGCCTTTTGCTCCGCCTCGGACGTCTCGGAGTGTGTGAAGAACCTCGAGAGGAGCTGGAGGGCGAGCTCGTAGCTGGCGTTGAAGAGGTCCGATACCCGCGCGGTTAGGGGGTCGGTTATCTGGGCCATGCCCCGGGCGTCTGGGGTGCGTCTGGCCGCTGCCGGGATCGAGGGGCGCGCAGGCTCGAAGTTCGTGTCGTCCTTCTTCATCGCGATGTATTCGCCCAAGACCTGGTAGAACTTCCCGAAGTGCGCGTTCTTCCAGTTACCGCGGGCCCCCTCCCCCTCGGTGATTATCGACTCTGTGGCACGGCCCGACGACTTCACGTCCGTGACCGCGACGAGCTCAGGCCACCCGAAGAACTCCTGGGTCGCCTGATGCCTCGGTGAGCCGACGAAAAGGCGCCGCTCGCCCAGCTTCTCCGCCATATGCACGAACCCCTGCTCGATCCCCCGGTAGAGGTGCCCTACGGTCGCGAAACCCTGCTGCTCGGGGACGATCCCGTCTCCGGCCGTGTTGGGCGCGGCCGCTGCGCCAGCCTCGAACCCCGGGGCGTCGTCGAGCTCGAACCTCTCTGGACGTTCGAGGTAGAGGAAGTGGCGGAGCGCCTTCTCGCCGAAAGGGAGGAGGGCGAGCTGGATGCCTGGGGCGAAGTACTTCGGGGGGTGAGGGAAGTTGGGGCGCCCGAAGAACGGGGCGGCCCCCACCGAAATCAGGAGGTTGTTGACCAGCGCGAGATGGAGCATCTCCTGGGCGGCCACCCCTGAGACGACCCGGCCCCAGCGCTTGACAGCAGCCAGCTGGTCGGGGGCAAGCCCTTCGTCCGGCCTGTCCTTCAGGGTGAAAGACGCGAAGAGGTACCCGCACATTATCATGTGCTCGAGCGCGGCGGCCTCAGAGAGCATGAAGATCAGCTCCTCCCTCGTCTCGATGAGTATGGGGCGCTCTTCTGGCGGACTCTCGGGCACTGGCTCCGAGGGCCCTCGCGGCGTTAAAAACCCTGCCGACGGCGAAGTCGGTCCAGGCGGTCAACCGCGTCTGCGACGTCGGTCCGTGGCGCGGTCCCGCTGCGCTCCGGGGGCGGCCTTCGGTCAGCGTGCGAAGATTATCTTGCCGCCCAGCCCGGCCTTCTCGGCGATCCTGGAGATCTCCTCCCTGAGGCGCTCCCTTTCCAGCTTCGCCTCGTCGAAGACGACCACTATCTTGTTGGTGATGGGGAGCTCCTTCACTTCGAGGACCCCCTCGACCTTCGAGAGGGGGCGCCTGAACACCGGGGAGCAGGCTATGCAGTCGACGGTCTGCACCGTGAACGCGATGTCGCGCCGCCGATCGGCCCCCGCCTGCGCAGGCAGTTCGCTCCCCTCCCCTCACAGCTCGGGCTTGAACCGCCTCAGCGCGAGGGAGTTCGTCGTCACGCTGACTGAGGACAGGGCCATGGCGGCCGCGGCGAGTATAGGGTTGAGCAGCACTCCGGTGGCGACGTAGAGCAGGCCGGCTGCCACCGGAATCAGGGCGATGTTGTAGCCGAAGGCCCAGACCAGGTTCTGCCTCACCTTGCTCATGGTCCTTCGCGAGAGCTGGATCCCGGCCACGACATCCCGCACGTCGTCCCGCATGAGCACCAGGCCGCCAGTCTCGATGGCTATGTCAGACCCCGAGCCCATGGCGATCCCGACGTCTGCCTGGGCGAGGGCGGGGGCGTCGTTGATGCCGTCGCCCACCATGGCGACGACCCTGTTGCCCTCCTTCTGCAGCTGCTTCACCACCGCAGCCTTCCCGTCGGGGAGGACCTCCGCGAAGTACCTGTCAATACCCACCTGGCGCGCGATGGCGGCGGCGGTCTCTGCGTTGTCTCCGGTAAGCATCATGGGCTCCAGCTTCATCTCCTTCAGCTTCCTGATGGCGTCGGCCGCGTGTTCCTTGAGGGTGTCGGCGGCTGCGACTATCCCGGCCAGGCTGCCGTCGACGGCGAGGACCATGGCGGTCTTGCCGTCCTTCCTGAGGGCCGCAAGCCGTCGTGAGACATCGTCTGGGACCTTGACCTTGAAGGCCTCGAGCGCCTTCGCGTTGCCGAAGACGATGTCCTTCCCGTGGTATGAAGCCAGGACCCCCTGACCGGTGACCGACTGGAACGAGTCCGGGTCGGGCACTCCGTCCTCCCCAAGGTCACTTCGCGCCCTTTCGAGCACGGCAGCGGCCAGCGGGTGCTCGGACCGCTTCTCGGCGATCGCCGCCAACCTGATGACGTCCTTCTCACCGAGGGCCGAAAGCGAGACGACGTCGGTCACCGACGGCTTCCCCCTGGTAAGCGTCCCGGTCTTGTCGAAGACTATGGTGTTGATCTTCTGCATGCGCTCGAGGTACTCCCCGCCCTTGATCAGGATCCCGTTCTCGGCCCCCTTGCCGGCGCCGGTGACCACCGCGGCCGGCGTCGCCAGTCCGAGCGCGCAGGGGCAGGCGATTATGAGCACTGCGACCGCAGTCGTGAACCCGAACCCGAAGGATTCGCCTGCGACCAGGGTCCAGAACCCGAAGGACGCCAGGGCGACGGCGATAACCACCGGGACGAAGTACGCGGAGACCTTGTTCGCGAGCCTCTCGATGGGGCCTTTGCTGGCCTGGGCTTCCTCCACGACCCTGATGATCTTAGACAGGGTGGTGTCCGTCCCGACGCGGGTGGCCCGCATCTTCAGGGAGCCGGTGCCGTTGAGCGTCGCCCCGATAAGGCCGCTGGCCGGCTGCTTCTCCACGGGGATGCTCTCCCCTGTCACCATCTTCTCGTCGACCGAGGAGTGCCCCTCGACCACGGTCCCGTCGGTCGGGATCTTCTCGCCGGGCCTGACCAGAAGCAGGTCTCCCACCCCGACCTGGTCCAGGGGGACCTCCTCCTCTGAGCCGTCCGCCCGTATCCTCCTGGCGGCGGGCGGCTGAAGTGCGAGGAGCTTGCGCACCGATTCGCTCGCCCTCCCCCTGACGAACTCCTCGAGGAGCTTGCCCACGAGGATGAGCACTCTGATGAGGGCAGACGTGTCGAAGTACCACGCCCCGTTCGGGAGCTCGGCCGGGAAGACCACGTAGGCCGCGCTGTAGACGTAGGCGGAGGACGTCCCCACCGCGATCAGGACGTCCATGTTGGACGCCCTCATCTTCAGCGCGTTCCAGGTACCCTGGTAGAACCTCCAACCTGCGACGAACTGGATCGGGGTCGCAAGGGCCAGGAGGACCCAGCCTGTGCCGGCGAGAGACAGCCATGCGGTGGCCGGGACGTACGAGAGGATGAGGATGGGGATGGAGAGTGCCACGCCGAGGGCGATGTTCCGCTTCAGCACCTTCAGCTGGCGTTCAGGCTCGGTGAAGGTCTTGAGGCAGGCCTCGCTGCAGAAGTAGTAGGTGGTCCCCCTGACGGTCGCGTGAAGGGATCCCTCCGACTCCTCGACGAACATGCCGCAGACCGGGTCGGTCGCCAATTTTGCCCAGTATCACGCTTCCTGGGGCATCCGCTCGGTGCCCCCTCTTTTATTTTGCCGAGGGGGGCGAGCGCACCGGGGACGACCAGCCCAGGCCCCGAAGGCCCTGGTCGGATTCAAACGCCCTACGACAGCATACACGATACGACGAGTAGCTCCGTGCGTCGGAGTCTCTGCGGGGGGCGCGAGGTCAGCCAGTTCCGAACCGTTTTTATCATGATGAGACGCGGGACGACGTCAGGCGACGTGGTAGATTGGTGGTCTTCACTACCGAGAAGGTTGTCATCATTGTTGTGGCCACCCTCATAGTGATCGCCCTGGCGTACATCTTCCGGTTCGGAAGGTTCTCCCGAAAGAAGCAGAAGGGAGCAAACGCGGACAGCAGTCAGCCGACTACCTCAGGCTCAGGCTAGTGCGGCCCTGTGCGATGCAGCATCGAAGGGAATCCTCGAGAAGTGCGGCAGAGTCGGCCGATGAGCGAGACCTAGCTTGATCGACACCGAGAACCTGACGAAGAACTTCGGCAACGTGAGAGCGGTTGATTCAGTCACCCTTCACGTCGACGGGGGAGAGGTGTTCGGGTTCCTAGGCCCCAACGGGGCTGGCAAGACGACCACCGTCAGGATGTTGGCCTGCCTGGTCGGCAAGAGCTCAGGGAGTGCCAGAATAGGAGAGTACGAGATCGCGAACAAGGAAGACCAGCCGAAGATCAGGAGGATGATCGGTCTGCTGACAGAAAACGTCGGGCTCTACGAAGAGCTGAGCGCCTATGACAACCTGGACTTCTACGGCCGCTTCTACAAGCTTGCAGAGCAGAAACGGAGGGAGAGGATCGAATATCTCCTAAAGCTCCTCGAGCTGTGGGACAAGAGAGATGTGGCGGCCGGGACGTTCTCGAAAGGAATGAAACAGAAGCTGGCGATCGCGAGGGCCCTGATTCACGACCCTGAGGTCCTCTTCCTGGATGAGCCGACCGCGAATCTCGACCCCGAAGCCTCGAAGACCGTGAGGGACTTCATCGTCGAGTTAAAGAAGGAGAAGAGGACGATCTTCCTGAACACGCACCTTCTGGACGAAGCGGAGAGGGTCTGCGACCGCGTGGCCATACTGAAGACAAGGCTGATCAGCATCGGCAGCCCACAGGAGCTGAGGCATTCGCTCTCAGGCAGGAGGGTGAAGGTCCAACTTCAGCACGTGGACGATTCCATGGTCGCCGCGGTGAAGAAGATGGGATATCAGCTAGGAGAGGTGACCGCGAACAGCATCGTCGTCAGCCTGAAGGACCCTGAAAATGAAAACCCGGCGATTCTGCGGTCCATACAAAGTGCCGGGGGGAGGGTGGTCTTCGTCACCGAGGTGGGCCCCAGCCTGGAAGACGTGTACCTGAAGCTCGTGAGGGGAGAATAGGATAGCATGGACCTCCAGAACGCATGGAACGTCGCCCGGAAGGACTTCAAGATATACAGGAGGAAACCCTCGGTCATATACGCGACGGTCGCCATGCCGCTCATCGTCGGGGTCGTGTTCCCGCTCATCGTTGACTACTCGATGAGCAGGGGGGCGAAGAGCCTCACAGCGGCGGCCGCCCCCGGGTTGATGGATTCGTTCTCCATCTGGTTCATCATAGCCGCGGCGATAATTCCGACCGCAATAGCGTCCTACAGCCTGGTCGGCGAGAAGATACAGAGGAGCCTCGAGCCGATGCTCGCCACCCCCATGTCGGATGGAGACATCCTGCTGGGCAAGACCTTGTCGGCGCTGCTGCTTCCGCTAGGGGCGCTCTACACCGGCTCGGTGTCTTTCATGGTGCTCCTGGATACCTTCACGCACGGCCTGCTGGGGTACAACTACTATCCGAACTGGCACATCGCCGCCATCCTTTTCGCGGCGCCATTCGCGGCGCTGCTCAGCGTGGAGGTGAACGTGATCATCTCCGCCAGGATGACCGACGTGCGCAGCGCGCAGCAGTCTGGGGCTCTGCTCATGCTCCCGTTCGTAGGGGTGTTCCTGGCTTCCGAGCTTGGTTTCTTCGAGCTGAACGACACCAACCTGGTAATCCTCGCCGGAGTCCTCGCGGCAGTCAGCGTCGCCATGTTCTTCGTGGCGAAGGCTGCGTTCCAGAGGGAAGAGATACTCACACGGTGGAAGTGAGAAGGATGCCGGCTCCCCTGGGCATCTTGCCCGGACGGCCGAATGGGGAAGGCGGACGGTTCCAGCGATACAAGATAGCCCGGCTAGGATTCGAACCTAGGTCGAAGGCTCCAGAGGCCCCCATCCTTGACCACTAGACGACCGGGCTGCGAATTCAGTTCGATTTCGGTGGCGATAAAAGCGTTCTACCGTTTCTTCTTCTGCCTGGCCACTTCGACGCGTCCAGGGGCCAGGCCGAGCTTCTCCATGACGCCGCCCATGGAGTCGAGCGCCCCCCTGAGGGTCTCCGGCTCGAGGATGCCGAAGTGACCTATCCTGATCATCCTGTCCCTGTCGTCATAGATCCCCCTCGAGACCATCACATGATGCTCCTCCTCCAGGGTCTTCTGGATGGGGCCAGCCTTCCCCTCCTCGACCCAGAACGACGTGACCGTGTCCGCCCTGTGGCCTTCGTCCGCCACGAACTTCTGGCCCCAGGCGTCGACCCTCTCCCTGGTGAGCTCTCCGAGCTTCCTGTGGCGCGCCCACCTGTTTTCGATCCCTTCGGCCTTCACCTCCAGCAGGGCCTCCCTGAGCGCCAGGAGGACCTGGGTGGCAGGGGTAGCCAGGTACATCTTCGGGTCTTCCATCACGGGCTTCCACCTCAGGAGGTTCATGTAGTAGGATTCGATCGGCGCCTTCCGCTTCTCCATGTGTTCGACTGCCTTCCCGGATACGGCCAGGAGCACCGCGCCGGGAGCCCCAGCCAGGGCCTTCTGGGACGCGGTGAAGACGACGTCTGCCCCGAGCTTGTCGAAGTCCAGGGGCTCGCCGCCTATGGCGCAGACCGAGTCGACCACGCAAAGGACCCCCGCCTTGGAGCACTCCTCGACGAGCTCCGGGACTGGGTTGATGACCGAGCTCGAAGTGTCCACGTGTGTGATGAAGACCACCGAGTATCTGTTCTTCCTTAGCCTGCGCCTGAGCGTGTCGGGGTCGGCGCCCATGCCCCTGCCGAACTCCAGGCTGTCTGCCTTCGCCCCGTGAATCTGGTTGAGGAGCAGCATCCGGTGGCCGAAGTAGCCGTTCACTAGTGTGAGGGTCCTGTCTCCGTGCGACACCAGGCTCACGACCGACGACTCCATCCCTATCGTCCCGGAGCCGGTGTAAACGAACTGGGCCCCCTTTTCATTCTTGAAAACGTACCTGGCCAGCTGGATGGTCTCCTTGAAAGTGGAGTAGAACTCTGCGCCGACGTGCGGGAGCTGGGGCCGGGCCATCGCCTCCCGGACGCGCCTTGACAAGTTGGTCGGTCCCGGGATCAGAAGCAGGGTGTCATCCAACTTGGAACCCTTGGCCACACCTCTCTCAGAGGGAGTAAAAAGGCTCTCCCTATCGTATGTGGTTGAAGATCTCGCCCAGGCTGTCTATGTGTATGATCTCGGGGTCGGGGACCCTGGTCGTGTGCGCCAGCATGAACCCGAGCCCCGCGGACTTCAGGAAGGCCAGGTCGTAGGTGGTGTCACCCACCGCGATGGACTGCTTGGGATGCACCCCGACCTTGCGGAGAAGCTTCTGGTATGCCAGGTCCTTGCGGGTGGGGTCCACCCTGCCGATGCCATGCTGGAGGAGGACTCCGTCCCTGCTGAAGCGGAGCCCGTTGGCGACCATGTAGTCCATCCCGAGGTCCGACGCCACTTCCTTTGCAAGCATGTCTATCCCCGAAGTGACGAGCGCCGTCTTCATCCCCATCTCTTGGAGCTCTTCCATGACCTTCGGCGCCTCCTTCCGCAACTTGTAGCCGGAGAGTATTTCCCCGATCTGGGCCTTCGTCACCCCCTTGGGCCAGGAGGAGATGTCCCTCCGCATGAACTCCCTGTAGTCGATCTTCCCCTCGGTGTAGAGCCTCAGAGAAGCGGCGCCGAGGTGCTCGGTCCCGAAGGCCCTATGGATGGCTACCCAACTGCTGTTGTGCTCCAGGACCGTCCCGTCCATGTCGAAGCTCGCGAGCTTGAATCGACTCATATCCGGTCCTTGACTGGTATCCCCATGAGCCTCATGGATTCCGCCAGGACCCTGCTTGCGGCGTCGACGAGCGCCAGCCGCGCGTCTCTAAGCTGGGCGTCCTCCTCTTTGTTGACGGGGACCCTCTCGTAGAAGTCGTTGAACGCGACCGCCAGTTCGTGGGCGAACCGGGCGATCTCCTTGGGGGAGAGGAACTCCTCCGCAGTCTCCGCGCTGATGTCTAGCATGGACATCTGCTTGGCCAGCTTGAGCTCCTTGGGGTTGGTGAGCTTGGCTGCGGACTTTTCGTCGATGGCCGGCTTCCCCTCGGTCTTGTCGAGTATCCTCCTCGCCCGGGCGTAGGAGTAGAGAAGGTACGGGCCGGTGTCGCCCTGGAAGCGCAGGGCGTCGTAGATGTCGAAGACTATCATCTTGTCGGGGTCCTGCTTCAGGAGCTCGTATCTGAGGGCCGAGACCGCGACAGCCTCGGCGACGTCGTCGACCCAGGCCTCTGGCTCCGAGAGGTTCCTCCTCCTGGTCTCTGACTTGGCCTTGTCCCTCAGCCGGTCGAGCATGATGTCGACGTTGACGTAGAGGCCCTTCCTCCCGGACATGTGGGCGAAGTCTCCTTCGATGGCGAACCCGAGCTGGGCGGCGGTGTTCTTCGAGAGGGACACCACCTCGTAGCTCCGGTGGAGGTACCGCTTCGAAGACCCCTCCCTGATTCGGTCGAGTACCTTCGAGACTATGCGCTGGAGGTAGCTCTGCCTCGTGTCGATTACCGCGATGGCTAGCCTCGCCCCGCCGAAGCGCACCCTTCCCTTCTTTCCGTCCAGGGTGGTCGAATAGAGCACCCCCGCGGGCTGGCTCACCGGGTAAGTTTCGTAACCGAAGGGGTCGCCGATGAGCCCAATCTTCCAAGCCGCGTATGGGATGTCCTTGGCTACGTAGACGGCGGTTCCGTCCGACCTCACGACCACCTTCTCCTCTCCTGTCTCTGGGTCGGGGATGACCCAGGTGCCTTTGTTCTCTCCCTCGGTCTGGAACTTGACGTATCCCATCTTCTTCAGTGACTCGAAGATCTGCTCCCACATCCCCGAGTGCACGAGCTGGGACTCCCAGTTGAGGAGGTCGTAGGTCGCGCCGAGCCGCCAGCAGGTAGCGAGCTGGGCTGCGAGTATCTTCCGCACTATGCCCCGGGCGTAGTCGGCGGTTTCCCCGGTCCCTTTCTCGATCTCCTTCAGGACGAACGACTGCTTCTCCTTCAGCGAGGGGTCGTTTTCGTACGCTTTGGTCACCTTCGTGTAGACGCTGTCTCCACAGTAGATGTCGTACTTCACGCCCGGGGGCGCCTCGTCGGAGAACCCAAGGAACTTGAACCCGACGATGATGTCCGCCACCTGGGCCCCCGAGTCGTCTACGTAGTTGAGCGCCTGGACCTGTTGGCCCATGTACCGCATTACCCTCACGAGCGAGTCCCCGAGGACGAGATTCCGCGCGTGGCCGATGTGAAGGGCCTTGTTCGGGTTGACGTTGGTGTGCTCGATCGCCACGACCTCTCCCTTTTCTCTGACGGCACCCAGGTCGCCCGATGATATGGCAGAGATCGAGTCCGTCATGAATCGAGGGTGGTTGATCTGGAAGTTGACGTACCCTCCCCTGTGGGGGGACACAGCGCCGATGTACCGTTTCTTCTTTGCCAGCTCCATCGCCTTCGACGCGATTTCGATGGCCACGTCCCCGGGACTCTTCCCCGCTTCCTTGGCGATTCTGATGGGGGTCGCGCTGGCGAGGTCTCCGTAGGTGTCGTTGGGGGGGAGGCTGACCTCGACCTGGAGGTCCTTGAAACCCAGGGCTCTGCATGAGTCAGCGAGGACTTCTTCCACCTCCGCCTGGAACTCGAGGAACTTCAATCTGGGCTCCTGCATCCTCACATGATAAAAGCTATCGGGAGGGACGGAGGTCTGCCTCAGCTCGAGGGTCAGTTTAAAGCGGGTTGGCAGCCGGGAAGACTTCCTGAAGTTGGACAGCCCTTCTGACCAGGAAGTGCAGGTGACCGACGGACGGTCGCTGACGTTCCTTGGCGCGCTGCGGGTCTTCAGGAGCGTCTCTGCGGGGATGGTCAATGTCGCCTTCCCATTCCTCGTCTTGTCGCAGCTGCAGCTAGGCGACTACCTCCTCGGCGGCATTTACGCGGCCGCGACGATCGGGACCGCGCTCATCGGTCTCGCTTTCGGGTTTTCTGCGGATATGGTGGGGAGGAGGGCTTCGTTCGTTGTTGCGCTTGCGCTCCTCCCTGCCAGTGCTTTCATCCTGGCGGCCACGAACAGCACACCGGCCCTGGCGGTGGCAGCAGTTGTAGGGGGCATCTCGGCGACCGGGTCCCTCCCCGGAGGCGGTGTGGGGGGTGCGGCGCAGCCGATACAGGCCACGCTCACCACAGAGCTGACGTCCAGGAAGGATAGGACGAGGTACTACTCGCTCCTCGCGTTCATCTCGGGTGTCGCCGCAGCGGCGGGGGCATATCTTGCGGGGCTTGCCGTGCTGCAACAGGTCTTCGTCGCCGCTGCCTTGCTCGGCGTGGTTTCGGTCCTCCTTTCCCCGTTCGTCAAGATGAAGAAGACAGTAAGAAAGCGGACTAGGCTCGTCTCTGGAGGGGCGATCGGGAAGTTCAGCCTGACTGGGATGCTCAACGGCCTCACCCAGGGGCTGGTCACGCCTTTCCTCATCCCGTTCTTCATCACAATCTACGGAGTGTCCAGGCCGGAGATGGCTCTGTACGCAGGCGCCTCAGGGGTAGTCGCCTCATCTGCGCTGCTCCTCGCGCCCAGGATTGAGCGAACGCTTGGGTTCCTAAGGGGGATCGTGACCACTCGGGGCGCCTCAATCGCCCTGGCAGTCACCCTGCCACTCGTCAGGCTCTTCCCTGTGTCGTTGGCGATCTACATGCTACTCCCCGCGACAAGGGTGATGGCGCTGCCGATTCAGCAGTCGGCGATGATGGACCTCGTCGCGGGGGATGAGAGAGGGGCAGCTTTCGGGATCAACCAGACGGCCAGGCTGCTTTCTTCCTCGGCCGGGACATATCTTGCCGGGTTTGAATTCGGATCCCTCGAGCTGGACCCTGCAGCCTTGGACGTCCCGTTCGGGCTGTATGCGGTAGTCCTCGCAGTCAACCTGGGGCTCTATTGGGGGTTCTTCAGGAAGTACAGGCCCCCTCCCGAGGTCACCCCTTCACTCTCCGGAGGCGGGGAGCGACCTTAACTCCGTCCCCACCGAGGGCCGCTCGGGCCCGTAGCCCAGCACGGACAGGGCGTCAGCCTCCGAAGCTGAAGTGCGAAAGCTCAGAGACCGTGGGTTCGAATCCCACCGGGCCCGTTCGAGTATTACGTTTTCATACATCATAATACTTTTAACCAAGGTTGCCGTCCCGATTCTGTATTGCCGGTAAGCAACTCCAGCCCTCTGATTCACCTCGCGCGCCTTGGGAAGCTCCGGTACGTCAGAGAAGCGTTTCCTTCGTTGATCGTGCCTGGTGGCGTGAGGCACGAGACCATTGAGAGGGGGAAAACCAGTGGGCATAGCGATGCACTCCTACTCGAGAAGCTCGAGAAAGAGGGGTGGCTGAAGGTCGCCGGGTTCAATCGCCCCTCGTCGGAGAAGGTGGCGCGGGAGCTGGCAGATGTGGTAGGCAGAGGAGAGGCGGAAGCAATCGCGCTGGCTGTAGAGAGACACGACCGATTGTTGATAGACGACCAGAAGGGAAGGCAGGTTGCAACACTCTATGGAATCGAAACTACGACAACGCTGGGCCTTCTCTTCGAGTTGCTGATAAATGGGATATTGCCGAAGGCAGACTACAGGAGGAACGTAAGGAACTACGCGGCACAGGGTTGGATTGCTCCAGACGTGGTTCAAGAATTTCTTGACCAGGGTGAAAGAGTTGAGTGAACGAATCTCCTTTGTTGTGCCGAAGCCACTCAGAAAGCAATTGAGGGAGCTCCAAGAACTGACAGGAGAAGACCAATCGAGTCTGCTGAGGCGACTCTTGGACAAGGGCATAGAGGATGTAAAGATGGACATCGCCGTAGATACTTACGTAAAGGGGAAGGCGTCCTTGGAGAAGTCCGCGGGGATTTCTGGTTCATCTCTGTGGGATTTCCTCGATGAGCTAAGGAGAAGGAACGTGACTCTCAAGTACTCGGTGGCTGATGCAGAGAGTGAAATCCGGAGGGCAGTCGAGCATAGGAAGGGCAAATCTGCCTAGGAGAGGGACCCGACTTCTTGCACGAGTCTTGGGCTACAGTCTGTTTCCCGATATTCTCTCGAGGGCATGGATGGTCAATGCGGCCCGGAGTACGCTTCCTGGACCCGTTTGAAAGCCTACCCCGCCGGGCCCGTTTTTAGAATAGCTCACAGTGGGCTCTGTCTACCAAAAGGAGGCTGATTCGAGCCTATTATCGTTATTGCGATTTGCGGTCGCCAGGACTTCCGCCCGTGTTCCCAAGCTTGTTAACAGCTTGATTCTGGCTTATTCGGTCAAACAGAACTCATTTTGAGTTTGCGGGCC
>JAGWHE010000047.1 GCA_028866945.1 Nitrososphaerota archaeon
CTCGGGCTCCCTCCCACCCCTTTCAGGTCGCTGAGGAGGGTGGACCTCCCGCTGTGGGATGAGAAGTCGAAGCGCTTCACCTCCGCCTTCACCTTGGTCGGCTTCCCCCTGTAGATGGTGAGGCCTTTGTCTATGAGCGTCCTCCCGGGCGTCCCCGGGACCTGGAACGAGACTATGCCGATGCCGTTCTTCTCGTCCATCGAGAGGTGTTCGTTGTAGAAGATGGACGAACCTCCCACCAGCATCCCCGCGGGCGAGACTATGACCCCCGGCCTCTTCACGAGCCGCCTCCTCTGGGTCCAGCTCGTCACCTCCTCGATGGTCTCGAGCATCCTGCGGAGGGCCGCCGGGTCCCTGAGGAACTCCTGGTATCTGAGCAGGATCCCGTTCACCTTGAGCGCCATGCCGTCCATGGCTATGGGGTGCCTGTACCCGTTCTTGACCAGCGTCATCGCTATCTCCTGTGCTCTCCCCACCGAGAACGCCGGGACGAGGAACACCCCTCCCCTCTCCACCACCGTGTTGGCGAACTCGACGAGGTCGTCCTCGGCCTTCTTCCTCCCTGGGTGGTCGGCTGTGGCGTAGGTGCTCTCGGTGATCACCATGTCAGCCTCGCCGAGGTTCTTCCAGGAGCCCGACATGAGGTTCGTCTCCTCGCCGTTGATGTCTCCGGTGTACAGCAGCCTCTTGTTCCCCGCCTCGACCGCCACCACGGCGGAGCCCGGGATGTGCCCTGCGTCGTAGAACTGGATCGTGAAGTCCCCTATCTGGAACGGCTCCATGTACCCGTGGTTCACCGTGTTGGAGTTCATGGCCATCAGGTCGAGGAACTCGAAGGGGAGGTACTGGCCGGAGATCTTGATGAAGTCCTGGATGAGCAGGTTGGACAGCTCCGAGGTCACCGGGGTGGCGTGCAGCTTCATTGTCCCCGTGAGGAAGTGCAGCGGCGCAGCGCCCGAGTGGTCGAGGTGGGCGTGGCTAAGGACCAGCCCCTGTATCCCCTTCGGCGGCACGTGCATGGGGAACCCGGGCACCTTCGTGGTCATGGCTCCATAGTCCAGCAGGATCTTGGTGTCCTTGTGCGACACGAGAAACGCGGAGCGACCGACCTGCCTGGCGGCTCCCAGTACCTTTACTTCCATCTAAGCGTAAACTCTTTGATTCTTGCGATTTTTTCACCGTAGTTAAGCCTTTCTCCGTGAATCCCCGAAAATTCCCGGAGGGAGAACCCGCGGGGTTGGTTAGTTTGCTTATATCGCCCGCGGAGGCGGTCTGCTCTGTTGAGATTTTCCGGGGGCGGCGCCCCGAGGGCGGTCCCGGCCCTCACGGTCCTCCTGCTGTCGCAGGCATTCCTCGCCCTCGCCTACGTCCACGGGGCCGCGGCTGCGGCGCCTCCTGCCCTCGTGAAGTCCTCCGTCACGTTCTCGCCCACGTACCTGCTGCTGGGGCAGCTCGACGGCTCCCAGGTCGTCCAGTCGCAGAGGCCGAGGTCCGCCCCATTGGCCGAGGGGATCCAGTTCGCTGCCACCTACTACACGGCCAAGGACCTGCAGAACGCCTACAACGTCAGCACCTTCCTCTCCCAGGGGTACGGCGGCAAGGGGGAGACGATAGCTATCATCGACGCCTACGGCGACCCCACCATCCGCCAGGACCTGGCCACCTTCGACAAGAACTTCGGCCTCCCGGCGGCGAACCTGAGCATCATCCCGGTCGGGAACTACGAGCCCTCCAACGGCATAGTCTACGGCTGGGACGCGGAGACTGCCCTCGACGTCGAGGCTGCCCACGCGGCTGCCCCCTACGCCCACATCAACCTCGTGGTCGCTGAGAACGCCAGCAACGCGCTCTTCTCGGCGGTGAAGACGGTGGTCGACAAGCACCTCGGGGACGTGGTGTCCATGAGCTGGGGGCTGGGGGAGAACTCCTACGGCGAGTCCGGGTTCTCGGCGGCGGGGTTCCTCAACTACGCCTACATCGACTACTACTTCCAGAAGGGAGCGGCCGAGGGGATCACCTTCCTGGCCTCCTCCGGGGACTACGGCGCCTTCAGCGGCACGACGACGGTGACCGCGGGCTTCCCCGCCTCCTCGCCGTTCGTCACCGGGGTCGGGGGGACGACCCTGTTCATGTCCTCCTACGCAGGCTCCGGCCACACGCTCAACTCGAGCGCCGTCTACCAGGGCGAGACCGCCTGGAGCGTTTCCCCCCAGTACCAGGGGCCCCAGGGGGTCAGCTCGGGCGGGGCCTACAGCGCGATATTCGCCCAGCCGTACTACCAGGCGGGGGCGGTCACCTCGGGGGTGAGGAGCGTCCCTGACGTCTCCGCCGACGCCAACCCTTACACCGGGTTCGTGATCGTGCTCGAGGGAGGGGAGTTCGCCATCGGCGGCACCAGCCTCGGGGCCCCGCTGTGGGCGGGGATGACCGCGGACATGGACCAGTACGTCGGGAGGGACCTCGGGCTCCTCAACCCGGCCCTCTACTCCGTCTACGCCGACAAGGCGCAGTACGCCTCTGCCTTCCACCAGGTCACTTCAGGCTTCAACGGCGAGTACCAGGCTGGCCCCGGGTACAACCTCGTCACGGGGCTCGGGTCCCCCAACCTGCCGGCCCTCGCAGCCGACATCAAGAACCAGACCCAGGGGATGACCATCGACGTCTCCACCAGCCAGGGCTCGGCCTCCTCGGCCCCCGCCCAGTACGCCTACGGCGAGGCGTTCACGGTCTCCGCGACGGCCACCGCGGCCTCCGGCCCCGTCACCACGGGCACCTTCTACGCGAACATTCTCGGGCCCGGGGGACTGGTCGCCACCGTCCCTCTATCCTACGACGGCTTCGCCTGGACAGGCTCCTACACCCCGTCCGCGTCGGACCCGGCCGGCTCGTGGACCGTCGAGGTCTACGGCGCTTCGGGGCTGTACACCGCCTACGCCATGGCCGATGTGAACATCGGCGACAGCCTGGCGATAGCCGGCCCCATCCCCTACCCCTTCGGCTCGTCTATCACGGCGGGCGAGACCTTCCTGATCGAGGCGGTGGCCGACTCCCCCGGCGGCACGCCGCTGTCCGCCGTCCCCATGACGGCGCACCTGATCTCCGGCGGGAAGACTGTGCTCAACGTCAGCCTCCCCTCGACCGGCCTGGGGTTCTACGAGGGGCACGCCAAGATCACGGCCTCGGACCCCCAGGGGACCTACGCCCTGGTGGTCGACTCCCCCGGGGTCGGCAGCGTCTTCACTTACCTCTACGTTGGCCAGGAAGTGACCGGGGTCATACTCACCCCCCTGGACGGCCCGATGACCTCCGCCGCTCCGGGGCAGCAGGCCATCCTCCTCGCGAGGACGCAGACGGCCTCGGGCGGGGGGGTGTACTCGTCAAACGCGACCGCCAAGTTCTACACCCTCTCGGGGGTCCTGGCGGCGTCGGCTGAGCTGCACCCCGCACCCAACAGGGCGCAGTTCGGGGTGTTCGACTTCTTCGGCTACAACCAGGCGAACTTCACCGTCCCGGCCAACCTCACGCAGGGGTTCTACAAGGTGCAGTTCCTGTCCGCATACAGGGCCAACGCCACCGCTCCCCTGCAGCTGGGGAACTTCACCACGGGGCTCTACATATCTGGCCCCAGGGTCTCCTACACGGCGTCCGCCCCCGCCGCGGTCTATGAGGGCCAGGACGTCCGCATCCTTGCGAAGGTGACCGACCCCAGCGGGGCTCCCGTGACCTCCGGGGTGTTCTTCGCCACAGTGGTCCCCGCCGGCTATGTCTTCGAGTCCTACCTGACCGACGCTCTGGGCTACACCGGGGTCCCGATGCAGTTCAACTCGACCCTCGGCATGTGGGAGGGGACCTACACCATCCCGTCGCCGCTCACGTCCTTCAACGGGTTCATCGGCAACATCCCGGCGCTCACCGCGGGGCCCTGGGCTGTCTTCGTCGGCGGCGAGTCCTCCAAGGCGGCCAGCGCGGTCCCGTCGACGTCGTACCTCGACGTCCTCCCCTACGTCTACTACCCCAACGATACGCTGACCCAGGACAACATCGTGGGCGCCCCGCTTGTGGCGGTGAACGGGACCGGGTACCTCCTCTCGGGGATCGGCAGAGGAGCTCTGAAGGTGAGCGGGGTCAACATCACCCTGTCTAACGTCAACATCGGAACCCTCGACATCAGCAACGCCACCGTCAGGCTGGTCGGGTCGGAGGTGGGCTCCGTCACGGCCGTGGGCTCGAAGCTCAGCCTCCTCGCAGGGACCCACGTGGGGTCCCTCAGCATGAGCTCCACGTCGCTGACCGTGTCAGGCTCGAGCTACGGTCCGACGGCCGCGCCG
This sequence comes from Nitrososphaerota archaeon, assembly GCA_028866945.1. Taxonomy (GTDB): domain Archaea; phylum Thermoproteota; class Nitrososphaeria; order Nitrososphaerales; family Gagatemarchaeaceae; genus UBA183. The sequence continues at coordinate 4,329 of JAGWHE010000047.1, forward strand.
TCCCAGGCCTCGGAGTACCTGCTGTACGGGGTCGCCGCGATAGCGGTCGTGGCCCTGGCGGCGGCCCTGCTCGCCCTCCGGAGGAGGACCCCGACGCTGGCGGCACCGCAGGTTTAAAGTCCAGAACCATCGACCGGGTGACGAATTTCATTGAGAGTCGTCCCTGAAGGAACGAAGCTCGACGGCACCTCCCTCATTGCCGGGTTCCACGGCATCGGGGCGACCGGGTACTGGACGGTCAAGTTCCTGATCACCGAGCTGAAGGCCGAAAGGAAGTGCTTCATCGATTACGAGCACGCGCCGGCGGTCGCGTCCCAGGTGGACGGGCGGATATCCACCCCCTACGAGGTCTTCTCGGCGGGCGCGCTTTCGCTCCTGAAGGCCGAGGTTTCGCCGGTGAGGGAGAAGGAGAACGAGTTCTACAGGCAGCTGGCGGAGTGGATAGTCTCCTCGGGCGTGAAGGAGGTCGCCCTGGTCGGGGGGCTCGACGAGGGGCTGAGGAGCGACGACAGCAGGTACAAGATTGCGATGACGAGCGCCTTCAACGCAGCAGGCGGGGTGAAGGGGGAGCCGATTTTCGAGGAAGACCGCATGATAGTCGGGCCCGTGGCCTCGCTCCTGAACGCCTTCGAGATGAACTCGTTCCCGGCGGTGGCGGTGCTCGCCTACTCGAACACCGAGAGGGTGGACCCCAGGGCGGCGGCCTCGGCGGTCGAGTTCCTCTCCAAGAGGTACGGGTTCACAGCCAACACCGGGCCCCTGATCAAGGGGGCCGAGGTCATCGAGAGCGAGCTGAAGATAATCGAGGAGAAGGAGAAGCGCCCCGCCGGCTCCGTCTACTCCTAGGCGCCTTCTTCTTCTCAGCCTGCGGCAGCCTGACCCTGGCGTACCCCATCGCCTTCAGCGCTTTCTTCGCGTCAGGGGGGACTCCCTGGGCCTCCGCCGTCTCCGTCTGGCCGAGGGGGTACTGGAACCTCAGCTCCATGGGGTAGGGCCCGAGGACCGGGTGCACTCCGTAGACGTCGGCGCCTTCGCCCCCGTCGCCCCCTGGGCCCGAAGCGACCGCCGCCGTCCGCGACGCCCTTGATATTGCGCCTGCCAGCTTCGCCCTGGCGATGGAGAGCTCGGGCCTGGCGTAGTCGAGGGTGCTGCGGACGAAGAGCCCCCTGTCCTTGATCGCGGGGGTGCCGACCTCCAGGTCCCTGGAATACTTCGCCATCCTGGCGAAAGCGTCCCTGAGCCTTGGGTGGGCCATGGACCGCTCCTCCACGAGGTCCCAGAGCCTCCCCTCGGCTATGGCCTCCTTGCACCCCTCGATCTCCTCCCTGAGCACGTAGAGGTTGTGGAGCGAGAGCGCCTTCGTCCTCTCCTGGTGCTCCATCTCCATGAGCTCGACGACGCTGGTGGGGGCGCAGGCCGGGCAGGAGCAGGGGAGGTGCCTCATCGACTGCAGGTTGAGGACCCCGCTCCTCGTCATGTACCTCCCGCTCCTCGCGAACAGCACGTAGCTGGCCGAGTCGAAGGTGTCGCACCCCAGGGCGACGGCCAGGGGCATGGTCAGGGGGTGCCCCGCGCCGAAGAGGTGCAGGGGGACCGAGTAGGGAATGGCCCGCCTCGCGGACATGATCATGTCGACGAGCTCGGCGAACATGTAGCTCTGCATCACCTGCACCGGGCTCCCCAGTGCGAGGAACCGGAACCCGGCCGCGACCATGGCCTTCGCCGACCTCCTCACGAGGTCTCCGTAGAGGCCCCCCTGGACGGGGCCCACCCAGAGGGTCCTGCTCTCCCCGAACTCAGACAGGGTCGCCTTCGCGTTCCCCAGGCTGTAGTCGACGGTGTCCTTCGCGACCTTCCGGGTTTGGGGGTACCCCGTCGGCCTGTCGAGGGTCACCGCAAGGTCCGAGCCGATCCGCGACTGGAAGTCCGCCACGTCCCTGTACCCGACCTCCAGGTCTCCGTACTCGAGGACCTGGTACCCCCCCGAGTCCGTCATGACCGCCCCGTCAAAGTCGACCAGCCTGTGCACCCCGGAGCCCAGGGCCCGCTCCCTCAGCCGCGAGTAGATGATGTAGGAGTTCGTCATCACCCCGCCGAACCCCATGGCCGCAAGGTCCTTCGTCGGGACGATCTGGCTCACCGGGTGGATGACAGGGAACATGTAGGGGGTCTCCAGGGCCCTCCCCCCGACCCTGATCTCCCCGACCCTGCCGAGGAGGTCCGTCTCCTTGACCTCGAAGGTGAAGCTCAATTCTGGCCGAGCCGGGGGCGGTGCGCTATAAGCGCTGGGAGGCTGGGTTCATCGGGGGCGCGGCTCAGGCGAGGAGCCCCCAGAGCATCCTCGCCATCGGGACCGACCTCTCCTTCTCCAGGGAGTACAGGTACGAGGGGACGGTGCACCCGCACCGCGCGCAGTCCATCTCGGCTCCCATCACGCACTTCTCCTTCAGCTCCCCCTTCGAGGAGTACGAGGGCATCCTGTACCTGCTCGCGCAGGTCTCGCCCCAGGCGACCCCCGTCCTGAAGTGCTCTATCTCTTCGTCGGGGTGGAGGACGAAGCCCCCGTACTCGGACTTCAGCCTCCTGACGGCGCCGTAGACC
>JAGWHE010000048.1 GCA_028866945.1 Nitrososphaerota archaeon
GAGAGTATGGCCTCGTCCCTCTCGCTCGAGATCAGCGTGGGGACGACCCGCCCCTTCCCCTCGTCCAGCCTCACCAGGGCCTCGATGTACTTGCGGACGAACTTGACCCCCGGAGACGGCCGGCGGCCGGACTCGTAGTCGCTCAGGACCGAGGCGGATATGCGCAGGGAGTCGGCCAGCGCCTTCTGCCTGATGCCGAGCTTCTCCCTCCAGGCCTTCATGGCCCTGCCGGCGTCCGGGCTAGAAACCACGTTCCCGGCTATCTTTGAAACGGCGTCGCCATCGGCGGACAAGGCACTTTGGCTCCTGACGAAGCGCAATTAAGGGTTGAGCGAACTGGGGCCTCAGGCCTTCTTCGTCAGCAGGGTCACCTGGCGCCTCAGGACGTCGAGCCCTGCCCTGATCGACTTCTCGTTCCTCGAGAGGCCGAGCTGCTTCACTAGCCTGTCCCCCAGGAGCTTGTCCCCGCCGCTGGCTAGGGAGCCGATGCTCCGCTTGGGGTGGAGCCTCTGGACCGCGATCAGGTCGTCCACCAGCTCCTGGCCCAGGAACGAGTAGCACTCGGCGAGCTCCGCCCTGGTCACCAGCTCCTCCGCCTTCTCCCTGAGTATCTCCGCCCGCACGTCCGTCCATTCGGAGCCCGCCGTCGCCGACCCAGAGCCCTCCCTGACGAGGTCGTGCAGGACCGCCAGGGCGTCCAGCCTCGTCCCGCACGCCGCCCTCGTGGCTGACTCCAGCCCCGCGCCGATGGAGACCCCCTCGAACCCCTTAGGGAGGACCCTCGGTGCGGCCCTAAGCTGGGCCAGCAGATGGCTGGGGGAGGGGATGACCTCCCTTGACAATAGCAGCGCATAGGCGAACTCGTAGGAAGCGGCGAGCAGCCAAAAGTCGGCGTCCACCGTCGCCCCCTTTGAAAGCGAGTCCTCGGCCCTGACGGTGGTCTTGAGCGCAGAAGTGAGCCTTGTCCGGCACGCCGCCTTCGCCGAGTCCGAGAAGGTGGCCATGCACGCCGCGCTTGCGGTCGCGAGCACCAGCGCCGAGTCTCTGAGGGGCTTGGCGACGGCGACGGCCATGGCCCGCTCGGGGCTCTGTGGCTTCAGCACTTCCCGCTCCGACGCGAAGACAACATCGGCGTAGACGTCCCCGAACTTCAGCGAGGTGGGGGGGCGGGACTCGTTCGTCACCACAAGCACATCGAACTCGCAGGAGTACCTCTCCATCCCCCTCGAAGTGCACCCCACCAGGGCGAAGGCTGCGCCTCTGTAGGTGTCGAGGATCGGCTCAAGGTAACTGGAAGCGGGAGTCTTGCCCTTCACTCTAGTGTCTCAGCCATCCCTCTGAAAACGGCGTATGAAAACACACCACCGGGGGAGGCAAGAAACACGCGATATCTACATCAATTATTGCTGGGTCTAGACTGCAACCTTCCAATTCGTGCAAAATGGCCACAACACATAAATATACGAGAGGGAGGGAGTTTCTTGTAAGTATTTCGCTAGTGTTGGATATGTTCGCAGACAAAGACATGTCGCGGTTAATGCGCCTGCAAAAGGCGATGGACAAGTGCCCTAGGTGCGGTAAGGGGCCGATGGTCGTCGACTCTGCCGGCGGTGAGCTCTTCTGCGGCGCCTGCGGTTTCGTGGTCAAGGAGAAGATCGAGGAGACGGGCCCGGAGTGGAGGGCCTTCTCCAAGGAGGAGAAGGACGACAGGAGCAGGGGCGGAATCCCAACCTCCATCGCCATGCACGACATGGGGCTGGCGACCGTCATAGGCGGGGTCAACAAGGACGCTTCGGGCAAGTCGCTGTCTGCGTCGATGAAGGCCACGGTCGAGAGGCTCAGGACCTGGGACTCGCGCAGCCAGGTGCACGAGCCGGTCGACAGGAACCTCAGGCAGGCGTTCAGCGAGCTCGACAGGCTCTCCGACAAGCTCTCGGTCTCCGACGCCGTGGTCGAGAAGGCCGCGTACATCTACAGGAAGGCCCTCGAGAGGGGGCTGGTCAGGGGCAGGTCGATATCTGCGATCATCGCCGCTTCGCTCTACGCCGCGTGCAGGGACACCCAGACCCCGAGGACCCTGAAGGACCTGGCCGCGGTCTCCAACGTGAAGAAGAAGGACATCGCCAGGTGCTACAGGCTGCTGCTCAAGGAGATGGACATCAAGATGCCAGTGGTCGACCCGACGAAGTGCATCTCCAGGATCGCGTCCAAGGCTCAGCTGACCGAGAAGACGAAGCGCAGGGCGCTCGAGATACTGAAGCGGGCCGAGGAGACCAGGATCTCCGCCGGCAAGGACCCCATGGGGCTCGCCGCCGCCGCGCTCTACGTGGCGTGCACCCTCGAAGGGGAGGACAAGACCCAGAAGGACGTGGCCGAGGCCGCCGGGGTCACAGAAGTCACGATCAGGAACAGGTACAAGGGCCTAAGGTCCGCGCTCGGCATCTAGACCTCCGCGCACGCACAGCTGCACCTTCGTCCAGCCACCGAGCCCTCTCCAACAGTTCATTATGCCCGGAGCCTAGACCGCCACCCTTGGCTCAAAGGCTCGGACCCTTCGCCCTCGAAGGGACCTACGTCCGGCTCGAGCCTCTGCGCCGGAGCCACGCCGTTCCGCTCTACGAGGCAGCCCGGCGGATGAACTGGGGATGGATGCTGGGGCCCCTTCGGACCAGGGGCGACGTCGACGCGCGCATCGCCAAGGGGCTCAGGGGGGAGCGCCTTGACGAGGAGTACGCATTCGCCGTCGTCCTCAGGGACGGCCCGAAGGTCATCGGGAGCACCGCCTACCTGGGCGTAGCGACGAAGCACCGCCGGGCCGAGATCGGCTCGACCTGGTATGTGCCCGAGCATTGGGGGACCGTCGTCAACCCCGAGTGCAAGTACCTCCTCCTCAAGCACGCCTTCGAAGACTGGGGGGCTGCCAGGGTCCAGCTGGCGACCGACGCCAGGAACCTACACTCGCAGGGCGCCATCCTCAAGCTTGGGGCGAAGTACGAAGGGAGGCTGCGCAACTACGGGGTCCTCCCCGACGGCACCCTCCGCGATACCATGCTCTACTCGATAGTCGAGGGGGAGTGGCCGGCCGTGAAGCGGTCGCTGATCGCCCGGATACGGAGCTTCGGGACCTAGCCGGGGCTACTCTTCCTTCACGAGGCGTTCCGCGCCCCTCTTCGCGAGCTGCTCGCGGGGGTACAGGGCCGGGAACCCGGACGAGAGTATCCCGACGTACTTCTCCGTCTCGGCGTCGTTCATGAACTGGAACATGTACCTCCCGGAGTAGGGTTCGGGGGGCCCCTCGCGCCTGAGGAACTCGATGTGAATGAGCGGGTCTCCCTGCCTGATGGTGATGGGGGTCCGCTCGTTGCTCAGGTTGACGAGCTCCAGGGCCAGCCTGCCGACGAAGCCGCTGTGGACCTTCACCGAGTTGAGGAACGAGAGCCCCAGCCTCCCGAACTTGCTCTTGGAGGTGAGATGCGCGACGCAGTCTGGGGGGGTGAACACGATCTCCCTCGAGACCATGTTCCTGTGCTCCAGGTAGTGGAGGGTCCTGTCCTCCCTCACCGTCAGCACGTACCCGTCGCCGTCGAAGGCGGCCTCGTCGGACGGGTGGATGCACCCGTACTTCGCGACCAGTTCCCTGAGTATCGGCGCGCCGATGACTGTCATGGTCCTGTACCACCCCCCGGGGCAGGTGGGATAAATGGCTCGGCGGCCGCGGGCCCTCTTCTGAACAGCCGGGTCAACCCCAGGTACATCACCACCAGGAAGCTCGCCAGCCCGAAGAGGAAGAGCATGTCCACGTCAACCAGGTACTGGCCGACGTACTCCCGGGACCCCGACGCCCAGGGGATGCCGTAGGCCGCCTGGCCGAAGAACGCAAACGCGCTCCCGAAGTAGTCGACCCCCCAGTGGGTGATCACGGCGACGTGGAACCCGTACTTCACGTAGACGTATCCGAGCACCACCCCTCCGAAGATCGCCTCCGGGAGCTTGCCCAGCTGCCACCCGGCGCCTCCGCAGGCGACGTGGCAGGCGCCGAAGGTGACCGAGCTCACCGCCGTCGCCACCCAGATGATTATCGCCGCCCCGCCACCGACGGTCGCCCCCTCGGTGAGCCTGGAGGGCCGCCAGAGCGCGCCGAGCGCCTCCTTCCAGGTCCTGCCAAGTGAGAGCACGAGCGCCACCAGCCCTATCATGACCATCCTGAACCCGAACTCCTCCACGAGGGGGGAGATGGTGAACCCGAGGAAGAGCGCCAGCGGGTCCCCTGAGGGGCCGCCTATGGGCACCCCGGAGGCCGAGGTGACGTTGTCGATCATCGATGCGGTGAAGACGAGGAACCCGATGGAGACCATCATCACGACCAAGGGACTCGAGCCGAGCGCCTCGAACCCTCCCCTGACAGCGGCCGCCGCCGCCTTCCAAGGCTTCGCCTGCTGGTACCCGCCGTAGAGCAGCATGGCGACGTAGACCGCAGTCAGCGCGGCGAAGACGACGCCGGCGGGGACATAGACGCCGAGGACGATGGGGATCGGTCCGATCCAGAAGAAGGGGTGGACCGGGGTGGCGGCGGAGGCGGTCGTGGAGAGGTTCCCGGAGAAGATGGCGTAGACCCCAGCCGGGATCGAAGCTGCCACCAGGAATATCGTAAGCGCTAGCAGGCCGACGAAGACCCCGACGGCGACGACCCTGCCGGAGAACGGGCTCTCAGGCGCTTCCGTGCTCGTCCCTCCCCTGCAGCTTGTCCTTGTCCTTCACGACGTACACCATCCCCGAGTAGCCGCACTTCTGACAGTAGTACTCGGAAGGGACGAACCCCATCAGGTCGTTGGTGAGGCTCCTCACCGGGGAGAGGCACTTCGGGCAGAGCTTCACTTCCGGGGCGAAGGGGCTGCGTCTGGCTAGCCTAGGCTCCCTGTCCTCCGGCGCGCCCTGGTCCTCCACAAATTCGCGACCGCCTCGGCGCCCTTAAAACCGTTCCAGCCCGCGAGGACGGCGTGCAGTCGGAGAAGTGCTACGCCTGCGGGGCCGAGGACATGGTGTCGCTCCAGGCGTGCAAGTTCAGGTGCAACGGGTGCGGGGCACTGCTCGACTGCGAGGACGTATCCGGGCTCCCGAAGTAGATTCAGCGGGCCGGCTTCGCGGGCTTTGCGAAGGCGCGCGCTGCTTCCTCGACGGACTTCCCCTCGTGCACCACCGCGCGGACCGCTCTGATCATCCCGACGGGGTTCGACGACTGGAATATGTTCCTCCCCATGTCCACCCCGGCCGCGCCGTCCCTGACCGCGTCGGAGGCGAGCTGCAGCGCGTCCCTCTCGGGTATCTTCTTCCCGCCCGCGATTATCACCGGCACCGGGCACCCCTCGACGACCTTGCGGAAGTCTTCGCAGTAGTATGTCTTGACGAGGCTGGCGCCGAGCTCGGCGGCTATCCTGCAGGCGAGGCCGAGGTACCTGGCGTCCCTGGCCATCTCCCTGCCTACGGCGGTCACGGCCAGCACCGGCACCCCGTAGCGCTCCCCGGCGTTCACCATGTCTGCGAGGTTGGCGAGGGTATCTTTCTCGTGGTCGGAGCCCACGAAGATGGACACGGCGACCGCGGACGCGTTGAGCCGGATCGCCTCCTCCATGGAGGTGGTGACCACCTCGTCAGAGAGCTCCTTGAGTATGCTCGTCCCCCCTGAGACCCTGAGGACTATGGGGACGGCCTGGCCCGGGTCCACGGATGTGCGCAGGACCCCCCTGGTGAGCATCAGCGAGTCCGCGTAGGGGAGCAGCGGGGTGACGGTCCGGCGCGGGTTCTCCAGGCCGGTGGTCGGTCCCTGGAAGTACCCGTGGTCGACGGCCAGCATGACTGTGCGGCCGTCCTTGAAAAGCCTCGACACCCTGTTCTGAAGACCCCAGGACACAGCTATCGCCGTTCCATTCGCCGACCGTCTGACATTTTAAGGGTGCCGACCCTCAGCGCAGTAAAGTCGATGGGCGCGGTCCAGAGCGCTCGAGCTGGGAGTGGCCGGAGGCGTTCTCGGAAGTGGAACTATACCCGTCCTTTGGCGAGGTTCGTCCTACTTGGGAAAGCAGAAGATACTCCGCGTGTTTGTGGCCGTTGCCGTCCTTGCGACTTATCTTGTCGTCTGGTTCTACCAGGGGAGCGGCGACGGCCCCTACTCCCCCTACAACGCGCTGTTTGGGTCGCGGATCACGCTCTACTGCCTGCCTCCCCCTTCCTTTGGTTGCTTCCAACTCAACGCGTGGCTGATACTTGCCGCGATTCTTGTCATAGACTGGATGGTTCTGTGGCCGGTCAGGCCGGGATTCAGGCCGCAGACGCCTAAAGCCCCTCGAGTCTCCGAAGAGTAGAGCGAACCCGGTGGGCACTACCCAACACTCGAGCGGGGGAAGGAGCGCCCGTAAGCTTGGCTGTGCTCGCCCTTCACGGGGTTAGTACAACCTTCATGGCCGCGCCCCCGCTGGCCGCCGCCATGGCTTCGTCGAACCTCCCCAGTGGGAACCTGTGGGTGACGAGCCTCCCGAACTCCGCCCCCCGGGCTCCGAGCACAGCCATCGCCTCTTTGGTGTCCGACTCCACGGCGCCGTAGCTCGTCACCACCCCCTGCTCCGCGTTGTAGAGCTCGCTGACGTCGTAGTCTAGGACGGATCCCTTGGCCGGCACCCCGAACAGGCAGACCCTCCCACCCTTCCGGATCGACCGCAGCCCCTGCACTATGGCCGCCTTGCTCCCCGAGGCCACGATGGCAAGGTCGACCCCCTCCCCCGACGTCTCCGACTTCACCGCCGTCGGGACGTCCCCCCTGGCGTCCAGCACCCTCCCCACGTCGGCCCGCTCCGCGAGCCTCAACCTGTCGGGGCTCACGTCAGTGATGACCACCC
>JAGWHE010000009.1 GCA_028866945.1 Nitrososphaerota archaeon
GAAAGTCGGTCTTGGACACTTAAGCGTTCGACCGGAAGTTGCAGGCTCACAGCAAATCCAGCCAAAAGCAGCCATCGTCCCGAAGGACACGCTCGTACCAGCAGACGGCAAGCGCCCCCCTGGCTGCACGGCAATCCCACCATCCCCCTACACCCTGTCTCATCCGGTGGCGTCTCAAGGTTGTAGGATGAGAGCCGGCGGAGGGCTTTCCGCTTGCTTTCGCAAGTGTCGATCCCTCGACCTTTCGCTTACGAGGCGAACGCTCTACCAGGCTGAGCTACGCCGGCACGAATCTTACCCGCGCCGCCGACTCGTTAAAGGCTTGTTGGCCTGGCAACCCTTTTAGAATTCCCGAAGGCGGCCTGGCTCCAAGTGCGGGGGTCGCCCAGCATGGTCAACGGCGTGGGACTGAGGCTCCCATCCCTTAGGGGTTCGAGGGTTCAAATCCCTCCCCCCGCACCATCAATTCTCTTCACGTCTTTCAGCGGTACTGCGACCTGCCCTGATTATCGCCTTCGGTTCCCTGGCGCCGCTTCGCCAGATTCTCCTCGAAAGCTCCGACATCCTTGAAGTAAGATTCGACGAGTCCGATCGACGAGGGACTGGTGTATGCCTCGGCCACGGGGCGGTCAATGACCTCGACGATCTTCGACGCGACCTCGTCCGCCGACTCGACTCTGGTGGTCCCCAGGTATCCTCCCGCCCTGACCTTGAGCCCCGGCCCTGCCACTTCATGATAGGGAGTGTCGACGATCCCTGGCATCACGACGGAAACACGAATACGCGGATAGCTCGCTCCGAGATCCATCCTGAGGTTCGCGCTCAGGACGTTCACGGCGCTCTTGCATGCGCTGTAGATGGAGCGATACGGAATGAGAGGCACCCTACCAAGGAAGGACGACACGTTGACTATGTGCCCCTCGCCTCTGGCCTTGAAGTGGGGGAGGATCGACTGGACCCCATAGAGGACCGACATGACCACGACGTCGAAGATCATTCTGGCGTCTTCGTCCGTGATGGCTTCCGTGTTCCGCGTGATGCTGCTGCCCGCGTTGTTGACCCAGACATCGACCCGGCCGAATTTCTTGATTGCTTCATCCCTCAGGCGTTCCACTTCGGCCCTCTTGGTCACATCCGTGACGACGGCCAGCGCATCGGGTCCTGACTCGGCTGCGACCTTCCTCAGCAGCTCCCCTCTCCGTGCTCCCAGCACCACGCGCTCTCCCCTCTTCCCCAGTTGGCGTGCAAGCGCTGCTCCTATGCCGCTGCTCGCGCCAGTGATCACCACGACTCTGTCGGCCAAGCCCAGGGGGCCGTCTGCTGCCTTTCAGTCATAAGGTATTCGTCTTCTCGTCACGATGTCCACATTGGTGCACGGCAGCAGGCTTTATTGATGGGTGCGGGAACGAGACTCCAGCTTTGTCTGATTCAAGTACGACAAGGGTGGCGGTGGCTGTCCTTGTCACTGCGCTTTGCGTGGCAGGCCTTGCCACGGCCCTCGTTCAGGTGACCTTCGCCCAGTCGACCGTCAACGTGGTGATTGACAACTTCTCGTTCGCACCCCAAGACATCACCGTGGTCATCGGGGTGAACAACACAGTGACCTGGACCAACGCCCAATCAGGCGTGCCACACACGGTCACCGCAAACGACGGGACGTGGGGTTCGGCCCAGCTATCGACCGGCCAGACATACACCCACACCTTCACGACGGCGGGCACCTTCGGCTATCACTGCAGCATCCACTCGTACATGACAGGCAACGTAATCGTCGTCGGCTCCGGAGCCACATCTACTACTACGACGACTACGACCACCACGACAACTGCCCCGACCACTACGACGACCACGACTGCGGCCACGACAACTGCCCCGACCACCACTGGTGCGACGACCTCGTCGACCGCAACGTCTTCTCCCACGACGAGTTCAGCAGGCGGGATCCCCGAGTTCCCCTACAGCGTCGCAGCGGTCACAGCCATTTCCGCCCTGCTTGCGGTGTCCTACTTCCTTGCAAGACGGTCCGTCAAGCCAGGGACTCGTCCTGGCGCTTCTCCTCCGCTGAACTAGCGGTCGTCCCGATCCGGTTTGCGCTTTGCCGCGAAGTCATAGACCGCCGCTTCCTGCCTGGTCTCTACGAACTCGGGCTTCAGCGCCCTCAGCTTTGCGATAGCCTGGGATGCACTCATCCCCTTCACGATGAGGTAGGCTGAAAGCACGCACCCGGTCCTCCCCTCACCGGCGAGGCAGTGCACCGCGACCCCCTTCCCGGCTTTGACTTCTCCCTCAACGAACTTTGCCCCTTCTTCCATGGACGCCATGTCGGGCGGCTCGTGGTCTTGCATGGGGACGTGGCCGACGTTCAGGCCCAGCCCTCTCGTCCATCCACTCGGCAGGGGTTCCTCGGTCAGGCTCAGGATGCTCTTGATCCCTTTCCTAGCGAGCCACTCCACCTGGGATCGAGACGCGGGATATCCTGTTCCAGCGAGCAGACGGTCCTCTATCCAAACGAAACCGGTGGGCTCGTCTTCCACCTTCGCCCGTATCCTCCTCAGGAGCTTCCCGCCTGTCCCCAAGCAGAGTCAGCCGGTATCGGGATTTGTGGGGTTTAGAATCTTTAGGCCACGAGGACTTCGAGGCGCCCGTACTTCCCGACGTTGAGGCGGAGCTCCCCGCGGAAGCTGTTGGTGTATCCGTTGGTCACCCTGACCTTGGACCCCACCTTCACCTGGTCTATCTGGTCGTCCCACAGAGAGAGCTTGATCTGGCCGCTGTCGTCCTTTAGCTGGCAGTCGGCTACCCTCGCCTCGCCCCCTGTTCTCAGATTGACCGTCCGCGGCTCCTGTATCTCTACAATCTCGCCTTCGGCGTCAACCCTCCGCATGCCGTCTCTCAGATCGCGTACGTTCATACGAAGGCTGGTCGCCGGATGGCATTATTTAACATTGAAGCGCTGAGACAAGGTCTGGAAATCGTTTAATCAGAAAGGATTCACTGGCAGCCATCATTGGTACCATGGCCGGTCCAGGGCGGCCTGCTCCTCCTCGCTTTCCTGGCCCCGTTCGCCCTTCTCATGCTAGCGTTTCCGGCCTTCCTCAGGTACCTCACCCGGATCAGCTTCGTGTCCGAGGACGCCCACAAGAAGCCCCCCTCCAAGGTCCCTGAGCCGGCAGGGCCCCTCCTCTTCGTATCGATTCTGGTGGGCGAACTGATCGTCGCCGCGGGGTATGGGTCGGCCGTCCCGCTGGCCGTCATCACCGGCGCGGGGATCGCCTTCGCAGTGGGGCTTGCGGACGACATCTACGTCCTGGGTGGGAAGACGAAGCCCCTCCTGCTCCTCCTCGCCGGCCTGGGCTTCGTCGCCTTCGTGGCACTCACCCCGGACCTCTACCGCCCAGTGCTGACCTTCCCTCTGCTCGGGGACACCAGCCCTCACTTCATCATCTATACGGCCCTGGCCATCATCGCCTTTCCAGTCGTCACAAACGCCTTCAACATGATGGACGCCTTTAACGGCGAGATATCCTGGTTCACCCTGCTGACTTCGCTTGCCCTGACGGTCGGCGCCGTCCTTCATGAGTTCGCAACATCGGCGTTCTCCGTGGCCAGGGTGGCGTCTGTCCTCCCACTCGTCGCCGTGTCCGCAGGCTTCCTGCTCTACAACAGGTATCCTGCGAGGGCCTTCGACGGCGACAGCGGGAGCCTGATGTTCGGGGCTATGTTCGCAGGCCTCGCAATCAGCTGCGGCGTGGAGGTGGCGGCAATGATAGCCATAGTTCCTGCGATACTGAACTCGTTCTACACGCTGTCGAGCGTCAGGGGGTTCGTGGAGCGCCGGAAGATGTCGTCCAGGCCCACATTCATCGGGGAAGACGGCCTTCTCCACGCATCCACCGAGAAGGCCGCCCCGAACACGCTCGTGCGCCTGGTGCTGCTCGCTTCGCCCCTCTCGGAGAAAGACCTGGTGAAGAGCATCGTCGCTCTGGTGGCCGTGGCCTGTGCCTTCTCAGTCGCGATCTCATTCCTGACCTGGGTGTTCTAACATGAAACTCCTCCCTCTCTTCTTCATCGAGCTGGTGGCCTTCCTCCTCATCATCGCAGAGACCTACGTCTTCTTCATCTTCGTGGTTCCGCTAGGCCCAATCCCACACACCCTCACCGAATACACTTCCTTCGCACTGCTCAATGTCGTACTGATTTTGGCCCTGGGCGGCGTCTGGTTCCTCGTGCTCGACGAACTGACTAATCTGTACGTCAGGTCTAGGATTGGGAGTTCTCCCAGGCCTTCATCTTAGCGTCGAACTCTCTCCTCGTGTAGACGACCCTCGCCGGGACTCCCATGACGACCTTGCCTGCAGGCACGTCCTTGGTGACAACGGCGCCCATCGCCACCACGGCCCCCTTCCCCACGGTTACGCCTGCTTTGATGACCGCCCGGGCGCCTACCACCGCGTTGTCCTCTATCGTGACTCCGATCATCTTCTTGCTCGGAGGGTAGGGGTCGTTGGTGAGCACCGCTGCCGGCCCTATGAACACGTTCTTTCCAATCCTGCTCAGAGGAGGGATGTAGACGCTCCCTTCGATCATCGTGCCGCTCCCTATCTTGACGTTGTAGTCGACGTGCGCCAGCGAGCCGATCTTGACGTTGTCGCCGATGATGGTGTTGGCGCCCACGTAAGCGAAGTGCCAAACCCTGACGTTCTTGCCAATCTTGGCGTCGGGGGAGACGAAGTTGGTGACCTTCATAGTCTCACCCGAGGTACACCGGAGTCCCCGACGAGCTGGAAGCCAGCACCGCTTCGGCGGTCCTCAGGACGTTGAGGCCGTCCTTCCCCGTGACCAGGGGCTGCCTCTTCTCCCGTATCGCATCGGCGAACCCCTTGAGCTCGAGCATGAGCGGCTCCTGGACGGGCCTGGTGGGGACGGTCGTCGTCGACCCCTCGTGGATGCTCGTCTGCTGGGTCACGAAGTCGACGTCCACCACCCCTCCTGAAAAGACGGCGCTCAGGGTCCTCACCCTGTTGGGGGTGATCCAGTTCGTCACCAGGAAGGCGGTCTTCTGACCAGAGAACCCCAGCAGGATGGTGGCGAAGTCCTCGTGCTCCAGTGGGACGTATGCCGCCCCGACCCTGGCGTAGACCACCTTGGGGACCTCCCCGAACAGCCAGCAGGCGGTGTCGATATCGTGCACCGAAGCGTCCTTGACGATCCCCACATCGCTTATGTTCTGACCGCGTCGGTTCTCCCTGTGGAACTCCAGGAGGATGGGTTCTCCCATCTTCCCCTCCGAGATCATCTGTTTCAGCGCCGTTATGGGGGGGTTGAACCTCTCGATGAACCCCACGGTGAGGAACCTGTTGGCATTCTTCGCCGCCTCAATAAGCAGCTCCCCATCCTTCACCGACGTAGTCATAGGCTTCTCGACGAAGATGTGCACACCTGCCGCCAGTGCCTGCGTCGCCATCTTGAAGTGGGTCGACGCAGGGGTACAGATCGTCACCGCGTCGAGCTTCTCCGCCTTCAACATGGCCTCCAGAGACGTGTACCCGGGGACATGGTACTTCTTTGAGAAGGAGTCGGCCCTCTCATGGTCCAGGTCGCAGACCGCCGCCAGGGTCTGGAGCTCGTTGAGCACGCGGACGTGGTTCTTCCCCCAGCCTCCGGTGCCGACCACCCCGATGCGGACCATCAAAATCTCGGTTGGAACGGTGCCGATATAGGGTTAATGTCACTCAAACGGGGCAGCGGAGGAGCTCGCGCGGCCGTGTTCCGGAAGCCCCTCTGCCTTACGAAGGGCCTTTTCAAGATTCTAGAATTATATAGAATCCAGCATTCCATATCTCAGATGCACAAGCTCTCGCTGATGTCGCTGGTTGCCCTGATGGCGGTGGGAGGGATCCTCGCCCTCGCCGTCTTCGTGCACCCTGCGCTCCTGTCCTCTCCGGTGCAGTCTCAGTCTGGACCGAGTCCTCCATTGACGAACGGCGCGGGCTCGAACAGCACCCTGCTGACTCAGCCTCCCGTCTCACAGGGCGGGGGAGATGACGGCGGCTCCCTAGACACGTAGTCGGTGCCTGGCCTGTTGCCGCAGTCAATCTTCCTCGGAGACATCACTGGTTTCGCCGCCCTCGCGTTCGTCGGCCTCTCGGCCCTAATGATGGCCTTCAGGGCCAAGCTCCTGAAGCCGCTGGGCGGGGTCGGTCCTCTCAGGAACGCGCATGTAATAGTGGCCGTGGCCGCAATGGCCTCGCTCGCCCTCCACATCGGAATCCTGTTCAACCTCCCCCTCACGCTGCCGCTGGACTTGGGGTACGCGGCCTTCGCACTCGGGATCGTCCTGTGGGCGACTGGGGTCGGCTTCCTCGAGCGCAACAAGGATTCCTTCACACTCCACGGCTCGTTGGCGGTCGCCGTTGCGGCCCTCGTGATAGCACACGCTGCGTCGTCCGGGGCAAACTTCCCCTACTATGTCGCGGTACCGGCATTGTTGACGGCCGGGGCGATTGCGCTGGTCAGCGGGGCGTATAACCTGAGGAAGCTCCGCCCGAGGCAAGGGTGATGGGCGTGGACAGGCGTGAGTTCATCAGAAGGGCGTCGATGACCGCCGTGTTCGGGGCCATAGGGGCCCTCTCGTTCTTCGAGGCACTTACAAAGCTGGGCGGGCAGGCGGCGCCTAGCACCCTTCAGGTCACTACGTCCGGCGGGTCGCAGCTAGCGCCTGCTGGGTATCTCTACGTCGCCCCGCTGTCGGCCCTCGCTGGGAAGACCTCGGCTTACTTCAATCACCCCACCCACGGCTCCTCGATCCTCGTCAACTTCGGAGGGTCGTGGCGGGCGTTCAGCGCGGTCTGCACCCATGCCGGATGCGTGGTCGACTTCACCGGCTCGTCGATCTACTGCCCGTGTCACGCAGGGTACTTCAGCCCCTCGAACGGGAGCGTCCAGTCGGGCCCTCCGCCCACACCCCTGCCCGAGTTCGGGGTCACGGAGCAGGCTGGGGCCCTTTACGTCAGTCAGGCAGTGATCAACTAGGGCCGGGTCAGTCTCTCCGCAGCGCTGGGGTGGCGGAGATCAGCGTGACCTCCGCGTTCCCGAGCCCCTTCTTCATGGCCCTGACCGAGTCCTGGTCTTCCTTCGAGCAGACGATTACCACGTTGTGCTTCAACGGGTCGAAGACCTCCGGCCCTCCCTTCCCCCTCGAACCCGACACGATGTCTACATCGGTCACGTAGTCCCGCAGCCTCTGCTGTATGCTTTCTGCGACCTGCAGCCGCTCGCCGCGCATCTCATACCTGTCGAGGCTCCAGAGAAGCGTTATCCTGGTCCTGCTGGCCTTCAACTGCTTCTCCTTCAGCACCTCCCTGGTCTCGTCAACCACGTATCTCACGTAGTTGTCGAAGCTCTTCAGCGTCGCGCCCGCGAGGTAGGCGATGGCCTCACCGGTATCTTCGCTTGCCTGGATCGCCTTCAGCTCGAACAGGTGCTTCGAGAACTCGTCAAGGTACACCTCCGACTTCCTCTGCAGCGTGACCCTTGCCTCGCGCGCCCTCCTCGCCATTTCTATCTCGGTGACGGACGCCACGGCCGCCTCCATGACCCCCGACGCGTATTCCAGTTCGGCCGAGAACACATTCTGGGAATTGGGCATGTACCCAAGTGCCTGAAGCGGACCCTTCTCCTGGAGCCCTGCGGCCGAGACCACCGCCGGCTTCGGATCCCTGGGCCTGAGGGGCATGTAGGCGTAGGTCAGGGTCGAACCGACCTGCAGGCCCGTCTGCTTCTCCACTGCCATGATGTTCTCCGAGTTGCCACCCGGGGCCGTAGGGAGCGAGTTGACCAGGTTCACCCCCCTTGAGAGATATTTCGACAGGTCCCGCAACTTGGACCCCGCCTCGATCAGGGTCTCGTCCGAAGGTCTCCTGAGCTTGGGAGTGAAGAAGACCACCTGCGCATCTCCGAGCACCTGCTCCAGGGGCTTGAAGCTCAGCAGCGGCTCCTCGGACATCACCTCTTGGAGGTTGGGGTTCTTCTTCAGGAACCCTGGCTCGATGTCCATTGCCATCTGAAGAGTCTCGTCGATAATTGTCACCTGCGCGCGGTCGACAAGGTCGGCGGCCAGCTTGTAGGCCTCGCTCGTGAGCCCGTACATCGCGACCTTGATCTTTGGCAAAAGCTCCGCCTAACTCGCCGGCGGTTTAGTATTATACTTTGAAAGGGGGCAAACGGATTAGTATCTAGGCGAAGCCGGAATGCGCGAGGAGCTGGCGTTGCGCGCATGGTTTGACATCCTGACGCCGAAACAGGTTCTCTTCTTCAAGCCGATAATCGACACCCTAAGGGGCTCGGGAGCCGACGTCCTGGCGACATCGCGCAGGTACCGCGAAGTCGGGCCCCTGGCTGAACGGGCGGGACTGAAGCTCGAGTACGTCGGTGACAGGGGGACACGAGGACAAGAGGACCAGTTGACAGCCGCCACCCGGCGCCAGGCAGAGTTGATCCCTCTGGTCAAGAGGTTCGACCCCCAGGTCGCTGTCTCGATCGCCTCCGCCGTGTGCGCCCGCATTGCCTTCGGTCTGGGAGTCAGGCACGTGGCCGTGAACGACTCTCCTCACTCCGAGGTGGCGGGGAGGCTCTCCATCCCTCTGAGCCACCACCTCCTCTGCCCCTGGGTCATACCATACAGCGCCTGGGCGCCTTTCGGTATCCGCAGGGGCCAGATCACCACCTACCGGGCGCTCGACCCTGCCGCATGGCTCAAGCGGGAGCCGCTTCCCGGTCCGGTCCCAGATCTAGACCCAGGGAAGAAAACCATCACGGTTCGCGTCCAGGAGAGTGACGCTCCCTACTTGGCGAAGGCCGACATGACCTGGGTGGACAAAGTACTAGAGTCGCTTCTGGGCACATTTCCCGACGCCAACAGGGTCGCCCTCTGCAGATACGACTACCAGGTCGAAGAAGTGAGGTCCAGGTTCGGGACGAAGTGGACCGTCCCCGCCGACGTCGTAAGCGGACACGACCTCCTCGCGGAGACCGACCTGTTTGTGGGAATGGGGGGTACCATGAACGCCGAGGCAGCGTTGATGGGGGTCCCGACTATCTCGGCCTTCCAGGGCTCTTTGTACACAGATCGATATCTCCAGTCAGTTGGGTTGCTCCGAAGGGCGCTGTCTGCCTCCGACCTCGCGGGCGAGGCGAAGCGGCTCACGGCTGACTCCTTTAGGAAGCAGTACGCCAAGAGGGCGAAGCGTGTCCTCGACTCGATGGAAGACCCCGTCCCCAAGATAGCCGCTCACATCGAGAAATCGGCCAATCAAGCCTAAATCATCACCGCTCCGTGCTTCATCCTGCAGCCCGGTCGTCTAGTTGGTCAAGGATGCTGGCCTTTGGAGCCGGCGACCTAGGTTCGAATCCTAGCCGGGCTATCCACGTTTCCAGTCGATCGGCGAAACTAGTACCTCCAGGACAACCAATTGCAGCACAGTTACTTGCTGGGAGTTCTGTGGGTCACGCCGACCCTCCAGGTCGGGAACCCGACCACGGCGGCCGCGACCACAAGGACGCCCTTCCAGGTGGCAGGGGGCATCTCCGCTGGGCACGGCTCGGCCAATGACTGGAAGCCGATGGATTGCCTCGGATGGTCCCTGGCAGGCTCGCTCGGCCAGTGTGCTACGCTCCGCCCAGCGACACTATCAGGTCTGTCAGGAATCCGACGCAGAGTCCCAAGAATATCCCATTCATCATCAGCCCGCTGCTGAATCGCCGCCTCCCGGTGTTGAACATCAGCATGGTGACATAGACCAGGGCCCCTCCGGCCAGAGAGAGGAAGAACACATACGCCAGCGGAGAGAAGAATGTGCTTCCCAGCAGCGTCCCGACGAGGGTGGGAGTCCCGCCGATGAACAGCACCTTGGCCAGAAACGACGTCTTCGGCCTGGGGCTCAGCCCCGTCAAGGGCGCCGTGATTCCGAACCCCTCGGTGGCGTTGTGCGCGGCGAACCCCACCACCAGCACAAGCCCGAGCCCGATGGCTCCGAACGCGAAGGACTGTCCGATGGCCAACCCCTCGCTCAGGTTGTGCGCTCCTATGCCGAGGGCTGTCATGGTCGAGACCTTGCCCGGCTCGACCCCTTCCTGGCTCTTGCCTATGTACCTCCGCTCGTAGGCGACCAGACCGAGCAGTCCGAGGGTCAGTCCTCCGAACATCAGAGCAAGGTTCGCGGCCG
Source organism: Nitrososphaerota archaeon (assembly GCA_028866945.1). GTDB lineage: Archaea > Thermoproteota > Nitrososphaeria > Nitrososphaerales > Gagatemarchaeaceae > UBA183. Next base: position 10,224 of record JAGWHE010000009.1, read on the forward strand.
CGGTCTCGACCGAGCCCGTCCCTTGGAAGGCAGAAGTCGCGGTAGCGGTAGTAAGATCCCAGGCATGGCTGAAGACGTCGACGATCAGGAACATCAGGATCCCGACGGCGAACGCATTCAGGAACCCCCTCGTCCTGTCCCCCACCCCGAGTAATGCCACCGGTAGCCCGAGGAAGATGGTGAACCCCGCCAGGCTCCCCAAGAGGGTCAGCTCGATCAGGTCGACCAAGGTGCAGGACTTCTGGCCTGCGGCAATAACATATGTTATAACCATTGCCTGGCGATTCTCAAAACAGAGGGGCGCCTGCAATCCTTAATGGTCGGCCGAGCTTCTTCTCATGCAATGTCCCAGGGAACCAGGCTCACGGAGCCGGTGGGCAAGGCCGCGGAGCTGTTCCGCAACCTGCCGAACGGCAAGGTGCAGTGCACCGCCTGCGCCCGGCTCTGCCAGGTCGGCGAGGGGCAGGTCGGCCTCTGCGGCGTCCGAGGGGTCGTGGGGGGGAAGCTCTACCTGCTGGTTTACGGCAGGGTGATGGCAGGTCACATCGACCCCATCGAAAAGAAGCCCGTGGTCCACTATCGGCCAGGCTCGAAGATCTTCTCGCTCGCGACTTCGGGGTGCAACTGGCTCTGCCGCTACTGCCAGAACTACGACATCAGCCAGCGAAGGAAGATCGAAGGGGTCGAGGCTGCGCCGGGAGACATGGTCGACCAGGCTCTTGCCCACGGGTGCGAAGGGGTCGCCTACACCTACAACCAGCCGACCATCTTCATGGAATACGCCCGTGACGTCGGGAGACTGGCGCGGTCGAAGGGCCTCTTCAACATCTTCGTCTCCAACGGGTACGACACACCAGAGACCGTTGCCATGATGGATGACTTCCTCGACTGCATAACCGTGGACTTCAAAGGGAGCGGCGAGACGCAGTTCGTCAGGAGCTACATCGGCATTCCCGACGCGGACCCCATCTACCAGACGCTACTGGAGATCAAACGCCGGGGGAAGGTACACGTCGAAATCACCGACCTGATTGTCCCCAGGGCCGGAGAGTCGCTCGAGGCTGCGTCCAAAATGTGTCGCTGGGTATACGACAACCTCGGCCCCGACACCCCCGTCCACTTTTTGAGATTCCACCCCGACTACAAGATGATGGACTTCCCGTGGACCCCAGTTGCGACCCTTGAGAAGCACGTCAAAGTTGGAAGGGACGCGGGGCTGAACTACGTCTACATCGGCAACGTCCCTGGGCACCCCGACGAGAGCACCTACTGCCCGGGGTGCAAAGGGGTCCTGATCAAGAGATACGGGTACGAGATCCTGGAGTACAACCTGGACGAGAAGAACAGGTGCAGGTTCTGCGGCCACGCCACCCCAATAGTAGGGCCCCTGAGCAGGTCCTTCGCCGAGGACAGGTTCGTCTCGGTGATCAGCTAGCCACGGTGACTTCGAGCTTCCGCTTTACGAACTTCTCCGCGTCGAGGAGGGCCTTGCACCCGTCGGCGGCTGCGGTGATCGCCTGCCTGTAGCGGAAGTCGTGGACGTCGCCGGCGACGAACACGCCGGGGACGCTGCTCTCGGTGCCGTTATGGATCGCCACATACCCCTTCGCGTCCAGTTCCACCTGCCCCCTGAAGATCTCGGTGTTGGGGTCGTACCCGATGGCGACGAACAGCCCGTCCACTTCGAGCTCGCCCTCCCTCCCCGACTTCAGGTTCCTGACCTTGACCCCCCGTACCTTCGCCTCCCCCAGGACGTCGGTCACGGCGCTGTCCCAGACGAAGCTGATCTTCGGGTTGTTGAGGGCCTCCTTCTTCATGGCCGCGCTCGCCCTGAGCTCGCTCCTCCTGTGGATCACCTGGACCGAAGTGGCGAACTTGGTCAGAAAAGTCGCCTCTTCCATTGCCGTGTCCCCTCCGCCGACCACGGCGACCTTCTTCCCCCTGAAGAAGAAGGCGTCACAGACCGCGCAGTTCGAGACCCCCTTCCCCATCAGCCTCATCTCTGACTGCAGATCGAGCCTCCTTGGATTCGCCCCGGTCGCGATTATCACCGAAAGGGCCTTGGTGACCCCCCCGGCTGTGTGAATCTCTAATGGGTACGACTTGAAGTTGACCTTCACCACGTCGTCCTGGACCAGCCTTGCCCCGAGCCTCTCCGCCTGGCTCTTCATCCTGGAAATCAGGTCCGGACCGAGCACCGGGTCGGGGAACCCGGGGAAGTTCTCCACCTCGCTGGTCAGCATCAGCTGGCCCCCGTACTTCGTCCCCATGAAGACCAGCGGCTCGAGGTCCGCCCTGCAGCCGTAGATGGCTGCGGTCAGCCCAGCGGGACCCGACCCTATTATCACAAGCTTCTCTGTCCTCTCACTCATGGCTGGGCTTACTCCGTCCTTCCGATTCATAAATCTGCCCCCGGTCTGGGCCGGCTACAGCAGTTTCGCTTCTCTTTGGACGGTGTGGAGCTCGTCTGAAAGCTGGTTGAGGGCCTTCTCCAGCCTCCTGGTGTACTGGGGGAGCAGCCTGTCGAAGACCTCCTTCCTCATCTGCTTGAGATAGTATTGCTGGTACAGGTTCAGCTTGTCCTTGGCCGCCCTGTCCACTTCACGCTCGGTCACCTGTATCTGGTTGACCACCTCGAAGAACTTCTGGCTGGTCGACTTTTGCTTGACTTCGTTGAGCCTCGCGAGCGCCTTGCTCCGGAAGACGTCAAGCCTCCCGCGCACTTCGTCGAAGTATGCCTTGTCGAACTCGTTCGGGTCCTTCCCTTCGATCTCCTGCCACAGCCCGTTGATGAGGTCGGTCTTCTCGTCGAAGGCGTTGATCATGCTGGACGCCTGTTCTGACGAAGACTCCGCTGACTCCTCGCCCTCGCCTCCCTCCGATTCCACGGAAGTTGTCCTCGCGACGAAGAGGCCGATCAGCAGCAGGACAAACACCACCGAAGCGACCGGTATCCCGCCCTCGATGAATAGCCCTGGAGAAAGGCTGTAGGCGAAGGACGTGGTGCCGGTCTGCCAGGGGGTCACAGACGACAACCTTGTGGGGGCGCCCTGCACTGCCTTCGCTCCCTGACGCAGCGTGAGAGTGATGTTGTAGGAGCCGACGAAGGCGCTCACAGGTGGGGAGTCGGGTATGTTCACCGAGACCTGCCCCCCCGAGACGGTGAAGTACTTTGACGACAGCGGGTACTGGTAAGTGAGGGTGAAGACAGACCCCGGCTGGATGCCGTCGCTCGGGTACCCTATCACCAAGGGGGGTCCCAGTTGCAGCGCTCCGCCGACCAGCGTAGCGGTGAACGGCGAGAGGAGGACCGGCTCTGTCGCCGTCGCCGTGATGATCGTGATCTTGCTGGTGGGGAGGTTCAGCAGCGAGAAGTAGATCTGCAGGAGCGGCGTGGTTCCGAGGTTCTTGAACTGGATCTCGTCGGTGACCACCGGGGTCCCGTTCGCCGCAGCGGATATCGTCCTCTGAGCGGAAAAGACGCGCAGCGGATTGAAGTCCTGGACCGTCGACTGCAGGATCGCCCTCACGGACGTCACGGCCGAGGGAGTGACGTTGGTGGCAGTCGCAGAGTAGGTGTTGTTGCTGCCGGTCAGGGTCGCAGTCAGGCCCTGGGGGCTCGATTTGAACGAAGTCGACGTAGGCATCCTCACGACGTTCACTATCCTTGCCACCGGCACGCTGATGGAAGGAGAGGAAAGGGTAAGCACCTCCAGACTCCCGTTCTTGGCCGTCGATACCACGTTGTTGAGCAGGGCGCTCAATACGAACGTCACGTTGGCCCCGGCCTGGATCGACTGGCTGCCCGTCACCGTGAACGGCCCTCCCGTGGACGGAGGCGACCCGACCGAGAAGCCCGGCGTAACCGACGCGGCAACCACGTCAGACGAAAGGTTCCCGAACCCTATTGTGACGCTGGGCACTTGTATGGCCACGGTGCCGTTGTTGGCGATGTTGACTGTCTCATTGACGGTGGCGTACCCGTACCGGTTCAGCGTGTAGAGGCTCCTCACGTGGAACTGAGGCGCCCCCTGGGCGTCCGCCATCCCCAGGGAAGGCAGGAACGCCAGGACGAGCAGGAACAAAAGGGCCGCCGTCACCAAACGCTTCAAGGGAGTTGGCCCCTCGCCGCTACGTTCTTATTTTAAGCGTTTTTCGGCGAAAGGGAAATGCGAGACGCTCCTAGGCGTCATCCGCTCCTCCCGAACCTCGACGAGGCGCTCGTGGCCAAGATGCTCGAGAAGGCCGGAGCCGAATCCATAGACGAACTCTTCTCGGACATCCCCCAGGACGTGAGGCTCGGCCGGAAGCTAAGGCTCCCCGAAGGCGCATCCGAGTACGAAGTCAGGCGCGAGGTCCAGGCTCGGCTCGCCCAGAACAGGACGCCCCCCGGAACCCTCTGCTTCCTGGGCGGGGGGGTCTGGCCCCACTACGTCCCTGCCGCGGTCGAGTCGATCACCTCCAGGCAGGAGTTCTACACGGCATACACACCCTACCAGGCCGAGATCAGCCAGGGGATGCTGCAGTCGCTCTTCGAGTATCAGAGCCTGATGTGCGACCTCCTGGGGATGGAGGCATGCAACAGCTCTCTGTACGACTGGGCCTCCGCCGCGGGCGAGGCCGTCAGGATGGCTGGCAGGGTCACGGGGAGGAAGAGGGTCCTGCTTGCGGGGAGCTCGGGGCTCCAGAGGAGGTCGGTGATCAGGACCTACACCGAGCCAATGGGGCTGAAACTGGAGACCGTGGCCTTCGACCGGACCAGAGGCACCCTTGACCTCGACGACCTGGAGCAGAAGCTCGGCGAAGACGTCGCGTGCCTCTACGTCGAGAATCCGAACTACTTCGGGGTGATTGAAGACGGGATAGCCGAGCTGGTCGCGAAGGCGCGGTCCGCCGGGGCCCTTTCAATCGTGGGGGTGGACCCCATCTCCCTTTCACTCGTGAAGGAACCGGGAGCCTACGGCGCAGACATCGTCGTCGGCGAGGGGCAGCCCCTGGGGATCGCCATGAACTACGGAGGCCCTCACCTCGGAATATTCGCCGTCAGGGACATCAAGTTAGCCCGGAGCATGCCGGGGAGGCTAATCGGTCTCACCACTTCGGCTTCGGACCCCACGAGGAAGGCCTTCGCCATGGTACTGCAGGCCAGAGAGCAGCACATCCGCAGGGAGGCTGCCACCTCCAACGTCTGCACCAACCAGTCCCTCATGGCCCTGGCTGCGGCGAGCTACCTCTCCCTGCTGGGGAAGGAGGGGTTCCGGTCACTTGGAGAGACAGTCATCTCGAACTCCCACTATGCGGCGAAGCGCCTTTCACAGATCAGGGGGGTCACGTCTCCACACTTCAGGGGGGCCTACTTCAAGGAGTTCGTGGTCTCATACAAGAAGGCGAAAGCAGAGGCGGTGTTCAGGCGCCTCGCACGGAAGGGGGTGCTGGCGGGTTACCCCGTGGCGAAGTCTTTCGGCCTCGGCTCCGAGGCCGGTACCTTCTGCGTGACCGAGGTCCACAGCCGGGACGACATCGAAAGGCTCGGGGCCGCATTGGAGGAGGCTCTGTAGCTTGAAGAGGTTCACCCAGGCTGCCTGGGACGAGCCGCTCATCAACGAGCTGAGCAGGCCGGGACGGGTCGGGAACCTTGTCCCGACTGACAGACAGATCAAGTCCCGGTTCAAGGACCCGGCTTCGCTGGTCCCGCCTTCCCTCAGAAGAGACTCCGTGAACCTCCCCGAGCTCTCCGAGCTCCAGGTACTCAGGCACTTCAACAGGCTCTCTCAGATGAACTTCTCCGTCGAGCTCGGGATGTATCCTCTCGGGAGTTGCACGATGAAGTACAACCCCAAGGTCTCGGAGATGATAGCCGGCTCCGACGGGATGAAACATGCCCACCCCCTCCAGCCGGCGGAGACAGCCCAGGGGCTCCTCTCCATCTTCTACGAGCTCGAGCGCTACCTCAGTGAGATCACCGGGATGAGCCGATTCTCCCTATCGACCGCCGCCGGAGCCCAGGGGGAACTCGCCGGGGTCCTGATGATCAGAAAGTACCTGATGGACCACGGCGGCGCCGGGAGGGATGAGATACTCGTCCCCGACTCGGCCCACGGCACTAACCCTGCGAGCGCAGCCATGGCCGGGTTCAAGGTGGTCAAGGTCCCCTCCGACGAGGACGGGCAGGTGAGGGCCAAGTCGGTGGCGGAGCTCTGCTCCGAGAAGACCGCGGGGATGATGTTCACGGTCCCGAACACACTCGGCCTCTTCGAGGGCGAGGTGGCCGAGGTCAGCTCCGCTGTCCACCGGGCGGGGGGGCTGATGTACTACGACGGCGCCAACATGAACGCCCTCCTGGGCAGGGCCCGCCCCGGAGACATGGGGTTCGACGTGGTTCACCTCAACCTCCACAAGACCTTCGCCACCCCCCATGGAGGCGGCGGTCCTGGCGCCGGGCCTGTGGGGGTCACCAGGAAGCTGGCCGAGTACCTGCCGGTCCCTGTGGTGTCAAAGGGGAAGACAGGCTATTCTCTCGACTACGACCTGAAGCATTCGATCGGGCCTCTGAAGGGGTTCGTGGGGAACTCCGCGGTCCTCCTCCGGGCCTACATCTACATCCGCCTCCTCGGCGCGTCGGGCCTCGCCGATGTGTCTTCACTCGCGGTCCTCGCCGCCAACTACCTGTGGAAGAGCCTCGACCCGGACGCCTTCCCCGCCTCCCATGGGAAGGGGATGCGCAGAAAACACGAGGCGGTGGTCTCCGTGAAGAGCGAACTCCCTGGCGCGGCCATGTCCGTGGCCAAGGCCGTCCTCGATTACGGCATGCACGCCCCCACCGTCTACTTCCCCCTGATAGTACACGAAGCCCTGATGATAGAACCCACAGAGTCGGAACCTCTCGAGATGCTTGACGAGTACGCCGCAGCGCTCAACGAGATCTACGGCAAGCTGAAGGACGGGAATCTCGGCGAGGTCCCCAGAAACACCAGCGTGGGGAAGGTGGACGAAGTGAAGGCTTCGCACCCGATGACCCTGAGGGTGCACTGGTGAGCCCAAAAGTCATATAGGCTCCGAAACTCCGAGTTGCTCCCATTGCCAAGCGAGCTCTCAAAGCGCGTCGCCGAGAGGCTGAACAGCATCGTAGACGAGGAGACCAACAGGAAGTTCGGAGAACTGAACATAGTGACCGAAGTCTCTGAGACAACGACGGGTGCGATTAGGATCAGATTCCAGCCGCTCGCTGCATACAGTCCTAATGCCGTCGACACCGGGAGGGCCATCAGGGGCGCGGCGCTGGCCGTTGACGGCGTGCTGAGCGTCAGGGTAGACTGCTCAGGGCACATGATGGACGACCTGGTGAACCGACTGGTCAACCAGGAAGACATGGTGCCGAAGCTCATCAAGTGAGCTCGACATATCAATCGAATCCGGGTAAACAAAAACTACTTCGTCGTCAACAATATTCAGTGGTGGGTTTGTTTATGCGCAGTGTCAGCTAGGTGTGCGCCCCAGAATTGACTGTCAATAATCAAGTGACTGCCGTAGGGATAGGAAGCGCGGGGGTCAAGATCGTCTCTCTGTTGAGCCGAAGGTCCCTGCTCATCGACAGGTACGTATACGTATCCTGCGACGACGGTGACTTCTCCACCGTCGACTCGAAGGACACCATCTTGGTCGACTCCCCGATAGACCAGAAGCTTACCCCGGCATCGGTGCGAGGGCTCGCGCTGGGTTCCACGAGCAGGGTCCGGGACGCATTGGAAGGTTCCGACGTGGTCTTCATCGTCGCCGGTCTCGGAGGCGCGACGGGGAGCGGTCTGGCTCCAATGGTCGCTTCAATCGCCCAGGGTTGCGGGTCGACAGCGGTGGGGGTGGCTGTGATGCCATTCGAGTTCGAGAAGAAGATGAAGTTCTACGCCGGGGTGTCGCTGCGGCGCTTCCGCTCCGCCTCAAAGGGGGTCGTAGTCGTCGACAATGACACTCTCATGAGGTCCTCGCCCGAAGACACGACTCTGGCGAACCTCTACGACACGGCAAACAAGGCGGTCGTGAAAGCCCTTGGCTCCCTCCTCTCCAAGGCGACGGAGAACACAAAGCCCCTGGGGCTCAACAAGCTCCTCGGCGCGGTCGTCCAGGACGGGTATTCCCTCCTGGGGGTCTCCAGCAGCGGGGCGGCTGACAAGGCCGAGGACGCACTGGCAGGCGCCGTGGTGTCCATCGGCAAGCTCGCAGAAGCCAGGGAGGCGGGGCACGCGGTGGTCAGTCTCAACGCCGACGAGAGTCTTTCAGCCCAGGAGGTGGGCCTGGCGGTAGGGCGACTGGGCTCGATCATGGACAACAAGAGCATCGACGTGGAGTACGCCGTGGACTACACCGGTGCGGCTCAGCTCCAGGTCAGCCTGCTCGCATCCGGCTTCAAGTCGACGAAGTACGACGACTATGACCCTCTGGCCAAGGTCCTGGGCGACAGATGCCTGGACGACGAGATGGACATGGCCCTCCCCGGAGGGCTCGAGGCGCTGCCGTCCTTCGACTGAGCCAGCCTATCTCTTCGCGAAGTAGTCGCTCACGGGCTTGCTCTTGGTGGCCAGGGACTTCGCACGCTCTATCTGAGCGTCTTCCAGCTTCCTGAAAGGAACTTCAGGTTTCCCATTCAGCCTGATCGTCTCCCGAATCTTCCCTAGGGCTTCGGCGCTCGGGGACGGCGACCCGAGCCCCGCGAGTATCTTCTCAGAAGACTTGGGGAGGAAGGGGTCAATCAGCATGGCGACCGACTCGCAGATCGACAGGCACGTGTGTATGACCTCTTCGCACTCTCCCCGGTCATCCTTAACGAGCTTCCAAGGCTGCTTCCGCTGAAAGAACTCGTTTCCCAGGTCGGCGATGGAGAGCACCCTTGCCAGCGCGTCCCTGAACCTCACTTCGTCAAGGAGCTTCCCTACCTCGTCGGCGAGCACACTGACCTTGGCCAACAGTTCTTCTTCCTCCTTGGTCCTCCTATGCGAGGTGACCTCCCCCCCAAAGTTGTTCCATGCGAACGTCGTGGTCCGGTGGATGAAGTTGCCTATGTTGGCCACGAGCTCATTATTCACCTTGCTCTTGAAGTCCTCCCACTTGAACTCGGTGTCCCTCGTCTCCGGGATTATGCTGATGAGGTAGTACCGCCAGATGTCGGGGTCCAGCCCGGCCTCCGGGACCCTCTCGCAGAATATCCCCCAGTTGCGGCTCTTGGATATCTTGTCCCCTTCATAGTTGCAGAACTGGAGCCCGACGACGTCGTAGGGGAGGTTCAGCCCGCCATGTGCGAAGAGCATCCCTGGCCAGAAGATGGTGTGGAACGGGATGTTGTCCTTCCCCAGAAAGTTGTAGATCTCCGCGCCCTCGTCGAGCCAGAACTTCTTCCAATACTCCGGCTTGCCGTTCGCTTCCGCCCACTCCTTGGTGGCGGAGACGTAGCCGATGGGCGCGTCGAACCACACGTAGAACACCTTGTCGCCGTAGTCCTTCAAGGGGACCGGCACCCCCCACCTGAGGTCCCTTGTTATCGAGCGCTTCTTGAGGCCCTCCTTCAGCCACCCCAGCGCAAGAGACGTGACCTGTTCTTTCCACTCCTTCTTCGTCCCTATCCACTGCTCCAGCTTCCCCTGGACCTTTCCCAGCTCCAGGAACAGCTGCCTGCTGTCTCGCCAGACCGGGATGCTGCCGTCGATCTTGCACCTTGGGTTCACGAGCTGAATCGGGTCGAGGAGCGTGGAGCACCGCTCGCACTGGTCCCCCCTGGCGAACTCGTACCCACATACAGGGCAGGTCCCCTGCACGTATCTGTCGGGGAGGAAGATCTTGTCCTTCTCGCAGAACGGGAGGCGCAGCTCCCCTTCGCTTACGAAGCCCTTCTTGTAGATCTCGAGAAAGAACTCCTGCGTCGTCTTATGGTGGATGGGGGTTGACGTCCGGGTGAAGTTGTCGTAGGAGATGCAGAACCACGAGTAGATGTCCCTGTGGACTTGGTAGAGGGCGTCGGTGAGCTCCCTCGGGGTTATCCCCAGCTCCAGGGCGGCGACTTCGGTCGGCGTCCCGTTCTCATCCGTCGCTCCCACGAAGAGGGTCTCGTACCCCCTGAGCCTGCAGTGCCTCGCGAATATGTCGGCCGGGAGATGGGATCCCACTATGTTCCCAACGTGCGGGACCGCGTTCGTGTACGGGAGGGCGCATAGGACGAGCACGCGCCTTCGCTTCGTTGTCCTTTCCACGGCTGGTTCCGACCCAGCCCCTTTCAGTATAAACCTTGGCTCAGATTTCCCAGCTTTTGGCGTACTCCCTCTGTTCTCTGGTCTGGGCGCCGATTGAGATGCCCATGGACTTCAGGGCCGCCCTGGCGACCTCGTCCTCCAGCTCTGCAGGGACGCCGTACACCCGTTTCTGCATCTTGTCATGCTCTCCGTGGATGCGGATCGCGGCCATCATCTGGTTGGCGAAGGACATCTGCATCACCTCCGGAGGGTGACCTTCGGCTGCCACGAGGTTCGCGATCCTCCCCTTCCCGACCAGGTACACCCTCTTCCCTGACGGGAGGGTGATCTCGTCAACATTCGGCCTGACCTCCTTCACCCCTTTCGCCTTCGACATCATGGTTTTCACGTCGATCTCGACGTCGAAATGCCCGGCGTTGGAGAGTATCGCTCCCTCCTTCATCTTCTCGACCGCGGAGTAGGGAATCACATGCTTCTGTCCCGTGGTCGTTACGAAGAGCTGTCCCTCGCGGGCGGCTGCGTCGATGTCCGAGACGTCGAACCCGTCCAGGTGGGCTTCCAGCGCCTTCACGGGGTCCACTTCCACCACGGTGACCCTTGCCCCCATCCCCCGGGCCCTCATCGCAACCCCCTTCCCCACCCATCCATAGCCGACTACCACGGCCTTGACGCCGGCGAGCAGGAGGGCGGTCGCCCTCATGATGCCGTCCAGGGTGCTCTGCCCCGTCCCATACCTGTTGTCGAACATGAACTTGGTCTTCGCGTCGTTCACCGCGATGACCGGGTAGGCCAGCTTCCCCTCGGCTTCCATCGCCTTCAGCCTCATGACTCCGGTCGTCGTCTCTTCCGACCCCCCGACGATCCCCTTGGCCTTCTCCACATGCGCCGCGACGTGTAGGTCCGCCCCATCGTCAATGAGCTGTTCTGGCCGAGCCCCCAACACCTGTCCGATGCACCAGTTGTAGTCCTTCGGCGACTGGCCCCTCCATGCCCATACGTCGGTTCGGGTCGAGAGGTACGCCGCTATGTCGTCCTGGGTGGAAAGCGGGTTGGCTCCGGCGAGCTTGACGTCGGCGCCCGCCGTCAGCAGGGCGTCGATTAGGACAGAGGTTTCCTTCGTAACGTGTAGGCAGACCCCGACCTTGACCCCCTCGAGCGGCCTGGACTTGCCATATTTCTCTGCCAGGTTGGTGAGCGCCCCCATGTGCGCCTTCGCCCACAGGAAGTTCCTCTCCCCGTCCCGGCTCAGCTTTGCATCCGCTACCTTTGTCATCTCTTCTCTCCCCGCAGCCCTGCGACGGTGGCCTCTATCAACTGTCTGACCGTACTCCCCGACCTCTTCATCACCTTAAGGACCTCTCCATGGCTCACCTTCGCCTGCATCCCTGCCGCCCAGTTGGTCGCTATCACGACCGACGCGTATCCGATCCCCTTCTCATTGGCCAGGACCACTTCGGGGACCCCGGTCATCCCTACCACATCCCCACCGAGTATCTTGTACATCTTGATCTCAGCCGCTGTCTCGAACCTCGGCCCCTCTGCGCACACGTAGACGAGGTGCTGGTGGAGTTCCAGGCCCATCCTCCTCGCCGCCACGCTCAGCTCCAGGTTGATGTGCCTGCTGTATGGATACGTCATGTCCGTGTGCACTACCTTGTCCTCGAAGAATGTCGTCTGCCTGCGCTTCGTGAAGTCGAGGAACTGCTCGATAAGGCCGACCGCCCCCACCCTGAACCCCTGGTTCATCGACCCGACGGCGCTGGTGGCGATAACCTCCTCGACCCCGAGTTGCTCGAAGGCTGCGATGTTTGCCCTGTAGTTGATGCCGTGGGGCGGAGCCTTGTGCGCGGCCCCGTGCCTCGCTATGATGACATACCCTGCCTCAGGGTGGGGATAGACCACCGCCGTGCCGAAGCGGGTCCTGACCGTCTTGGGTCCGCTGAGCTCGAAGTGCTCCGTGACGCCGGTGCCGGTGATCACCCCGATGGGGGGCCTGTCCCTAGTCATACTTCGCAAGGGAATAGACGTCGTAGCCTGCCAGCTTGCGCCTTCCATTGAGAGACTTCAGCTCCGTGACGAACGCGAAACCCACGACCTTGCCGCCGAGCCTCTCCACGAGTGTGGCCGCCGCCTTCGAGGTCCCACCCGTCGCCAGGAGGTCGTCCACCACGAGCACTCTGTCTCCCTTGGAGATGGAGTCAGAGTGCATCTCCAGCCCCTGCCTCCCGTATTCCAACTCGTAGTTCACGCTGACCTTTTTCGCCGGGAGCTTCCCTACCTTCCTCGCAGGGACGAACCCCAAGCCGAGCCTGTCGGCGAGGGGCGCCCCCACTATGAACCCCCGGGCCTCTATGCCCACCACCTTGTCGAGCTTCGCGCCCTTCCACTTCTTCTCCAGCGCGTCGGCGACCCTCCTGTTCAGCTTCCCGTTCCTCCAGAGAGTTGTGAGGTCCTTGAATGGGATGCCCTTCTTCGGGTAGTCAGGTATGGTCCTGATCGACTTTCTAACGTCGGCTTCGAGGCTCCCCACTACGCTGTCAGCCTCGCATGTTCCAGCGCCGATCCGCACCCGCAGGTGCGGTCCGCCGGGAGGCGCTTGACGAGCTGCTCGATCAACTTCCTCAGGTTCTCCAGGTTCCTGTTGAACACCTTGATGACCTCTTCATGCGAGACGGCCTTCACCGTGGGATCCCCCTCCAGCCCCGCATCGTAGTCTGTGACCAGCGAGATGTTGAGGAAGCACATCTCCTGCTCTCTGGCAAGGACGACCTCCGGGTACTGGGTCATGTTGATCACATCCCATCCCTGCCTCGAGAAGAACCTGCTCTCGGCTTTGGTGGAGAACCTAGGTCCCTGGATTACCACCACGGTCCCTGCTGCGTGGAACTTCAGCCCGAGCATCTGCGCTGCCTCCACCGCCGTCCTCCTCATCTGGGGGCAGTACGGCGAGGCGGTGCTGACATGGGTGGTGAGCGGCCCGTCGTAGAACGTGTCCTTCCTCCCCGTAGTGAAGTTCACGAACTGGTCGCAGAAGACGAGGTCCCCGGGCCCCACCTCGCTCTTCAGGCTCCCCACCGCGTTGGGGGCGATTATCCGGCCCACTCCGAGCTTCTTGAACGCGAACAGGTTGGCCCTGTATGGCACCATGTGAGGAGGGAACTCGTGGTGGACCCCATGCCGCGGCAGGAACGCCACCTTCTTCCCTTCAACCTCGGAGAGCGTGACCTTCGCGCTGGGCTTGCCGTAGGGGGTCGCCACCGACACCCCGCGCGCCCCTTTCGCAAACTTGTAGAATCCAGAGCCGCCAAAGACGCCGAACTCCGCCCTCGGCTTCACAGCCCGCCTCCCGGCGTTTCCGATTTAATCTTTTGACTTCACGCGAACCTTCCCGCCCTGCCAGAAGACTTGAAATACCAAGAACGGCGGATTCGTCCGATGCCCCATTCATACGAGGAGCTGCTCTCCAGGGCCAGGTCAGGGCTGGACAAAGACGCCAAAAAATCCGGAGCCCTCAGGCTGGAGCTACCAGAGCCGGACGTAATCTGGGTCGGTAACAAGACCATCTTCCGGAACTACGCAGAGTTCCCCAAGCTCCTCAGGCGTGACTCGGCCCGGGTCCTGATGTACCTTGCCAAGGAGCTCGCGACCGCAGCCTCTCTCGACGGCGAAAGGGCGATCTTCATCGGCCGCAAAGACAAGGACTCCTTCGCGCAGCTCCTCCAGAGATACCTCAAGGAGGGCGTCGTCTGCCCGGTCTGCGGGAGCCCCGACACCCATCTCGAGAAGGACAAGCGCATGTGGTTCATGGTGTGCGAGGCCTGCGGGGCAAGGTCAGTGGCCAAGGTGGCATGACCCCCGACGGGAGGGGGTTCTCGGTAAGGACTGCCGAGTACAAGGGGACCATCCTTGTGAACATGTGCGACGAAGAGCTGGTGGGGAGGACGGTGGAGGAGGGCGCCCTGAAGGTGCACCTCTCGAAGGAATTCTATTCGGGGGAGGTCGTCGACAAGGGGGAGGCTCTCAGGCTCATCCGCACCTGCTCGGTCATCAACCTCGCGGGGACGAGGTCGGTATCCCTGGCTGTGGAGAACAAGATGGGTGCACCCGAGGCGGTGCGGGAAATAGACGAGGTTCCCTTCCTCATGATCTACAAATTCGCGCGTTAGGCCTCGAACTTCTTCAGCATCTCCTTCTGGGCGCCTGAAAGGTGCCTGGGAACCTCCACGTTAACGATGACGTACTGGCTCCCCTTCCCCCTTCCTCCGACCTTTGGGAGGCCCCTGTCCTTTATGGTGAACCTCTCCCCCGGCTGAGTGCCGCTGGGGATTTGAAGCACCGCGTCGCCGTAGAGGGTGGGGACCTTGACCTCGGTCCCGAGCATCGCCTGGATCGCATTGATCTTTATGGTGAAGTAGACGTCGCTGTTCTCTCTCACAAAGGTCTTGTGCGGCCTCACGTTCACGACGATGTAGAGGTCGCCCGGCGGGGCCCCTGACTCTCCCGCGTCTCCCTCACCCCTGAGCCGAAGCGTATGGCCGTCTTCCAGTCCGCCGGGCACCACGAGGCTGATCCTCCGCTTCCGCTCCATGACCCCTCTCCCCTTACAGTCAGCGCAGGGCGAGTCGATGGTGAATCCCCTCCCCCGGCACCTATCGCAAGCCATGACCCTGACAAGCCGGGCGAACCCCGCAGACTGGACCTTCTGGACCTGTCCGGTCCCTCCACAGGCCCCGCAGGTCCTAGGCGAAGTGCCGGGCTTGGCTCCGCTCCCGCCGCAGTTGGAGCACATCTCTGTCCTCGGGATTTCGATCTCCCTGGTCGAGTCGGACACAAGCTCCTCGAGGTTCAGTTGGAGGTGGTACGTGAGGTCCTCTCCCCTGCCCGGCCTGCCGCCTCCTCCGAAGAACTGCGAGAAGATGTCGTCGAACCCGAACCCCATCCCTCGGAAGAACTCGCCGAAGTTGACCCCGCGGAAGATGTCTTCCTGACTGTAACGCTGGTAGACCCCCTCCCTGCCGAACGAGTCGTACTGCCTCCGCTTCTCGTCGTCCGAGAGCACCGCGTAGGCCTCCGAGATCTCCTTGAACCGTTCTTCCGCCTCGGGGGACTTGTTCCTGTCCGGGTGGAACTGGAGCGCCAGCTTCCTGTAGGCGTCCTTGATCTGGTCCTTGGCGGCTCCCTTCGGCACGCCGAGTACTTCGTAGTAGTCTTTGGCAGCCAACCTGAGCGTCCCTACTTGCCTTCAGACACCTTGTAGTCGGCGTCGCTCACGTTCTGGGCCCCCTGCTGCGGGCCTGGCTCTGCCTGCTGGCTCCGGGCCTGCTGCTGGTAGACCGACGCCCCTACCTCCTGGAGGACCTTCTTCAGCGCCTCGTTCTTCTCTCTGATCTGGGCGGTGTCCTGGCCCCCTATCGCCTTCCGGAGCTCGGAGGCCGCCGCGTCGATCCGGCCGAGGTTCGCCTTGTCGACTTTCCCCTCGAGGTCGCGCTTTGTCTTCTCGGTCGTGTAGAGGACCGAGTCAGCTTCATTCCTCAGCTCCGCTTCATCTCTCTTCTTCTTGTCCTGGTCGGAGAAAGACTCCGCTTCCTTGACTAGCCTCTCCTTCTCATCCTTGGAGAGCTTCGTCGACGCGGAGATGGTGATCTTGTTCTCCTTGCCGGTTCCTAAGTCCTTGGCTCCGACGGTCAGTATACCGTTGGCGTCGATGTCGAAGGTCACTTCGATCTGTGGGACTCCCCTGGGCGCCGGCGGGATGCCTGCCAGGTTGAACATGCCGAGGGACACGTTGTCTGCTGCCATGCTCCTCTCCCCCTGCACCACGTGAATGGTCACCGCCGTCTGGAAGTCTGCCGCGGTGGTGAACGTCTTGCTCCGCTTCGTGGGGATCGTGGCGTTCTTCTCGATGAGGTGCTCCGTTATCCCCCCCAGCGTCTCGACTCCAAGTGAGAGAGGGGTCACGTCGAGCAGGAGGATGTCCTTGATCTCCCCCGCCAGCACCGCGCCCTGTATGGCCGCCCCGATGGCGACCGCTTCCATCGGGTCAACCCCTCTTTCCGCGGGTTTACCGGCGACGTCCTCGACGAACTTCCTAACCAGCGGCATCCTCGTCATCCCTCCTATGAGGATCACCTTGTCCACCTGTTCGGGTGAAAGCTTCGCGTCGTTCATCACCCTCCGTATGGTCTGCTCCGTCTTCGCAACTATGGGCCGCGACACCTCTTCCAGTTTCGTCCTAGTCAGGGTGTAGTGGAGGTTCTTCGGCCCAGTCGCGTCGCTGGCGATGAACGGCAGGTCCACGTCGGTGGAGGTCAGGTTCGAGAGCTGGATCTTAGCCTGCTCCGCCGCTTCCTTGAGCCTGGCCATGGCCGTCCTGTCCGAACTCAGGTCCAGACCCGTCTTCGAGCGGAAATCGTCCAGGAGCACCTGGATCACCGCCTTGTCTATGTCCGTGCCCCCGGTCTGCGTGTCCCCTGACGTGGCCAGCACCTGGAACACCCCCTTCCCGAATTCCATGATGGTGGCGTCGTGGGTGCCGCCTCCGAAGCTGAAGACCAGTATCTTCATCTCCTTCTCAGACTTGTCCAGCCCGTAGGCGAGAGATGCGGCGGTCGGTTCGTTGATTATCCTCACGACTTCCAGGCCGGCTATCTCTCCCGCATCCTTGGTCGACTGGCGCTGGTTGTCGTTGAAGTGGGCGGGGACCGTGATGACGGTCTTCTTCACCGGATAGCCGAGGAACACCTCGGCGTCGTGCTTGATCTTCTGAAGGATGTACGAGCTGAGCTGTTCGGGGGAGTAGTCCTTTCCAGTAATGCTGACGCGGTAGTCGGTGCCCATCTTCCTCTTGATCTCGAAGACCGTCCCGTCTGGGTTGGTGACAACCTGCCTCCTCGCGGGCTCTCCCACCAGGAGCTGACCGTCCTTGGTGAACGCCACCACTGAAGGGAACATCTTCCCCGCCGGGGTCGCTCCCTCGGCGCTTGGGACGACCACAGGCCTTCCTGCCTCCACCACGGCTGCGGCCGAGTTGGTGGTGCCGAGGTCTATCCCTATGATCTTCTCTCTTGCGCTACTCACTGACCTTCGCCTCTCCAGTGGCCGCTATTGACGCCAATTCAACTTTTACCATGCTGGGCCTGAGGACCTGACCCCTGAACAAGAAGCCCGGCCTCACTTCCTCGACCACCATGTCGGTCCCCCTGGCGTTTCCCTGAGACTTTGCGACCGCTTCGTGCACCGCAGGGTCGAAGGGCCTCCCTACCGCCTCTATCTTCTCGACCCCCACGGCCCTGAGCGTAGAGAGCAGGTTCCGCTGAACCATGCCTATCCCCTCCATCAAGTCTGCCCGCTCAGCGCCTTTCTCCGCATGTCTCACTGCGAGGTCCAGCTCGTCCTGGACCACGAGGAGCCTGCTGATGAGCGACCTCGCCGCAGACTCGCCGGCTTCCTTCAGCTCCCTGTCCGTCCTCTTCCTGTAGTTCTCCAGGTCGGCCTGGGCGTACTTCAGTCGCGTAAGCAGCTCTGCGTTCCTCTCCTTCTCGTTCTTGAGCTCCCGCTCCAGCTCTCCGAGCGTCGCTTGTTCCTCATCCTGAACTCCTTCATCTTTCGATTCTGACATGTGAGACCAGCCGTTCCCGCAGGAATATCCCGCGCCTTCGCTCATATGTATAAATTTTAACAACTCCTGGCTAGCGCGTGGCCGAGTCAGACGAGACCAGCAAGATGAGAGAGCGCCTCCTGCGCTTCGAGCGGGAGAGCAGGTACCTCAGGAAGGACTCGGATGAAAGGAAGGTCCTGGAGGAGGTGTTCGACAGGTCGACCCAGCTGGCCATCGAGGAGCTTATCGCGAGGAAGGACCTGAGCGAGCTGTACGGGGTCGTCAGCGCGGGGAAGGAGGCCCGGGTCTATCGAGGTGAGGACAGGGCAAAGGACCCAGTTGCAGTCAAGATCTACCTCGTCTCAGCCTCGGACTTCCGGAAGCGCATGAGCTACATAGCCGGGGACAGGAGGTTCGGTAAGCTCCCGTCAGGCTCCAGGGACACGATCTACCTCTGGACGCGGAAGGAGTTCAAGAACCTCCAGCTCGCAGACACCGCAGGGATCAGGGTGCCCAAACCACGCGCGTTCCTGAAGAACATCCTGATCATGGAGTACGTCGGGGTCCCCCCGCAGCCAGCCCCAACCTTCGCCGAGTCCGAGGTGGACGAGGCCGACTACAAGTGGACCTTCGAGACCATCGGTACGCTGTGGAGGAAGGCTAAGATGGTCCACGCCGACTTCTCAGAGTTCAACGTCTTCAAGACCCCCGAGGGTGACGTGCTCTTCGACATGGGGTCGGCCGTCCTCGCTACCCACCCCCAGGCCGTGCAATTCCTCAAGAGGGACGTCTCGAACATGGTCAGGTTCTTTAGGAAGCGCGGAATCTCGGGGAAGAGCCCCGAAGAGTGGGCAGAGGAGATTACCAGATGAGCTTCGAGCAGGTCGTGCGGATTCCGGTCGAAAGGGTCGGCGCAGTGATCGGGAAGGAAGGGGCCACCAAGAGGTTCCTCGAAGGAGAGCTCGGGGTGAAGCTCTCCATCGACAGCCGGGAGGGCCTGGTGACCGTGAAGGCCGAGTCAGCCGTAAAGATCGACCCGTTCTCCGCAACCCGGGTGATCGAAGCCATCGGGAGGGGCTTCGCTCCGCAGAAGGCGAGGAGGCTGCTTGACGAGGGGACTGCGCTTGAGGTAATCGATCTGCGCGACTACGCCGGCCACAGCGTCAACTCCCTGGAGAGGATCCGCGGGAGGGTCATCGGGCTGAAGGGCAAGTCGAGGAGGGTCATAGAAGAGCTCACTGGGTGCCACCTATCGGTCTACGGGAGGACAGTGGCCATCATCGGGGAGGCAGCAGAGGTCCAGCTGGCCTCCGACGCAGTCAGATCTTTGGCGACGGGGAGCCAGCACAAGACGGTATACAACACGCTGCAGAAGGCGCGGACCAAGAGGAAGATGGAGCGGATGTTCCTGTGGGAAGGGACGTCCCTGGAGACGATCGAAGAGAAACTCCGGAAACTCGAACATTAGCATATATCCGGTTTACGTCAGTACCTGCGGGGCGGGCACTGGTTCCGGCAAAGATGGAAATAGTCCTATTGGTATGCATTCCAACGGAAGTAGACACGAAGGAGATGGCCTAGCCTGAGCAGCAGAGCGACGTTTGCAGAGATTTCACCGTCCGAATTCTTCTACCGCAACCGAGACCTCGCAGGCTTCACCAACCCTGCGCGGGCGCTCTACATGGCGGTAAGAGAGCTTGTCGAGAACTCCTTCGACGCGGCTGAGCTGGCGGGCATAAACCCTGAGGTCTACGTCAGGATAATGGCGGAGAACCCCAACCCTGAAATCCCCGAGCCCAAGCCCTACCGCCTGACGGTCGTTGACAACGGGCCCGGAGTGGCGCCGCAGCACGTCCCCAGCGCCTTCGGGAAGGTGTTCTACGGCTCGAAGTACGTCCTGAGGCAATCGAGAGGGATGTTCGGGCTTGGCGGCACCATGGCCATACTGTACGGCCAGATCACCACCAACCGCCCCGTGACGATAGTCTCCTCCCCGGACGGGAAGAGGAAGTACGGGTTCCAGATGATGATCGACATCAGCGAGAACAGGCCGATGGTCCTGAAGCGCTTCAACAGCGACGCCGACGGGACTACGGGGACCAGGGTGGACATGATCCTCGAGGGGGATTACCTCCGCTCGTCACAGAAGATCGGGGACTACTTCAAGCAGACCGCCATGGTTGCGAGCTACGCCAACATCACCTTCGTCGACCCCCAGGGACAGGTCACCTTCTACGAGAGGGCGACCACCTCCATGCCACCGGCTCCGAAGGAGACCCTCCCGCACCCCTACGGCGTCGACGTGGAGGCCCTCAAACGGATAATCAAACTTTCGGAGGAGCACGACATGAAGACGTTCATGGTCACCCACTTCCACAGGGTGGGGGACAAGATCGCCACCAAGTTCCTCGAATTCGCGGGGATCAGCCCGAGGCTCCCGCCCAAGCGGCTGAACACGAACCAGATCGTCGCGATAGTGGACGCGCTCCAGCGGTTCCCCGACTTCCTCCAGCCCGACGCAGCCGTGCTCTCCCCCATCGGCGAGGAGATCCTGCTCACTGGGATCAACAAGGAGCTCCAGCCCGAGTTCTCGACGGTGGTCATGAGGCCGCCATCCTCCTACTCGGGGTTCCCTTTCCTCGTAGAGGTGGGGGTCGCCTACGGCGGCAAGGTCCTCCAGCCCGGGGTCAAGCTGTTCAGGTTCGCCAACAGAATCCCGCTGCTCTATGACGAAAGCTCCGACGTCAGCTTCGAGGTACTCAACGAGGAGGTAGACTGGCGCAGGTATCACGTCCCCCAGGACGCCCCGGTGGGGGTGATCACCCACATCGCGAGCACCAGGATCCCCTACAAGACGGTTGGGAAGGAGTACATCGCCGACAGACCAGAGATCCAGCGGGAGATCAGGAACGCCGTGAGGGAGGCGCTGAGGCGCCTCGGCATCTTCCTGTCGAAGAAGGGGAGCATGGAGGCGGTCCAGCGGAAGATGAACATCTACGGGAAGTACCTGCCTCTCATCGCCCAGTTCTCGACCGAGCTGGCGGGGAAGACGAGCCCGCCGGACTACAAGAGGCTGATCGGCGAGGGCGGGATGGTAGTTGAAGAAAACGAGGCGGCAGCTGCCGAGTCGGAAGCCGCCGGAGGAGTGGAGAATGCCAGCAAAGAAGAAGGCGACCAAGAAACAATCGACAAGTACGGCGGAAGCTAGGCAGAGCACCGTCCAGGGGCTACTGAAGGACCTCGGCGGGAGCATCTATGGTGACCTGGACGACGGGCGCTTCCCCAGCCTCACGCTGGCCAGCAGGTCGGTCCGCAACATAGTCTACGACAAGAAGCTCCAACAGTTCGTCCTTGGCCCGACCACCGTGAAGAAGTCGTCGGGGAACATCAAACACATCCGTCCGTTCACGCAGCTGGTTTGGCTAGCTTATTTCGCAAAGAAGCTGGTTGAAGAGAAGCGGACCTCGACCCTGAGAGACGTCTTCTACTCCGCCCAGGCCTTCAACGTCGAGTTCCAGGACCAGGCCGAGTCGGACGAACTGATCACCGACCTGGAGGTGCTGATGCAGATGGCCCGCGAAGGGATGAACATCTACCCGGAGGAGAGGAGCGCTATCTTCGGGGACATGAAAATCGAGTACACCGTCCCTGGATATGAAGGGAAGCTCGCAGACCTCTCAGCCAACCCGGATGGAGTCATGATTGGGCCCGCGCTCACCACAGCCGAGTTCAGGGACACGGACGCCGAGATGGTCCTTGCGATCGAGAAGGGCGGCCTCTTCACCAGGTTCATAGAAGAGAGGGTCCATCAGAAGTACAAGGCGATATTGATCAACACGGCGGGCCAGCCCCCTAGGTCCACCCGGTACCTGATTCGCCGCCTCAACCAGGAGCTCGGACTGCCGGTGGGGATACTCTGTGACGCCGATCCCTGGGGAGCGCACATAGCCATGGTCATCAAGAGCGGGAGCGCGAACGCGGCCCACCTCAGAGAGTTGACCACCCCCAACGCCGTCTGGCTGGGGGTCTATGCCAGCGACATCCAGAAGTACAAGCTCCCTTCGGACAAGCTCACCGAGGTCGACATCAAGAGGCTCTACGAGCTGAAGGCGGACCCCCGCTACACGGAGAGGATGTGGCACGAAGAGCTCGAGACCTTCCTGAAGTACAAGCGGAAGAGCGAGCAGGAGGCCTTCGCCAGGTACGGGCTCAGCTACATCGTGGACACCTACCTGCCTGAAAAGCTCCAGTTGATGAAGAGCTCCTAGGCTACACGGCGGCTAACTGCTAAATACCCTGACCAGTCTGCCCGAAAAGACAGCCTTGACGTTCACAGCGCAGCAGTCCAGGGTCGACGCCCTCGTCAGGCTCCTGGGCCTCATCGTGCTGGCCTTCGGCCTCCTGATGCTCTACTACACCTATGCGAACGCCGGCGCGGTGGGCATCGCGCCCGAGATAGTCACGGTGAACTACTCGCTGGGGCTGCTCCTCTCCGTCGTAGGGCTCTTCGCCACTTTCTCGAAGTTCAAGTGACCGGTTTGCCAATCAAGATAGCGGTGGCCGGGGTCGGCAACTGCGCCTCGGTGTTCGTGCAGGGGATCAGATTCTATTCTGGCGACGAGCGCAAGGGCCTATGGCACCCCAACATAGCCGGCTTCAAGGCCAAGGACGTCCAGGTCGTCGCTGCCTTTGACATCGACGCCGGGAAGGTCGGCCTCGAGCTGTCCAAGGCGGTGTTCGCGCCTCCGAACGTCGCAAGGCGCTACCTGTCGCTGCCAAGGTCCAAGGTCATCGTAGAGCCCGGCATCACGCGGTCAGACGTCGCGCCGCACCTTAGCGGGGCCAGGCTGGAGAGGTCCAGCTCTGAGGAAGTGTCAAAGAAGCTCGAAGCCGCCGGGGCAGACTTGCTGGTGAACCTGATCTCCTCCGGCTCAAGCGCGTCGTCGGAGGAGTACGCCCGGGCGGCCCTGAAGGCGGGGATCGGGTTCATCAACTGCACGCCCGCCCTTGTCCTCAGGAACAACAAGCTCGTCGCCGACTTCCAGAAGGCAAAGCTTCCGCTCATCGGGGACGACCTCATGAGCCAATTCGGAGGGACCGTCTTCCACAAAGGGCTCCTTGGGCTGCTCGTCAAGAGGGGGGTCAAGGTCTCGAAGAGCTATCAGCTTGACGTGGGCGGCGGGTCAGAGACCGAGAACACCATCAACGAAGAGATCAAGATGGCGAAGAGGGCGGTGAAGACGGACTCGGTGGCCACCGAGGTCCCCTACAAGTTCGAGACCATAGCCGGCACAACCGACTTCGTCGACTACATGGGCAACGACAGGACAAGCTACTTCTGGTTCGAGGGGAACTCCTTCCTCGACAGCGGCATCTCTGTCGACGTGTACCTGAGATCTTCAGACGGTGCAAACGCAGGGAACGTCCTCCTCGACGTGGTCAGGGCCACATACCGGTCCATGAAGGTAGGGAAGCTGGGGACCATGGGTGAAATCTGCGCCTACGGCTTCAAGTCTCCGCCCAAGCCTGCACCCTTCGAAGGGGCCTACACCAAGTTCGCCGCGCTCTACGTCCGCTGAGCAGCCCCTACCTTCGCATCCTGAGAGCGTGGGGTCCTCGGTCGTTGCAGACGCTCAGGGAACAAGACCGAAGCCAGACCAGGCGCAGCGTCTACAGCCATCGAAAGGTTTGAAACGTCGAATGTCTCTCCCGGGGCCTGCAAGTTGAAGCTGGAGAAGGTCGGCAGGCTCGAGCTGATGTACACCGATGTCGACGAAGAGCTCCCATATCAGGACGGGGGCCAAGTCTATGGGATTCTCACAGGAAAGCTCGAAGCGGGTGAGCTGGAAGGGACGCTTCACACGACCAATCTGGCCCGCCAGCGCCCGGACGGAGGGTTCACTCCTACCCTGCGAGGGCTCTTAACCACATCCCAGGGTGCAAAACTGTTCTTCACCATGGACGGACTCTCCCTACGGGACCCCAAAGCCAATCCTCCAAAGCGCCAGGTAGTCGCTGGAATCACGCTCTGGACAGCCGACCCCCGATTCAGGAGTTGGAATGACGCCTACCTTGTTGCAGAGCTAGAGGGTAGGGCGGTGGGCAGCACGTGGGGGGTGGTCGGCAACCTGTACCAGTGTATCCCGGAACTGTGAAAGCCGGGTCGTCTCCGTCGCCTATTGGATCTGCCTGACCGTGCTTTCTCCTCTGCAAGCAGACCAAACCGCCAGTGGCATCATGCCGTGATTAATCAGACTCGAGACTATTCTACCAAACGGGGGTCAATTCTGGGCTAATTGACGAGCGGCGACGGTCGACGCCGCTTGGTATACTGGGCTGGGACTTGCCTCGGATTCCTGGCTCGGCTACTCACCATCTTTAAGTAAAACGCGCAAGAATCTCACGTGTCTTAGTTGCGATATAGACCATGGATGTCCATCCTGGTTCTCATCCTTCTGATTTCACCTTTGTTCGCGCTCCGAGTATCTGCTCAACCCTTACAAGGAAACTGGGTTGTCTCGGGGGCACAGACGGTCCAGAACGAGTCGATTACTCTGGATGGGAACCTCACTGTGGAGAACGGCGGAAGCCTGACCCTTAGGAATGTCACACTGGTCGTGGATTCCTCCTACGACGATCAGTACGGTATACAAGTGCTCCAAGGCGGTTCGATGTTCATCTACAACAGCACCATCAAGCCGGGAGCCTCCTCAAAGCGGTTCACTTTCGTGGTCGAAGGGAACGACTTCGTGATTGAGGGCACTTCACTACAAGGGGTCGGGCTCTGTGGCAGTAGCGACCAGTCATGTTATGGGACCGCAAACAACTCTCATTTCGAGAGAGTGGGCTTGGTCATATTCTCCTCCGGTGCTCAGGTCACTGGCGACACAATCTTCAGCTGCGGTATTGGACTTGTCCTATACGGCTCGAATGACATCATCCACGGGAATACAATTGGACCCAATGACGTTGGAGCAATCACTGACATGGGGTTGGACGAACAGATAACGGGAAACACAATTCTTCATGATGGGACCGCAAGCACCTTCATCGTCTACGTGGCGGGCACTAACGGAAGCACCATTGCGGGAAACAGTTACCTCCAGGTATCAACCTCGTGGTCTACTTACAACGAAATCTACTTCGTTTTCCTAACGCAAAGTAACTATGACATCGTGGAAAACAACACTGTTAGTAGCGCAGTCTCGGCCCCGGGCTTGTTCCCTGTCGACGTTCAGGGCGGTTCAAATCTTAGAATAATCAACAACACTGAAACGCGGGCGGGAACCATCAGCCTGTACACCGGTGCAAACAACTTCGTTGAGTCAAACACAACCCCGGTCATTTACTTGGATCACGAGTACAATAGTGTGGTTGTGAACAATACTCTTACCGGCCTTCAGGGACCTTACAACGTTGGAGGCTCAGCCTCCGACCTGCAAGATACAGTGTTAGGGATGACATATTCATCTGGCAACTACATTCTCAACAATCACATCGACTCTGA
>JAGWHE010000010.1 GCA_028866945.1 Nitrososphaerota archaeon
ATTTGGTGTCCCAGGACAGCAGGTTCGCGTACTCTTCGAAGCATTTGGGGAAGTTCTTCTCCGAGAAGCGCTCGAAGACGGAGGAATCTCTGACGTTCGCCTGCGTTTTGAAGCTGTCAGGGGGCTGAATCAGCGGCTCCTCCTTCCAGTGGACCGCAATCTGGGCTTCAGAGATATCGGCCTGTGGGTCGGCCGCCATTCCTCGGGGCTAAAATAGCCGGGCCGATTATTTAAGAGTGGCTAACGGTGCGTCGCCAGCGCCTGTTGCGAGGAGGGGCCCTCGGCGTTTGCTCGTGCAGCGGGAGTCTCGCGTGCAGAGCCCGCAGGCCCGCGCTTAGTGGGCAGGAGTGCGGGGGATGGGATTCGAACCCACGAACCCCTAAGGGATGGGATCTCCCGGGCCGCCCGCTTAAGTCCCACGCTTTTAGCCAAGCTTAGCTACCCCCGCGAACGCCGCGACACAGCTTTCAGTTATTAACATTGGAGCCTCAGGCGACCAGCTTCAAGAGCGACTTCAGGCTCCTGGCGTTAGCGACGTCCTCCGCTTCAAGCCACGCCCTTCTCGCCACCGTCGCCCCGTAGCTGATGTTGTCCAAGTCGCCCACGGAGTGAGCGTCTGAATCCACCACCATGGGCACCCCTTCCTCCATCGCCTTCCTCGCCCAGACCTCGTCCAGGTCCAGCCTGTTGGGCTGCCCGTCGATTTCGAGCATCTTGCCGTTGTCCTTGGCAGCCCTGATCACCTTCGCAAGGTCGATCGGGTTCCCCTCCCTCCTGCCGATGAGCCTGTTGGTCGGATGGCAGATGTAGTCGACCGACGGGTGGGCGAGGGCCTTCAGGATCCTCTCGGTGAGCTTCTCAGGGTCCTGCCTGAAGTTCTGGTGCAGCGACGCCCCCACTACGTCGAACTCGTCCAGGAAGCTCTGTTCAAAGTCGAGGGAGCCGTCGGTCCTGATCTCGACCTCCACCCCTCTGAGAATCCTGAATGGCGAAAGCTGGTCGTTGAGCCTCTCTATCTCCTTCCACTGCTTCCTGAAGCGCTCTTCGGTGAGGCCGTTGGCCACCCTGACAGACTTGGAGTGGTCCGTTACGCCGATGTATTCGTATCCGCGCCTCATGGCCGCCCCGGCCATCTCCCCGAGCTCGACGGTGCCGTCGCTCCAGGTTGTGTGCATCTGCAGGTCCCCCTTGAAGTCATCGAGCTCGACGAGGCGGGGGAGGGTGCCCCCGAGGGCGGCTTCGATCTCTCCCTTGTTCTCGCGGATCTCGGGCGGTACGTGCTGCATCCCGAGCTTCCCGTAGACTCCCTCCTCTGTCTCCCCGGACAGGCGGGTCCCAAACTTGTCGAAGAGACCGTACTCGTTCAGCTTCCACCCCTTCCCGATGGCGAGGTTCCGAAGAGCGATGTTGTGGTCCTTTGACCCCGTGAAGTAGACCAGCGCAGCCCCGTACTCTTCCGGGGCGAAAAATCTGACGTCGACCTGCACGCCGTCATCGAGCTTGACGCTCGACCTTTTCGGCCCGCTTTCGAGGACCTGGACGACGCCCGGGCACCCTAGGATGGCGTCCACTACTTTGGGGTCGGTGGAGAGGAGGTCTAGGTCGCCTACGGTGCTCTTCCCCCTACGCAGGCTCCCTGCCATCCCCACCGCGATGCCGAGGGCGCCGAAGTACGATTCCATCTTCTGGAACTCGCCCTCCGCCTCCGGAAGCAGGAGCCGCCTCTCGAAGCTCTGCATCTTCTCTATCCCCAGGCGGAAGGCCTCCCTGACCGTCGGCCCGAACTCTCCGTCGAGTCTGCCCTCCTCCAGCGCGGCCTTGAGCTCCTCTACGCCGGCGATCCCCATGTCGTGAGCGAGGTGATACGCCGTCCTCGGGCCGATCCCCTGCACCCTCATCAGGAGCGGGACGCCGGCTGGAGTCTTCTCCCTCAGGGTCTCCAGCAGCCTCAGCCTCCCAGTCCGGAGATATTCGTCGATCTTCTTCGCGATCCCCTCTCCGACGTACTTGATCTCCTCCAGCCGCTTCTCCTTCCAGACCAGTTCGACGTCCTCGTCAAGGTTCCTGACGCTGGTGGCCGCCCTGTGGTAGGCGATTACCTTGAACCAATCCTCCCCGTTCGCCTCCACCAGCCCGCCCAACTCGTCCAGCAGCTGGGCCACCTTGCTGTTCCTCAATCCATTCGTTTCAGGGGCTAAGAGGTTTTAAAGCAGTCCGAGCTGCCCAACCGCAGTTGCCAGTATTTCAGAAGGCGTTCGTCCTCATCAAGGTGGCGCCGGGGCATACCGAGGACGTGGTCGACGCGCTCATGAAGATACCCGAAGTCACCGAAGCCCACATCGTCCCTGGGGATTGGGATGTCATCGCCGTGATCAGTGCACAGAAGCAGATCGTGGTCCCGAGCGACGAGAAGGTCTACAGGCTCGTACTGGACAAGGTCGTGAAGATCAAGCACGTGCAGGACACCAGCACCATGGTGTCGCAGTTCTCCAAGACGAAGTAGCTACTTCCACCAGCCGAGGTCTTTCGGGGTGTCGGTGATTGCGACCCCTTTCTTTCCTTCGATCAGCACGTCGTCCTCTATCCTGACCCCGAGTTTCCCTCTGAAATATGCCCCCGGCTCCACGGTGAAGCACATGTTCGCCCCCAGCTTCTCCGTGCCTCCCTCAATTATGTACGGTGCTTCGTGCACTTCGAGACCCAGCCCGTGCCCGGTCCTGTGGAAGAAGTTCCCGCCCATTCCCACCTCCTTCAGGACCTCCCTGGCAGCGGAATCGACCGACCCCACCCTCACCCCGGCCCCGGCCGCCGCCACCGCGGCCTCCTCGGCTTCAAGCACCCTGGCATAGACCCGCTCGAACTCCGCGGAGGGTCCGATACAGAACGTCCGTGTGACGTCGGCGTAATATCCCCGGTATGTCGCCCCGACGTCAATCACCACGCTCTCCCCTCGCGCAATCTTCCTTGGAGAAGGGAGGTGATGGGGGTCGGCTGCCATGGCGCCGGACTGCACGAGCATGTCGTCGACCTTCGTGGCCCCCTTCTCGTATATCATATCGGCTGCGGCCCTTGCCACCTCGAGCTCCGACGCCCCCTCTCTGATGAGCCCCGGGAACCCCTCGAACGCCCTGCTCAGGATGGCGCCAGCCTCCTTCAGGAACCCCACTTCGGCTTCATCCTTGGTCTCGCGCAGGCCCTGGAGGACGGCCTCGGCCTCGACCGCCTTCGCAGCAGCGCCCTTCATCAGCCTGTCGAGATACAGGAAAGGCACCTTCCCCTCAAATCCCCACTTCCCTTTCACCCCTGCCCCCTTGGCGGCAGACGAAATCGCCCTTCCTGGGCCTTCAAAGTCGGTCCACTCATGCACCTTAATCGGTGTTGGCGAGTCTCTGTATGGACCTGACTCGAGGGTCGGCGCCACCAGGTGGACGTCCCCCTCGCTCGGAATCAGAAGCATGAACGGCCTCTCGAGCATGAGCGAATCGACTCCGGTGAAGTACCTCATGTTCGGCCCGGGTACGATGGTGACACCGGACAGCCCTGCAGCCAGGAGCCCCTTCCTCAGCTTGCGGAGGCGCCTCCCGTAGTCGACTTCTGTCCTCATTCTCGCCTCTGGGTATCACATGCATCGTTAATATGTGGTGTCGCCGCCAGCGGCCTGCTTTGGGCCTGAAGGAGTGGGTCGTGTTGCCGCTGGCGAAGAAATGGATCGCCGGGGCGGAGCTGGATGCGGCGGTGCAGGACGCCAAGAGGGCAAACTCGAAGGGCGTGGGGGTCGTTGTCAACTTCCTGGGCGAAGAGATCAGAGACCCCGCGGCAGCCGACGCCTCGGCGGAGGAGTACTTGCGTCTGCAGCAGGCTCTCTCCGACAACCGGATCGACGGCTATGTCTCAGTGAAGCTCACTCAGCTCGGGCTCGGGGCTGACGACGAGGGGATGCTCTCCCGCCTCCGGAAGATCGCCTCCAACGCGGAGCGCCTCTCGCAGCTCCTCTGGATCGACATGGAGGGTTCTGCCTTCATCGATAGGACCTTGGAGACGTACATGGCCCTCCTGAAGGAGCACCGGGGCGTCGGGGTTGCCCTCCAGTCGTACACTAGGCGGAGCTGGGCTGACCTCAACAGGATACTCGACGCGGGAGGGAAGGTGCGGCTCGTCAAGGGTGCCTACAAGGAGAGCCCCGAGGTAGTATACGCCACGAAGGCCGAAGTGCGCGCCAGCTTCGAGAAGCTCATGGAGGAGCTCTTCCGAAGGGGAGACGGGTTCGCCATAGCGACGCACGACGGCTCCCTCGTGGACCGTGCGAACGCGCTCTCGCAGAACAGCAAGGCGCAGTACCACTTCGAGCTCCTCAAGGGGATCAGGGATGACCTGAAGCTTGAGCTCACAAAGTCGGGTCACAAGGTCTACGAGTATCTTCCCTACGGTGACAGATGGTGGGCGTACTCCAAGAGGAGGATAAGCGAGCACCCGAGCAACATCTGGCTCCTCCTGAGGTCGCTGGTCTGAGCGGCTACGGGTAGCCGCCATTGATTACTAAATCAACTAACATAGACTCCACTCGCAAAATACCGGCCGGGCAGTGTAAGGACACAGGTCTAACACATGCCCGAATATCAGAAAGGGCAAGTCTGGGGAGCCCTACGCAAGGCCTGGAAGGGCTACCGCATAGCCAAAGTCCAGGGCGACAACGCCCGAATGAGAGAGTATGCCACGCGCATAAAGACTCTCCAGGGGCAGCTTGGCGTTCCTCAGGCAAGCTTTCCGAACATAGGAATGTAGAGGAGCACGGCTCCTCTTTCCCTTTTTAGTCCGAACCGCCCAGTTCTCGTTCTATTTCCTCGACGATATCCCCGACTACCTGCTTCTGGACGCCCAGGGATGAGCATATACTCCCTAGGTCGTCCCCTTCCTCCCGCATGAGATAGCGGAGGACTCTCCTCCTGTCCATGGCCGGGAGCGACGTGGTGATCCGCGCAGCCTCGCGGAGCGCAAGGCTGCGGATATAGAGCAACACAGCCCTCTCCTCTTCCATCTCTGTCAGCTTCTTGTCCACTTCGGCCACCACCCTCGTGAGCGGTCTGATCCTCGAGGCGCCGTCCGGATACCTCGGGACCTCGCTGATCTGGGTCATCATCTGTGCGTGCTCGTCTGACTCTTCCACTCCGGGAAGGGCTCCGAAAGAGAAGATGCGGGCCCTGAACAGGTTCGGCGCCAGGTCCACTGTGACGGAGAAGCTGTTCTTCAAAAGATACTCCTTCCTCTGCGGGCCCCTCGGGCTGTCCTGCGAGACGCTGCTTACGAGCCCTGCCCTCTCCATGGTGAACAGGTGCTTCGCCACGAGCTGCTGGCTGATCTTCAGATCCTTCGAAAGCTGCAGCTGGTAGTTCGGCTCCTCGCTTATCTTCGAAATGATCCTGCGTCTGATGGGGTTCTCGACGGTCCCCAGCACGGCGTCAAGTTCAGATTGGCTCATCTGCTGTGGACTCTTATTCATTCGCTCCGATGTATAAATAGGTTCCCAGCGGGGAAAACCCGTCAAGGGCACCCATTTCGCCATCTGCATCTAGGTTCGCGAATTTTTAAGAACGGCACCCGGTCGAGGGACTACGATGGGGCTCGGCCGGACGCTCATCGGACGGCACGCAGCCGTCGCCAGCGAGCAGCCTCTTGCCTCCCTCTCAGGTTACGACGTCCTGAGGAAGGGGGGGAACGCTTTCGATGCGGCCGTGGCCGTCAGCTATTCGCTTGCTGTGACCTTCCACCCCGCAGGAGGGCTGGGCGGGGACTTCTTCGGCATGTTCTACGAGGCGAAGACCGGCAAGGTCCACTGCCTCAACGCCAGCGGGTGGTCGCCTTCGGGGCTGACCCTCGACCTTGTCCGGGAGAAGGCCGGAGGCAAGATCCCGACTTTCGGTCCGCTCACCTGCGTCATCCCTGGCTTCGTAGCCGGAGTCTCGGACATGCACAAGAGGCTCGGGAGCCTCGAATTCAAGGACCTCCTCAGGCCCGCATTGGAGTACGCGGCTGGAGGCTTCCCTGCGGGCGAGGGGATCTGCAGGTCAGTGGCAGGAGCGTTCCAGGAACTTCCAAGGGAGGCAAAGGGCGTCTTCGCGCCGAGCGGAAAGCCGACGGTGCCCGGAGAGACGATCCGGCAGGAGAGGCTAGCGGAGGTCATCTCGGACGTCGCCGAAGGAGGGCAGCGGGCATTCTACGCCGGCTGGCCCGGAGAGAGGATCGCTTCAGCGCTGGATTCGCTCGGGGTGCCATGCCGGCCGGAGGACTTCAGCGAATACAAACCCGAGTGGGTCCAGCCGCTTACCCTCGACTACCGCGGGACGACGGTGTATGAAGTCCCCCCCAACAGCATGGGGGCCACCAGCCTTCTGATACTCAAACTTCTTTCCGGGGCGAACCTCGCCGCCATGGGCCCGCTCTCGGGAGGAAGGATAGAGGCGACAATGAGAGCCGTCTTTGCAGCCTACCTCCGCCGAGACCAGATGCTGGGGGATCCGCGCTTCGGCAAGATCGACCTCGATCTCTTCATGTCTCCCGAGGTCTCAGACTCCATGCCCCGGAGTACCATCAGGTCCGGGGACACCACGGCCTTCTCCGTCGCTGACGGCGAGGGGAACATGGTTTCAGGAATACAGAGCCTGTTCAACCACTTCGGCTCCAGGGTCTTCGTTCCCGAGTGTGGGATTGCGCTGAACAACAGGGCTTCGGGGTTCAGCACCGCGGGGCCCAACATGGTGGAGCCGAGGAAGCGCCCGCTGCACACCCTCTCATCGATCATCCTTGAAAGAGCAGGGCGTCCCTATCTCGCCATCGGCGCGAGCGGGGGAGACTACAGGCCGCTACAGCACGCCCTCTTCGTCACCAATTCGGTCGACTATTCGATGCCCGCGGAGCAGAACGTTTCACACCCAAGGTTCCTCTGGGGCGGCGGGAAGACTCTGCTCGTCGAGCACGGGTATGAGCTTCCGAAGGGCGCCGGCTACGAGGTCCAGGACCTCCCAATGCCAGGGAGGACGGGAGTCTGCCAGGCCGTGGAAGTGGCAGACGGTTACAAGAAAGCGGTCTGCGACGTCCGAGGGGACGGCGTGCCCGCAGGGTTCTAGCCGGAAACCGCCGGCATTGCAAAAAAGGGGATCCGAGGGTCTAGCGACCCTCTGACCTAGGTCGAGCTCTGGCTCGACGAGCTGCTCGATGTAGTGCTGGACGCTGAACTCGACGCCGCGGAGGACGTGAGGGTCTCGGTGCTTGTCGTAGCACTGCGAGTCACACTCACGAGCAGTACCGGCCTCAGCACGTCGCCCTGGCTTACATGAACCGACGACGGGGTGATGCTCATGTTCATGTTCGCAGTGTCGCCAGATCCAATAGTGAACTGGACGTTCACCATCAGCTTCCCGTTGGCGACTACCTTGAGCTGAGTCGACGTGCCGTCGGTCCAGAACGCCCTCGCACCGGAGATGTTCAGGACTATGCCGGTGACGTTCCCGATGGGCACTTTGGGCGACCCGAGCAGAAGAGGGCTCCCCTGATACTTCGTCAGGTTGACGTTCGTCCCCACACTCGACGAGACGTTGTAGACGAACCTGTTCACGGAGCTGTTCAGCGTGGTCGTGGTCTCAATTGACGAAGTAGCTGATGTGGTGCTGCTCCCCGTACTACTCGACGAGCTTGTAGTAGATGACTCGGTCACGTTGGAGGAGTACCTGAGCGTCACGCTCGTCACGTTGACTAGCAGGTACTTCAGGGTGTGATTCGACGGAGGCGGGTCTGCGAGGTAGATGTTGAGAGTCCCGCTGCCTGGTGCCGCGGTCGCAAGGCTCGGGAGATACACCGCGTAGGCATACGCTGAGAACCCGATCGTTCCCAGCAACACGAGCAACGATAGCGCTAATGCCTTTGCCATTTTCGCGGTTGTCGAGGCCAGCGTGGTCTTAATCCAACTGTATTGAACAGGCTTTCATCAGCGTTGCACGCTCGGCCAGGGCGGAACCTCGGGCTGGTCAGGCTGTCTGCGCCTCAGGCGGCCATAGGCGAACCCCAGGACCGCCACGGGGACGCTGGCCAGCAGCAGGCTGCCAATGAACGGAAGTATGACGACCGAGATGACGAGAGACACCCAAGGTAAGACGTTCAATGCCCCCCTCCCCTTGAGGAGTTTCACTCCCGCCGCTGAACCTGCGACGTAGGTGAGGACCGCGGCACCGCTGGTGGCCAGGAAGGCAGACTGGACGTCCACCCCGGCTACGTAGTAGACGACCAGGCCGACCATGACTAGGACGTAGAGGGCGACGAGCGCCCTCCGAGGGACCCCTGACTTCTGGTCCACCCTGGCAAGGAACCTCGGGAGGTTGCCGTCTTTGGCGGCAGCGTAGACGACCCTCCCTATCCCCGCAGTGTACGCGTTCACGGTCGAGAAGATGATCACGACCGCCAGGATGGAGACAATAGCGCCGCCGTAGGCTCCAAAGGCACTAGACATCATCTCGGCGAAGGGGGTGACTCCGGCGCCAGTCGCGTATGACCAGGTACCCACGACCGTCGTGGCCACGGCCATGTACAGGGCCCCGATCAGCACCACGCTGATGGTGACGCTTTTCGCGAAGTCGCGCTTCGGGTCCCTGAACTCTGCGGCGATGTTCGAGACGTTCTCGTATCCAAGGAATGACCACACGATCAGGGCGGACGCGACCCCCACCGACGCCAAGCCTCGCGGGAGAAATGGCGTGAAGTTACCCGGCTTTATCCCTGGGCTCGATGCGACCACCCCGAGCATCAGCATCCCGAGCATGACGGCCACAACTGCGAGCTGCACCCTGCCGCTGAGCTTGATCCCTCTGAGGTTGATCCCATAGGCCAGGGAGAGGATGAGGGCGGCCACAACGAACACCCCCGGACCGGAGATAGGGAAGGCATACGCCAGGTAGGTCCCTGCGGCGAGCGTGATCGCAGGCGCGCCCAGTACCACCCAGGCCACGAAGAGCCAAGCAGTCATCGTGCTGATTCCGTGCCCAAAGGCCTCCTTGGTGAACGAATAGATCCCGCCTGACTCGGGCTTCCGCGCCGAAAGGCGTGAGAAGGTGTAGGCGAAAGGGTAGCTCCCCAAGGCAAGGAACGCCCAGGCAATCAGCGACGCTGGCCCTGCGGTCCTCGCGGCCAAGCCGGGGATGACTAGCACCCCTGCCCCAAGGACCGAGCTGACGTAGATGGCGACGGCGTGCCTGACAGTTATGACTTTGCGGAGGGAGCCTGACTCGGTGCTCCCCTCATTGGAGGCCAATAGTGTCCGTCCCCGAGACTTCGATTTAAGATGGGACTGGGCGGCGAGAAAGGGAATCCGACCGGTCTCGGGAGCATGTCTCGAATGCCCCATGAGAGAAGCGGGCCCGGTGCGATTTGAACGCACGACCTACAGCTCTCCCCACGCGTCGCGTAGGAGGCTGCCGCGCTGTCCGTATTTCGCTCCCTCACAGATCTGCGCTACGGGCCCAGCCACGGCCGGAAAAGAACTAGGATATTATCTGTTCCCGCTCACGCCTCAAGGTCGAACTCGATTTCCAGCTCTCTCTTCGAGTTCCTGAACCTCGGCTTTCCCAGCCTGATCCTCCCTATCTCGGCGGTGTTGTCGACGTGCCTCTCGTTGCAGCAGTTGATGTTCCAGTCGGGGATTCGGACGATCTTGAGGAGGGTCACTTCGCCCGGGACCGGGAAAAGGTCGTACATCGCGTCTCCGAAGTGGCCTTCTGCCTCCTGCCGCTCCATCTCGAACTCCAGGACCTCGGCCCCCTCGGAAACCTTCCGGTTGGCCTCCTGCTCTATGCTGGCGAGCTCTTGGTCCGTGGGCCTGCGGTCGTACTGTACTGTCAGCCGCCCGTGGCTCCCGGACGCATGCACCGACGCAGTCCACTTCGAACCCAGCACCTTCTGGGCTGCTCCCTTCACCACGTGCACCGCAGAATGGGTCCGAACTTCTTCGTCGCTCAACTAGAGCCTCGTCACGATCTTGTAGAAGTCGCCCAGCCTCGTCTGAAGGCCGTAGCGCTTCTCGTTTCCCCGCATGTACAAGAAGATCGACAGCAGGGTCGGGAGCATCCTCGTCAGGCTGAACCTGTCCTCCACCTTGGCCTTGATGAACTCGTAGACCTTGGCGTAGACCGCGAATTGGTCCAGGACCGCGCGCCTGTATCCTTCGTTGTCGCCAAGGTGGTCGACATAGAGGTTGACGCACTGCATGCTCGGGATAATCCCCTCGCCGAGCATGGGGTACACCGTGCCGATGGACTCGCCCACGCCGGTCACCTTCCCATCGAAGAACGGCTCCATGAACTTCGGAGGAGTGACCCTTACCGGCCTCCCAATCCGCTTGACGACCTCGCAGTGGTATTTCTTCGCGAACGCGTCGAGCTCATAGCGATACCTCCCGCGGAGGTCGCCCGCGCCCACGTGCGCCATGCCGTCGCCCAGGGGGAAGTACCACCAGTACCCTGTGAGACCTGGGTAGGGTTTGATCACGAAGTCGTCGTAGGGGAGCTCCTTGGACTTCACCTGATATTCGAGCGAAGGGATCAGGAGGTCCTCGCTTACCTTCGGGAGGAGCGACCGGTGCATCCCAGTCGCGTCAACGACGGCGTCGAAGTCCTTGAAGTTCCCGTCGGCCTCCTTGATTTGGGCGCCCCAGTGGATCTTCTTCCCCTTCAGCATGTCCTCGGTGAGCCTGTGCTTGTCGTAGGTGACGAGACCTCTGAGCGGGATGCTGATCTCCTCGTCGCCCAGGTCCACGACCATGTTCTTCCCCTTGTGCAGGACGTAGTCGTCGAAGTTGAAACCAGCCTCCTTGACCAGGTCGGAGATGAAAGGCTGACTCGTCCCCCAGGCGCAGACCGTGTACCAATTCTTCTCTGTCTTCGCTTCGAAGGCCTCCGCCTCGACGCCGGAGGGAAGGCGGTTCAGCAGGTAGGCACCCGCCACCCCTGTCCCAACCACCGCTATCTTCACCGCTCTTCAGCCCCCATTGTTCCCTGACTTTCGCCCTCTTTTTACCTGTCGCCCTAACCATCTTCCTTTCATGAGGGCGAAGGCAACCCTAATATACGGAGGCTATTGAATATAATGCACCGATGCCCAGACCGCAGAACCCCGACGTCGACTTCACCACCGTCAAGCTATCGAAGGAAACCCAAGCGAAGCTCGCCGCCCTCGGCAAGTATGGAGAGACCATGGACCAGATCATCCAGCACCTCACCACCCAGACGAAAGGCCTCGAGGACGTGGTCGCCGGCAAGAGCTCCATCTGCTACATAGACGGCCACGAGGGCCGCCTCCTTTACCGCGGGTACGACATCGCAGACCTTGCCGCCCACTCGACGTACGAGGAGACGACATACCTCCTTTGGAACGGGCGACTCCCGACCTCCCTCGAGCTCAAGGCGTTCACGGAGGAGCTGGGTTCGAAGCGCCCCATCCCCCGCGAGGTAGTGTCCATCCTCACCACCCTTCCACAGAACTGTGACACCATGGACGCCCTCAGAGTCGGGGTGTCGGCGCTTGGAGTCTTCGACGACCCGATGTACTCCCAGCAGGAGAAGGCGATGTCAATCGCGTCCAAGATCGGTACGGTCGTGGCGGCCATCCACAGGCACAAGCACGACCAGGACGTTATCCCACCCAGGGAGGATCTGTCATTCGCGTCCAACTTCCTTTACATGGTGACAGGGAAGGTGCCCTCAGAAGCTGACGCCAGGCTGATGAACGTCCTGCTTATCCTGCACGCCGACCACGAATTCAACGCCTCGACCTTCACCGCGAGGGTCATCGCTTCCACCCTCTCAGACATGTACTCCGCGATAACCGGAGCCGTCGGAGCCCTCAAGGGTCCGCTCCACGGCGGGGCCAACGAGAAGGTGGTGGAGATGACCAACGAGATCGGGACTCCGGACAGGGTGGACGCCTATGTCAGGGCCAAGCTGGCGAGCAAGGCGAAGATCAACGGGTTCGGCCACAGGGTCTACAGGACGATGGACCCGAGGGCAAGGATCCTCAAAGACATGGCCGAGCACTTCGTCCGGACGGAGAAGGAGAAGCAGTCGCTCGAAGTGATCGACCGAATCGAGGCGATCCTGCTCAAGGAGAAGAACCTCCACCCCAACGTCGACCTATTCTCAGGGCTCGCGTTGAACCACATCGGGGTGCCCAGCTATCTCTTCACCCCCGTCTTCGCTGTCGGGCGCACGCCCGGCTGGCTCGCTCACGTCCTAGAGCAGTACGCAGACAACAGGATAATCAGGCCTATTTCGGACTACGTCGGTCCGCAGCTGACCGCATACGTCCCCATCGAAAGGCGTTCGTCGTCGGGGGTGAGGCCTTGAGGGTCGAGGCCCTGATCAAGCGCAGCCCGGTGACCATCAGCCCAGGAGCCACCATCCGTCAGGCAGCCGAGGTGTTCGCCCGCGAGAAGATAGGGCTCCTCGTGGTCGCGTCGTCCGTCACTCCGGTCAAGGCCCAGGCAGTAATCTCCGAGAGGGACGTCGTCAGGGCGGTGGCGAAGGGAACCCCTCTGACCGCCCAGCTCGAGGTCGTCGCGTCCAAGAAGCTCATCAGCGTCAAGCGGTCTGACAGGCCGTCCAAGGCCGTCCGCCTGATGATGGACAACGGGATACGCCACCTGATCGTGGAGAACGACGACGGCACGCTGTTCGGGGTCATATCGATACGCGACTTCTTCCGCGAAGCCAAACTCCTACAGTCATTCCTCAGAGACGAGTCTGAAGACGTCCACGGAGTCGACTAACCCCACCAATCTTAAATAGCGTGAGACGGTCGCGAATTCGAAGATGGCTCTTTTCGGGGATATCGGGACCGTCTTCGTGATGGGCCTGGTCGGAATGATGTTCACGCTCCCCGTGGTGATACTCCCGCGGCTCTTCGCGCCGAGGCGCCCCAACCCCATCAAGAACGCACCCTTCGAGTGCGGCCAGGTCCCCCAGGGGGCTGGCAAGATGCACTTCATGATGCAGTACTACGCCTATCTTCTCATGTTCATTGTCTTCGACGTCCTCGCCATGTTCCTGTACGCCTGGGCCGCGGCATACGAGCCCCTGGGCCTCGGCCTGTCGTCTGACTGGATGGTCACCCTGTTCATGGGTCTCCTGTTCATCCCCATGGCGTTCGCCCTCGTCCTCGCAGGGAAGCGGGAGCTATGGTAGTGGCGCAGCAGCAGAAGAGCGGCGCCTTCCAGGTCCTTGTTGGGAAGATCGATGATGTCCTGCAGTACGCCATCGGCGACCCCATGCGCTACCTGGCCAACTGGGGGCGCCTCTACTCCCTCTGGCCGGTCCACTTGGAGACCGCTTGCTGCTCGGTGGAGATCGGGGCTGCCGCCGGCTCGCGTTTTGACATGGAAAGGTTCGGCGCACTGGAGGCGTTCGGGTCACTCAGGCAGTGCGACCTCCTTATCGTCATGGGCACCGTGACCCGCAAGCTCGCGCCCAGGCTCAAGCTCGTCTACGACCAGATGGCAGAGCCCAAGTGGGTCATTGCCATGGGTGCGTGCAGCATAACCGGAGGGCTATACTTCGATTCCTACAACGTCCTCAGGGGGATCGACGACATCATACCCGTAGACGTCTATGTGCCAGGGTGCCCTCCGAGGGCAGAGGCTTTCCTCCAGGGCCTCGTCCTGCTCCAAGAGAAGATCCGCAGAGCCCCGTCCCTAAGCGGCCGGTGACGGCCAGATGAGCAAGGCACCAGTCCCCGCTCCTCAGGCGCCCAGGCCTGCCGCTTCGGCGGCACCTGCGCCTCCCCCGGTCCCTCCCGCAGCCAAGCCCGAGCCGATCCGAGCGAAGGCGTTGGCCGCTCAGCTGACCGCGAAGTTCCCCGAAGTCAAGGTAGACTGGATGAAGGAGAGGCGCCTGAAGGTCTCCACCAGCGCGATGCACGTCAAGGAGGTCGGACTGTTCGCCAGGAGCACCCTGGGTTTCGACCACATCAGCACTGTAAGTGGCGTCGACTGGATCGCGAAGAACGAGCTAGAGGTCGTGTACTTCGTCGGCTCCACAACCCCTGGACAGGAGGACTTCATCCTGGCCATCTCCGAGCGCATCGCCCGGGACAACCCCGTCGTCCCCACCATGGTGGAGGTGTGGAAGGGTGCGGAATACCACGAGAGGGAGACCCACGAGATGTTCGGAATCAACTTCCAGGGGCACCCAGACCAGAGCCACCTCTTCCTGCCGGAGGACTGGAACGAGCTCCCGCCGCTTCGCAAGGACTACGTCTCGCCGGGGAGATGACGGCATGACCCTGGAAGCAGAATACTCTCCCGACGCCGACAGGATCATGTCCGTGTCGCTTGGCCCCCAGCACCCGGGCGCAGGCCACTTCCGGATCAAGCTCTGGCTCGACGGGGACTACGTGGTGCGGTCAGAGCCGGACGCAGGGTACGTGCACCGCGGCGAGGAGAAGATGAGCGAATACAGGAACTACATCCAGAACGTCCCGCACCTCGAAAGGCCGGTCATACTCGACAGCTCGAACATACTCTTCGCGTACGCCCTCGGCGTAGACGAGCTCATGAACAACAAGGTGCCCCAGCGGGCGCAGTACCTTCGTGTGATAATGTCCGAGGCCAACCGCATCATCTCCCACATGTACTTCCTTGCGATCCAGGGCCTCTTCCTGGGCCACACCACCATGATCACCTGGTGCATGGGGGACCGCGACTTCTGGATTGACCTGGCCGAGCGCATAGGCGGCGCCCGGGTCACCTTCGCCTACATCATCCCCGGGGGCGTAAGGAACGACATCCCGCCCTCTGCGATTGAGAAGGGGCTCAACACCTGCGACTGGTTCGACAAGAGGATGGACGAGTACGAGAAAATATTCTTCCGAAACCCCATGGTCCACCAGCGCTCCGACGGGATAGGGGTATTGAGCAGGGAGGACGCGATAGCTTACGGAGCGACCGGGACCGTGGCAAGGGCGTCGGGGGTTTCCGTGGACGTCAGAAAGGACGAGCCCTACAGCGCCTACGAGGACTTTGAGTTCAAGACCCCTGTGATGACCCAGGGGGACGTCTACGCCAGGGCCTACGTGGCTCTCCTGGACATGAGGGAGTCTGTCAAGATCATCAGGCAGGCGCTGAAGAAGCTCCCACAGGGTCCGGTCCGCCTCAAGCTTGGCCCTCAGCCCAGGGTCCCGGCGGGCGAGGTGTACTCGCGCACCGAGGCGGCCAGGGGTGAGATGTCATACTACATTATCAGCGACGGCTCCCCGAGGCCCTACAGGTTGAAGATCGGGGTCCCATCTGCCAAGAACCTCAGGGTACTGCCACTCTTGCTCAGGAACGTGCACGTGGCCGACATACCCCCGATATACTGGGGGCTCAACTACTGGCCTGTCGAAGCAGACAGATAGCCGTCTCTTTCCGCGTTGAAGCGCGGCCCGGACCAGAGCCCTCCCCCACGAGGGTTAATCGTGCCCGTCCAAGCCACGTCGGTCATTCGGCGCCCCCGGTCGGCGGCGCGAACGGCTCTGCTTCGGGGAGCCTCTCTCCCCTATGGAAGACGTAGATACCAGCGACAATCATTCCCCCTCCCAGCAGCTGGGCCGACGTGATCTGCTCTCCGAGGAACAGGAGGGCGAAGATGGCCCCGAAGATTGTCGAGCTCGACCAGACCAGCAGCATCCGTATGGCGCCCAGGCGCTTGACGGCCGCGATGAAGAGGTATGTCCCTCCAGCCACAGCCAGGGCGAGCATCCCCATGGCCGCGAGGTCCGCGCCGCTGAACCTCAGTGGGACCAGGGCGGCGACGAATATGACTGTCAGAACGCCTCCCCCGACGAGGTTCCTGAATTTGCCGAGGAGGGATGGGTCGAGACGCTTCGACACGACGGCCATCACGTTGTTCTCCACCGCCCACAGCACGGTGGCTCCCAAGACGAGCATGTTCCCAGTGAGGCCCTGGAAGAAGGCTAGGTTCGACAGGTCCAGGTTGGTCGAGACGACGACCAGGCCGGCGACTATGAGCAGGGCTCGGGCAGCCATCCCCCTGCTGAGCCTCTCCTTGAACGCCGTGTAGGCGATGACAGTCGTGAACAACACCTCTCCATTTGCCAGCAGCGAGGCGTTTACCACGGTGGTCCTGCTCAACCCCTCGTAGTACATCAGGGGCGCCAAACCGGCACCCACCAACCCGAAGAAGACCAGATACCACAACGAGCCCGGACCGGGCTTCCTCTTTGGCTGGTATGTCAGGAGCACAAGGCCAGAAAGGAGTATCGACAGCCCCGTGACCACGATCGGGGAGTTGTCATTCATGGAGTACTTCGCGAGAGTAGAGACCGACCCGGCGCAGACGGAGCCGGCGACGGCGAGGATGTACCCCTTCGTTGTCTCGGACCTGGCGGTCACTGGTGAACCCTTACCGGTATGGAGTCGAAGTCTTAAATCAGGTCGCGTCTCCCGGGGCGTATGTCCGCCAACGCGGAGATGTTGGACGAACTACGAAAAATTAGAGAGCTCCTCACGCCCAAGCCAGCGCCGCCCGCCGCCCCTGAACCGAAGGGGTTGTCAGCGGAATTCAAAGCTTTCCTGAAGAACTACAAGGTTCTGGGACTAGCAGTGGCGTTCATCCTAGGTGTCTACCTAGGCGCGCTAGTGCAGGCGCTTGTCAAGGACCTGGTCCTCCCGCTCATCGGCATCCCGCTCAGCGGCCTCGGCGACTTCAGCACTTACTACTACACCTTCGCGGCACAGAAGTTCATGATCGGCGACTTCATGGCCGCGGTGATCACTTTCATCATCGTCGCATTCATCATCTTCCTCATCGTCAAGCTCGCCAAGCGCTACAAGATCGACTAAGGGGCTCTCACCCTTTTTTCACGCCCGTATCAAGTGAAAACCATTAAGCAGACTGTCAACGCTAATTGCCTCAGTCGGTATTCTCTGATTCCGCCGGTATCGACACGGACATCACGATGAGCAGCAAGTTCGAGAAGGGATGGAAGACCCAGGAGACGGAGCCTTTCGGAAAGATGGTCCGCGACACCGTTCGCGGCCCACAGCCGATGCGCCCCCAAATCCAGAAGGCCACCCAGCAACTGACTGGGGAGATCAACCGGCTGGACCAGGCGATGAACCGGCTGAAGCAACGAGAGAACTCCATCTTCAAGAAGACTGTGACTGCCGTCCAAGCACACGACCAGGAATCCAGCAAGGCGTACTCCAACGAGCTGGCCGAAGTCCGCAAGATGGAGAAGATCGTCACCCAGTCGAAGATCGCCCTAGAGCAGATCACGACCAGGCTTCAGACGGTCACTGACATCGGCGACTTCGCGTCCACAATCGCCCCGGCCATCGGGGTGATCAAGAACGTACGCGCTACCCTTGGCGAGGCAATGCCCGATGCCCAGGGAGCACTCGGTGAGATCGGCGCCCAGCTCAACTCGATCATGGTGGACGTCGGCCAGATAACTGGCACGACCTTCTACCAGGCCGAGAACAGCGAGGAGGCCAACAAGATCCTGGCGGAGGCGTCAGCCATCGCGGAGAAGCGCATGGCAGAGACCCTCCCCGAAGTGCCGAACACAGCGGGTCAGTCCATCTTCACCAGCGAATAGAAACCCCCGGGCAGCTCGGCCCAAAGCCGAGCGGCCTTTCTTTCTGTCTCAGGCGCCAGGAGCGGAGGCCAGGCACCCACGCTATCCGGCTGGGGAAGAGGTGCTCCAGAGCAGCTCGAGGAATTCCTTCAAGTGGTTCGCCACAGCTGGGCTGTCTACCCAGCCGCACGCCGAGTGGTCGGGGAGCCCGATGAGTGCGACGCTGTCGTCCACCAGGAGATCGAACGCCACGTGGTTTCCAGTCCTAATCTCGACCCCTGGCGGAAGAAGCCCAATCCCCTCGTCGTCGCAGATGGCCCTCACCCCCACCCCCCTCGCAACCGACTCGGCGAGGAGTTCCATTATCTTAGCATCCTCGAATCCCATGCTTGGCGCAACCACGATCACGCCCTGCTTCGCACCCCTGAGCATCTCATACACCTTGTCAAGCACCTTGCCCCTTCCGCGGAGGGTATAGACGAGCTCGGCCTCCTCGGTCGGCTCCGACTTGTAAATCATCTCCAGTTCCTTGAATGTATCCTCGATCCTCGATGAGACCATCGCCCTGACGCTCGCCGGCTCCTTGGCGCGGTAGGTGACCGGCTTCTTCACCACCTGCTCGACCCACCCCTTCGAAGCCAGGGTCCTCAGGGCTGTGTACGCGCTGGGGTAAGGGATCTGGGACTCGCTGGCCACCCTCTTGGGCTCCGACGGCCCCAGCCCCGCCAGGGCGACGTAGGCCTTGGCCTCGTAGCTGGTCAGCCCGACGACCTTCAGCTGCTCAACTACGTCAGCCCGGTTCATAATCACGCGATTGCCAAAGCACTTATATAGCATTTTCGTAGCGTTCGCAATAAATGCCCGGACCTGACTACGACGTCGTCATCGCAGGGGGAGGTATGGCAGGTCTCATCACGGCTGCCTCCATCGGGCACCATTCGAAGGGGAAGGCTCGGGTTCTCATCGTCGACAGGAACAAGGAGACCGAACCCGGACGGAAGACTAACAACGGCTGGACCTGCGGCGACGCCACCAGCAAGAGGTCCCTGGACTATCTCGCGGAGCACATCGGCATCAGGTACGGCTCCCCCGAATTAGAGCACCCGGTCAGCGGGGTCTACGTCTATTCTCCAGACAGGAAGAGCAAGGTGCTGTTCGAAGGGGAGGGGTACCTCTTCAACCGCAAGCTCGCGCCCAGGCGCCAGGTCAGCGACGCCAGGAAGTCCGGCGCAGAGCTCATGTTCGGAGCCACCGCCGAGAGGCTCCTCTCCGAAGACGGGAAGATTACCGGTGTGACCGGCAGAAAGTCTGACGGCACCCCCTTCAGCGTCACTGCCAAGATTGTCATCGACGCCACGGGCTCGTCTTCCACCCTCAGGCGGTTCCTCCCCATCGCCTCCTTGATCGAGAAGGAGATCGACCCCGATGACGTGGTCGGGACGGGGAGGTACATCCTCGACTTCGAGCCTGCAAAGGAGGACCCGTCGTTCTTCTCCCCCGACTACTGCATCATCCACCTGGACCAGTTCCTGGCCCCTGCTGGATACGCCTGGGTCTTCCCCAAGGGGAAGAAGAAGGTGAACATCGGCCTCGGCGTCTCCCACT
Organism: Nitrososphaerota archaeon; assembly: GCA_028866945.1. Lineage (GTDB taxonomy): Archaea > Thermoproteota > Nitrososphaeria > Nitrososphaerales > Gagatemarchaeaceae > UBA183. The sequence goes on from JAGWHE010000010.1 coordinate 19,216, forward strand.
CTGGCCTCGCCCGCAGAAACAGGCGGTTCGGGCTCAACGATAGCCTCCAGAGCCTCATCGACAAGTATCTGGCGGACAACCCTGTGATCAAGAACTACTCCCAGCCCGGAGACGACGCCAACTCCGGGAACACGAAGGGCAACTGGCAGGTGCCCGTGCGGCGCCACAACGACTGCATGGTGGCCAACGGCTTCGCTGTCGTCGGAGACTCCGCCTGGATGCCCAGGCCCATCGACGCAGGAGGGATCAGCCCCTCCATCTACGGCGGGACCATCCTGGGGAAGGTGGTCGCCGAGGCCCTCGAGGCGGGGGACACCAGCGAGGCTGGACTCTGGAAGTACAACGTGGAGTACATGAACACCCACGGCTATCCCATGGCGAGCTTCGAGGTCCTGCGCCGATACCTGCAGACCGTCAACAACGACCAGATCAATTACGGGATGAAGTACTTCCTGTCTGAGGATGACGTCGCGGCAATAACCGAGCGCAAGCACCCAGAATTCAACCAGGCGCGCTTCATGAACCCCGCCATGTGGTTCAGAGTGCTGGGGCAGCTCCCCCTGGCAAGAGGTCTGAGATCCACGGTGAAGAAGAGCGCCGCCCTCGTCGACATCAACCTGAGTTACCCCGAGTCCCCATCCGGGTTCGGCGAGTGGCAGAAGCGGCTGGGAAGGGAGCTCTCCGAGACGGTGGCGAAGTTCAAGCCGCTCGACGCAGCGAACTAAAAATACCAGGCAGGTTCAGGCGCGACGGCCGTGGCCCCAGACCCGTTGGACGCCGAGATCATGGACCTGATTAAGGAAATCAACCCCTCCGGGGCTTATCTTGGGGGGTTCAACGAGTACGCTGGGAAGCTCTTCATCGCCTCGCAGGCAAACGTGAACTCGGCCCTGAGGAAGGTGCGCAGCCTAAGGGCGAAGGCGAAGACAGAACTGCAGAAGAAGCTGCTCGACTCGGTGGAAGCTGGGCTGCTATTCGACGAGCCCCAGCCCGTGCTCGACGACATAGTGGGGACAATATTCGCCCACCTCGTCAAGGAAGGGATAAACGACGCGCACATGCTGACGTTGCTTGGCAACGCGGCGGAAGACATCGACGCCTGCAGCAGGCGGTTCTCGGGGAGAGACATCCCCGTCGCCGTGAAGGCCCTGACGCTCTACCGGCTCGGAGGCGCATTGCAGATTCTGGACACCGTGAAGGGAGAGAGCAAGAGTACCGAGGTCAGGAAGGCATGCGACGACCTGAAGTCCAAGGTGGCCAACTACGTCAAACTCTTCGAGCTCGAGGGGTGGGGGCACGGGGAGTTCCCCAACGCGGAGAGGATATTCAAGGAGAAGGGCTCCGATCTTCGTAGGCAGAAGTTCTACCCCATCGCCCTGAAAAAGGGGTTCGACTACGACGAGTCCCCGGAAGAGCTCGAAAGGGTCGCGCTCGGCTGGATCGACGAGGAGCTCCCGAAGTTCAAGCGGGTGTCGGAGATCCTCGCGAAGCAGCTCGGGTGCAAGCCGACCCCGGAGGAGGTGGAGGCGAAGATTAACGAAAAGGACAAGCTCGACCCCAAGGAGCTGGTCAGGGTCACCCTGAAGGTTAGGCGCGTCGTGCAGAGCCTCGTCAACGAAGACCTGTGCATGATCAACCCCAGGTACAACACCAAGGTCATCGAGACCCCTCCGTACCTTACCGGGACGATCCCCACCGGCGCCGCGCAGTTCTTCGACACCTACACCAAGAGGCCGTTCCAATACTTCTTCCAGACCACCGACCCCAAGAGAGACCCCGACAAGTCGGTGGCGGCCCTCGTCTCCCTCCTCGTGCACGAGGAGTACGGGCACTGCGTCCACCACTCCAACAGCTCTCTAGAGTTCGTCGGCAAGCTCCCGACGCTGCAGAAGATGCCCGGGGCTCCGACCGGTGCGCCAATAACCGAGGGGCTCTCATTCAACAGGGAGCTGGAGTTCCTTGATGTCTCCAAGGGGCTCGAGTCGAAGAAGAGGCTGACCAAGACTGAGAGGGCCTATGTGAAGCTCCTGGAGAAGCACGGCGGGCTCAAGCAGTTCAACCGCGAGCTGGAATTCATGACGAGGCGGATGAGGATCATCAGGTTCCTCAGGGTCCTGGGCGACGTCTGGGTGAACACCGGGAAGAAGACGCTCCTGGAGTTCCTGGACTGGGGGTATGGGCACACCGGGGTGCAGCGAAGCAGCATCTACTTCCAGCTCTTCCCTGCCCACGAAGGAATCTTCCCAGGCTACGCCACCACCTACGCGGTCGCGGGGCAGGAGATCAGGAGCATAGAGAAGAGGATAGGGGACCCGCGAAAGCGGGTGAAGTTCTCGACCTATCTCTGCAGCGTCGGCTTCCCTCCCAAGAGCATCTACATGAGGATGCTGCGGGAATACGCCGCGAAATTGAAGTAGAGGCGGTGGGACCAAGGGACATGGTGTCGTTCGACCCAAAGGCCAAGGAATTCCTCAACGGGGTCCACTTCGCCAAGCTCGCCACGATCAGGAAAGGCGGTTCCCCCCACCTGACACCGATCTGGTACATGTTCGTCGACGGGAAGATCATCGTGAACACCACACCTGGGAGGGTGAAGTACCACAACGTGAAACGTGACCCGAGGGTGGCGCTCCTGGTCGACGACGGCTACCCCTACATCGTGGTCGAGGGGAAGGCTAGGGTCGCCTCCGAGCGGGACGCGAAGAAGGACATCGAGACCTTGGCGATAAGGTACACCGGCGAGGAGAACGGGCGGAAGGCGGTCAGAGAGAGGTACTGGAAGACCGAACGGGTGTCCCTTGAGATAGTGCCGGAGCGCATCATCCAGGCGCTCTGACCGGGCTACTTCATCGCCCTGAAGAAGAAGTCGGCGACGAAACGGCTGTACGACTCTCTGTCCGAGCTCTTGGCGAAATGGATGTGCTGGAAGATCACCCTGTTGAGCATCCCCAGCAGGCAGTCGACGGCGAGGTTCGCCTCTGTCCTGCGGAAGAGCCCCTTCGAGATCGCCTTTGTCACGAGGCCCTCCGCGATCCCTGAGATCTTCTCCAGATCGTCTGACACCCTCTGCGCACTGTGCTTGTCGAGGGACGCCGAGTCCCTCATGTAGAGTCCGATGTCGAACGCATGCTCCGGAAAGGTGGAGAGGTACGTGGAGATGAACGACTCTAGCCCCTTCCTGGGGTCCGCGTTCTTCGAGGCCGACGCCAGGTTCGCGATGAAGGCGGACATCGAGATCTGCTTCCGGGCAACGGCGTCGAAGAGCCCCTTCTTGCTCCCGAAGTAGTAGTAGATGACAGGAGCCGTTGTCGCCGTCTCCTTGCAGATGTCCCTCACGGAGACGTTGGCGAACCCTCTCTCGGCGAACATCTTTGAGGCTACCTGAAGTATCCTCTCGGCGGTTGCCCGCTGCTCCTGTGACTGCATCCCTTGGAAAATCTGCCTTCAAGCGTATTTAACGCTTGAAGCCTAGGGGAACTTCATGGAGTTCATCATGCTGGAGAACTTGGCATCCTTCCGAAGCCAATCGAACCTCGGCTCAACGTTGCACCAGACGAGCCAACTCGACCGCTCCACGAACGCTTTCTGGAGCCACGTGAGCGTCTGGTCTCTGTCTCTGAAACCGTTGTAGATCACCGCGATCCAGTATGAGGGGACGTACTTCGCCTTGGACCGTTCGAGCAGCCTGTCCAGCACCCCCAGGGCCTGGTCCCTCTTCCCGGCGGCCGCCAGCCCGTGCCCGAGCATCGCCAGGGCAAGGGTGCCGTCCCCGGAGAGCCTCACTGCCGTCTCAAGCTCTCCGATCGCCTCGGAGAACATCCCCTTCTCCAGGTACGGCCTGCCGAACCAGATGTGGGTGAGCGTGAACGTCGGGTCCAGTTCGACGGCCCTCCGATACTGTTCGATGGCACGGTCGTATTGGCGCGAAAGGTAGAGCACGTGCCCCTCACCCGTGTTGATGGCGAGGTTGAGGGGGTCGAGCTCCTTGGCCCTGGCTATCTCAGAGAGTGCTTCGTCGAACCGCCCCATGGCCTTTAGGAAGTCGGCGAAGAAGTGGTGCGCCGGGGCGTAGCTCGGGTTGATTCCGATAGCCTCGCGGAACTCTTCCTCGGCTCCCTTCCAGTCCCAGTCGTACTGGAACCTGATGAGCCCCAGCGAAGTGTGGGCTTCGGCCAGCTTGGGGTCCAAGGAAAGCGCCCTCCCCACGGCCTCCTTTGCCCTGGGGAAGACTTCGTTGGGCGGTGCGAACTCGAGCAGGGCAAGGGTGGAATAACTGTCGGCGAGCCCACTGTACGCCTTCGCGTATCTGTCGTCCGCTGCAAGCGCCTTCTCGAAGAACACTGTCGCCTGCCTGAGGCCCTCTTCGGTCCTGCGGCTCCAGCTCTGCCTCCCTCTCAGGTAGTCCGTGTATGCTTCGAAGTTGGCTGCAGGCCGCTGACCTCCCGCGCCGAGGACCTGCAGCTTGAGTTCGCCGGCCACCCGCTGGGCAATGTCCGACTGGATGGAGAACAGGTCGCTCACCTCCCTGTCGTACTGCTGCGACCACCTCGACTCCTGGGTTGAGGCGTCAACCAGCTGGACCGTGATACGCACCCTCCCGCCAGCCTTCCTAACGCTCCCTTCAAGCACGTTCCCGACTCCGAGCTCGCGGCCGATCTCCGAGACCGGTTTGGAGGTCCCCTTGTACTTCATCACGGACGTCCGGGCGATGACCTTGAGCCCCTGAGTCCTAGAAACCGAGGAGATCAGCTCCTCCGTCAGCCCGTCCGCGAAGTACTCTTCCTTGTCGTCGGCCGATATGTTCCTAAGCGGGAGCACTGCGATCCTCCCTGCCTGCTCCGCCTTCGGGGTGTCCGCCGCTGGGGATATCCTCTCGCCAAAGCCGGCGATCTGGTAGACCTCCACGGGGGCGCTCACGTTCTTCAGAAGCGGCCGCCCGATGGACTCGAACTTGAAGTCGGCCTTGTTGAGCACACTGTCGCGGACCTGGCCTGTGACGCATATGCCTCCAGGCGGCGCCAGGGGCTCTATCCTCGACGCCACGTTCACGGCGTCCCCGGCGACGTCGCCGCCCGAGTGGATCACGTCGCCCAGGTGGATGCCGATTCTCATCTTCATCCTGCCACCCCTCGCCCCGTTCGGGTCCGTCCCTCTCATCGCAGCCTGAATCTCCCCCGCGCACCGGACCGCATCCAGGGCGCTCACGAACTCGACCAGGAACGCATCTCCCATGGTCTTGACCTCCCTGCCGCTGTGCCTAGCAAGTATGGGTCTGACGATCCTGCGCTGCTCCTCGAGCATGTCTATCGCCCTCGCCTCATCCTCCTGGGTCATGGCCGTGAAGCCAACCGTGTCGGTGAACATTATGGCCGCAAGCCTGCGCTGGCCTCCCACCTGGCCCGAGCCCGACATGGGCCGCCCTAAGAGAGGGGTGCTCTTTTTCTGTTTAGCTTTGACGCCTAGTCGAATTCTCCGCCGCCTTCGCCGCCCATGCCGCCCGCGCCTCCAGGCGGACCGGCCGGTGCCTTCGACTTGCCGGCGGCGATGACGTCGTCGATTCGGAGGATCATCGATGCGGCCTCGGTGGCCGACCTGATGATCTGGACCTTCACGGCGAGAGGCTCAAAGACCTGGCGCTGGTACATGTCCTTTACCTTCCCGTCGGACGCCTCGATGCCGAACCACTTGCCGTCCTCGTTGGCGTGCTTTGCCCTAAACTCGACCTGCGCGTCGATGGGGTCCATCCCGGCGTTGAGGGCGAGGGCGATCGGGATTGACTCGAGCGCTTCGGCGAACTTCTGCGCCGCCAGCTGCTCTCTCCCTGAAAGCTTGTCCGCCCAGCTCAGGACCCGGGCCGCTGCTTCTGCCTCGGCTGCGCCTCCCCCTGCGACAATCGCAGGCTTCTCGATGACGTCTTTGGTGACCATCAGTGCGTCGTGCAGGGACCTCTCCCCCTCATCCACGATGCGCTGGGTGCCGCCTCGGACGAGGATGGTGACGGCCTTCGGGTTCTTGCATCCCTCGACGAAGACCCACTTGTCCTCCTCCACCTTCCGCTCTTCGACGCGGGCGGCGTATCCCAGGTCGGATGGGGACAGGTCCTCGAAGTTGTTGACCACCCGGCCACCTGTGGCCTTCGCTAGCTTGGTCATATCGGACTCCTTGGCGCGCCTCACCGCCAGGACCCCGGCCTTGGCCAGGTAGTGCTGGGCGATGTCGTCTATGCCCTTCTGGCATACGACCACGTTGGCGCCGACGTCGACCACCTTGTCGACCATCCCCTTCAGCATCTTCGTCTCCTCGTCAAGGAACTTCTTCATCATGGACGGGTCGTTGATGTTGAGCTTTGCGTCGAACTCGGTCTTCTCGATCTCGAAGGGGGCGCTCACCAGCGCGATCTTGGCCTTCTCGGCCACCTTGGGCATCCCGGAGTGGACCACTTCCTTGTCGAGGACTATGCCCTGGATCAGTTTGGTGTCCTTGAGCGACCCTCCCGGCTTCTTCTCAACCTTCACGTTCTCGATGTCTACCCTGAACCCCTTGTCGGCCTTCTCGGCCACGGCGAGGATGGCGTCGACCACCAGCTCGGCAAGCTCCCCTGCCTCCTTGAAGACCAGCTTCGTCTGCATGCTGGTCCGAGCCACCTTGACCAGCCATCCGCGGTCATCGGGGGTGACCTTTTCTGCGGCGTCCTCGAGCGCCTCGATGGCCCTCTTCGCGGCCTTCGAGTAGCCGTCCACGATGACTGTCGGGTGGACGTCCTTGTCGAGGAGCTCCTCCGCCTTCTCCAGAAGGGCTCCCGCGAGCACCACCGCTGACGTCGTCCCGTCGCCGACTTCGTTGTCGGTGGTCTTGGCGACCTCCACGAGCATCTTGGCTGCCGGATGCTGGACGTCTATCTCCTTCAGCATGGTCGCGCCGTCGTTGGTTATCGTCACGTCTCCGAGCGAGTCGACGAGCATCTTGTCCATCCCCCGCGGGCCGATCGAGGTCTTCACGACCTCAGAAATCAGCTTGGCGGCGGCGATGTTGTTCCTCTGGGCCTCCTTGCCCCTGCTCTGGTTCGACCCTTCCTTGAGAATCAGGACGGGCTGTCCGGACGAAGTCATGGCTGGAATCGCGGTTGTCGACATGATATCACTTGTCGGTATACAACCAATTGGGGTTTATTAGCGTTACGCGGGGATACCGCCTCTAGCGAGGGGACGGTGCCCGCCGCCCCTTCCCAAGGCAGCGCTCGATCCTCTCCGCCAGGCCGAAGTCCCATTCGGTCACCCCGCCCTCTGAGTGGGTCTGGAGAGACAGTTTCACGGCAGTGTACCTGACGTTGATGTCCGGGTGGTGCTCCTCCTTCTCGGCAATCTTGGCGACCGAGTCGACGAAGGCTATCCCGTCCATGAACTTCTTGAACTCGAAGGTCTTCACGATGAACTTCCCCTCTTTCCTCCATCCGCCAAGGTGCTTCAACCTGGCGGCCACCGCGGCGTCGCTGAGAAGCGCTGGCATCAGGCCGGACGACGCCCGGTTTCGTATATAATTTAGTGAAAGGGCAACTGCAATTGACCGGGGGCGTTTACCGGCGGAAATGTGGAGAGAGCGCGGGCGTTGCAGGAAAAGAAGATTCTCTATAGCGTCGCTGGCTCTCTCGCCAGGGTCGCAGAAGCGAAGTCCAGCGTGGCCGCGAGCGTCGACACCGCCGGACTGAGGCCTCACATGAGGGCACTCTCGAAGCCGGGCTCGCCGAGTTCTGCCATGAGGAAGGCGGGGGTCGCGCTCATAGTCGGGACTCCTGACCCCATAACTGCCGTCCCTGGGGTGGCGCTGCTCGCAGCCTCCTTCGCATCCAAACGGAAGGACCCGGCGAAGCTCGACGACTTGGCCGCCGAAACCAGAAAGATACTTCGCGACATACAAGGCTTGAGCCTTTAAGTATCCGGCGACGCTGCTCGTCCCTCGATGGACCTCAAGCCTGCGAAAGGGATCAAGGTGAAGGTCAACGCATCGCGCGAAGCGATCTTCGGCGACGAGTCAGTCGGCGTGCAGAGAGTCACCCTCAACGACGGGGCAAGGTCGGGGGTGATGACCGGGCGGACCTTGGTCGGTTTCTGCGAAGTCGAGATGCCCAAGCTTGACGGGCACAACCACTGGTACCCCGTCGAGGACCTCGCCGGCGAGCACGGCGAGAAGATTGTAGAGGAAGAGATTCCGATAGAGTTGGACGAAGACGAGGGCCCCGAAGAGGACTCCTAGCGAGGCGTCGGCCCCGTCGGCCGAGATCGTGTTCGTCATCGACGTTTCTGCCCTCACCAAGGAAGGGTTCGTGGGAAGCTCCACCTATGAAGGGAAGCGGGTCGACCTTGGGTTCGACGACTCTGGCGAAGGGGTCTTTCTGACCCCTGAGATGGCGGCGCGCCTTCATGTCAGGAAGGGTTCCAGGGTGTCCCTGGTCCTGGAGGGTGAATCGACCCGGGTCGTCGACCTTGCCGTCGGCGGCGTGGGAAAGCGTCCCAGAATCTCTGACCCGAAGGCCTACTACGCCGTGGGCCGCGAGGGTGGGGCGGTCGTGCGCCTCCGCAGGGCCTAGCGGAGCATGGCGTCGCCGTCGGAGTTGGGGAGCTCGTACCACCTGCTCTTCTCCCCCACCCTGGCCCTCATCTTCCAACCGAACGACTTCGGTGCCGATTCCATCATCGACTTCAGCGCCTGGACCCTCAGGAGAACCACCTCCTTCCCAGGGACCTCGCGCTCCCTGCACCAGGACTCGAGGGCCTCGAGGCTCTTCCAGAAGGTGGTGTAGACCCCCCAATCCTTCGAGCAGAGGTCAGAGATCTCGTCCCCCCTTATCCCGCCACCACCGTCGGTCACTTCGAAGTCATGGAAGGCCACCACGAGGTCCTTGTACTCCTTCTCGGTCTTCTCCACCACCTGCAGCTTGGTCATGAGGAGCTGCGTCATCGGGAGGGTGTAAGTCCCTGCCAGGATGCTCTCCTTGAAGTTGAACTTGTGGCACATGATGAACTCGTCGAGGAACAGGTCCACCCTGCGGCTGTTCTCCATGTCATAGTAGATCAGGCGCTGGCCCATGTTGAGCTTGTTGAACAGCTCTCTTGGCTTGTAACCGAGCGTTTCCATGATTTTCATGATGGTTCGTGAATCCTGCCTCTTCCCCATGAGGTCGATGTCCTTGTTCTCCCTGAAGTACCGCGGGTCCATCGAACTCGGGCAGAGCTTCTTGAACGCCAGCCCCCCGAAGAGTCGGAGCCTCACTCCCTTCGACTCGGCCGTGTCTATGATTTGAGTGGCGGCATCAAGCGCGTTAGCAGGCAGCAAGACGAGGCTCTCCAAGCGACCCCGGACGCACTTGCTTTTGGATTTAAGACGTGTTTAGCATCGACGTGTTGAACGGCAGGGTAACTGCAAAACCAGCGCCCTGTCGGCCGTTTCTTATCACCTGCGCTTTCGGGACCGCTCCAGGACCCAGCGCGGCTTCTCCCAGAGCTCCTCGAACCCGGCGGAGTTCCTTATGAGCACCCGGTCGCCGTCGTCATCCAGCAGTTCCACCGCGGGGACCTCGGCCCTGAACCGGGCATACTCCGCGTCGGTCATGGCCGCCTTCTTCTTTCCCCCAATCGAGGCATGCCAGTCGGCGCTCGTCCCGTCGAGCGAGAAAAGGACGGACGTCGGACCTGCCTGGAAATAGAGCCTGGCGTACCTCACCCTTCTGGGGAGCTTGTGTTCGAGTAGGAACTTCATCGCGGGCACAAACCCCGCTTTCCCCAATAAGCGTTCCCTCGAACACTTTCGCGGACGCCCATTCCTCCCTCGCACACACCCTCCAAAGTTTAAACTCCTAACGCACTCCACTCCATACATTGTCAGACGCCGATACCTCGCCGGAGTCCCGCACCATAGCGGAGGTACAGGCGTCCACTCGCTTTCTCTTGAGCTCCTTCAAGGCGAAGATGGGCGCTCTCAAGGAGTGCGGCCCCGACATCAGGAATCTGCTCAGGTTCGGGGTCGACGTCCATTCCGCAGCGGCCACAGCCAAGCGCTTCTTCGGCACGGACAGCGTTGAGTACATCGCGATTGACGGCACCAACTCGGTGGACCAGCAGCTCGACCTGATCGTGTTCTATGTCGGGGCATTCGCTTACTCCGGGAGCGTCACCTTCGGCCCCTCGCGGGTCGAAGTCGGGGCCCCCAAGGCGGCAGACCTGGGCATGGCTGCTTCGGCCGCCATCCCCCTCTCTGAGGAAGACGCCGCCCAGGTCTTCGGGCAGAAACGCGAGTTCGGGGTGGAGGTCGACCCGGAGCGCCTCCCCAACGCCCTGATGCATGTCGCAGAGTACTACTTGGCCTACACCGGCGCCGAGGCGAACCCTTCGCGCAGGATCATCCTCCTTGACAGGACGCTCGCCGGGGACGTCGCGCACCTGGTGTGGAGCACACGTGATTTCATCAGGGAAGGTCGCTGCGTCCTAGAGGGGATTGACACCCCTTACGGCAGAGTCACCTCCTTCGACCTCGAGCTGGCGCGCATGCTTCTCCAGAACGGCGACCTGGCGATCCCCGCCCCCCGGAGCCAGCTCCTGAAATTCGCGGCCATCTCCTCTCTCTTCGGAGGAGACTCCCTCACCTCCGAGGAGCTGGTGGCTCATCTGGGGGCGGACCCGAAGTGGAGTGAGAGGCTGAACGACGACCTGGAGGAGCTCGACAGGCGCTTCAGCGCGTTTGAGCAGACGGGCCCGTCATTCCGGCTCAAGCCCGGTGCGCGGGACTACTGGGACCGCGTCCTGCACGCGACTCTCGCCGTCTCGAGGCATGTCTTCAGCCCTGAAGGGGGGCACCCGCTGCGGATCAAGAAGGCCGCCTCTGAGCGCTGGGTGACAGCCGACGACCTTGACTTCATGGTCCTGGTCCTGGTGCGGGCTCTCACAAGGAAGGCATGGTCTGATGGGGTGCTCCCGATTGGCTTGATCAAAGACACCAACGCCTTCGAGCTCGTCAACTCTGTGGTGCCCCTGCTCGCCAGCGCCCACCTCCTGACGTCCCCCCCAAATTTCCCGAACTTCAACAGCGACAAGATGCTCCTGCAGACCAACAGCGTGGTAAACGCGGCAGGCACCCCTACGCCCTGGCACACGCCAGAGATCGACGCCGCGTTCAGGACCATGGCCCCGCAGCCTGACCCCGCGCTCGGCGCGGGCGAAGCGCGCGTCAACGGAGCCTTCGAGAACGTGATCTATCCGGAGCGGGTCTATCTGAAGACCTACTTCCAGCTCTGGAGCAGCGAATCCAACCCCTCAGTCAGGAGCCACGTGTTCACCTACGACCGCCCCGCGTACCCAGGCTTCGACCACTGGGACGAGATTACCCTCTTCAACAGGGACGGCCCTGCCGACGTCAGGATCCACCCGGTGCTCCACTTCGTGCGCGGCTCCGACCTCACGAACATGGTCATGGCCATGCTCGCCGAGATGGGAAAGGAAGTGATTCCCGAAGCCCTGGGACACAACTATCCCCTCTTCCTGGCGGACAAGAAGGCGAAGTCTGTCCTTGAGGAGACCCGACAGGCGTACCTGGGTGCCGTGGCGATAGAGATGGCGAAGTCAGACCTCGACCAGCAGGTCCTCTTCTCCCGAAGGTTCAGGGACTACCGCAGCCAAATAGAGGGCAAGCGGAGGGGCTGAAGTTGCAGCCATTCGACGACATCGGGGGGGAGTTCAAGGCACGGCTACGGGAGATCGCCACCACCACCCGTTCGACCGTGGACAACTCCACCGTCACGTTCAGGACCGCCAGGATTGACTGCGAGTACACACCCAGGGTGATCAAAGGCCTCGCCATGGGGCAGCTCGTGGCCATCCCCAACGTCCAGGCGCTCGGCAGCAACAACTCCTACTCGCTTTACGAGATCGCCGACGTCTACCCCATGCACTACTCCATGCTCACCCTCGACCGCTCCCAGCCCGCTGCCATCAGGACCGAGTTCATGGACCTGATCCAGAAGGAGTGGGAGAAGGGCTCCAAGAGCACTTGGATCGAGGTAGTGGCCGCCCCCATAGGCTATGTGATGAAGACCGCCGATGAGGAGATTACGTACGAGCGCAGAGCGATGGCGCCCCTCACCGGGAGCCCGGTCAGACTCCTGAGCAGGGAGTCCATCGAGAAGCTGATCTGCTTCAAGCCCGCCGACGGGAAGACGGACGACTACTCCCTGGGCAAGCTCATGGGCTTTACCGACGGTTCCATCCCGTTCTCGGTCAACCTGGAGCAACTCATCCACTACATGAGCGGGACCTTCGCCTTCACCGGGAGCGGCAAGTCCAACCTCACGGCCACCGTCATCCGCAAGGCGATGCGCGCCATACCTGACCTCAAGGTGGTCATCTTCGACGTCTCGGCCGAATACGGCATCCACATCCTCGACGTCCTAAACCAGCTCCCAAGCCGCGTGCTCTTCACAGATTCGTTCAAGGACAGCAAGGACCCAGAGGCGGAGTACTTCAAACGTCACGCCACCCCGGAGGCGCTCGCGGACAGGGAGGCGGACTTCCGCTCCAAGATATCCGAGCTCTTCGCGGCCGGCAAGGTCGAGTTCCTCCAGACCCGCATGGCGGGGGAAGAAGACGCCGCCCGATTCAGCACCTACGAAGGCCTCATGGAGGTCCTCTCCAACACCCTCAACGAGAAGTTCGGTGCGGTCCAGCAGAAGATCCTCGTCCCCCAGGTCATCGAGATCATCAAGCACTTCCTCCGCGAAAACAGACTCGACATCGAGGCCAGGTTCGACACCAAGACGTTGGGGCTCATCGCCAAGATCCAGCCACTCCTCACAGACCTCCCGAGCAACAGCGCGCTGAAGAAGACCTTCGACAGCATCGCCAAGATTGTCGACACCATCCCGGAGACAGCGAGGAGCGAAGAAGGGTACAGCTGGAACAAGTTGGCGGACGAGATCCTCTCCACCGGCAAGGACTCCCCCAGGGTCTTCGTCATCAACCTCCCCGAAGCAGAAGACGCAAGGCTCGAGACGGCCAATGTCATCAACGAGGTGTTCAGGAAGCGCAAGAGGAGCTTCACACTTTCGCCTAGGGTCCTCTTCATTATCGATGAGGCCCAGGAGTTCATCCCTCAGAACACCAGGAAGGAGGACGGTACGGACCAGTCGAGCAGGGCGCTCGAGCGCCTCCTCAGGCACGGCCGGAAGTATCACCTCAACTGCTGGGTGAGCACGCAGAGGGTGGCGCACCTCAACACCAACGCCCTCCAGCAGCTCCACAGCTACTTCGTCTCCACCATGCCGCGGCCCTACGACCGCCAGCTGATCTCCGACACCTTCGCCATCGACGACGCTTTCATGGAGCGGACCCTCGCCTTCCAGAACGGCGACTGGCTCCTTACGAGCTTCAAGGCGACAGCGACACAGAACATCCCAGTGTTCTTCCACGCCGATAACAACGAAGAAATCCTAGACGCCTACCTGAAGTGACGGAGGAACCGCCCTGGGTCAGTCGGCCAGGGGGACCGCGAATGCTCCGTGCTCGCCTTTCCGCTTCTTCGTCATGTATGCTGGCACGGCCGCGAACAGGCTGATGAACCCCATTATCAGGAAGAGCCCGTGAATCGACCCCACGAACTTCTCCTCAAGAAGCGGGCCAATCCCGCCTGACGCCCCGGAGAATATTGCTTGCAGCACTGTGTCGGGCACGCTGGCGGCCATGACGGCGAACGCGAGTCCCAGGCTCAACAGGAACCCCGTGTTCACCAAAGTCGACGACATCCCCGATGCGATCCCCCTCCTGGGCGCCGGGGTGGCGTTCATTATCGACGCGATGTTCGGCGCGACGAACAGCCCTCCCCCCGCGCCGGCCAGCGCCATGGGGACCAGAAGCATCGCGTAATTGATGTTGCTCAGTGGGAGCGGGAGGAGCCCGAACCAGAACAGGGCCACTGCCGTCACCAGCAGTCCGGCGGTTGCCAGCCCCCTCGACCCGATCTTGTCTGAATAGTGCCCGCTGAGAGGACCGAACGTGACGAACGCGACAGAGAACGGGATGAGCCACAGACCCGCCGTGTAGGCGTCGAGCAGGAGCACCCCCTGGAAGTAGAAGACCAGCACGAGCGACAACCCGCCCCTGGCAACGGAGGCCAGCAGGTTGCTGGCCATCCCCGTCGCGAACGCCCGAATCCTGAACAGCGAAAGGTCCATCATGGGGAACCTCACTTTGGTCTCCACGTAGCCGAACGCACCTATCATGGCCAGCCCTGCGGCCATGAGCCCCAGATACGCCAGGTCCCAGCCTATGAGCGCACCCAGCATCAGCCCTACAAGAAAGACCGTGAGCCCCCCGGAGAACAACAGGTTGCCGAGGGGGTCCAGTCTATCCCCCTTGCGCCGCTCCCCTGTCTCCTTGAGCTTGAAGTACGCCCACCCCGTTGCGAAGACCCCCACCGGGATGTTGATCCAGAATATGGACCTCCAGCCGAGGAAAGACCCTGCGAGCACCCCCCCGAGGGCCAGTCCCAGCACCGACCCCACTGTGCCCGCGACCTGATTGAGCCCGAGGGCTCTCCCTCTCTCGGTCGCCGGGAACACGTCGGTGAGGAGCGCCGCCGCGTTGGAAAAGATCAGGGCCCCGCCCGACCCCTGGACCAGCCGGAACAGGACCAGCGAGGAGCCGTTGGGGGCGACGCTGCAGAGTGCCGAGCCTATGGTGAACAGCGCGAACCCCACATTATAGAGCCTGACCCTTCCGAAGATGTCCGAGAGTCTCCCGAAGCTCATCAACAGCGAAGCCGTGACGAGAATGTACCCCATGATGATCCAGACGGCCTCGAAGGGGGTGGCGTGAAGGTCAGAGACAATGGTCGGCAGGGCGATCAGCACGATGTTGGAGTCGAGGATCGCCATGAAGGCGCCTATGGTGGTGTTAGTGAGCACCACGTACTTGTACTGCAATTGGGGGTATTCCCCAGGGCACCCAAGGCGGTTGCGGATAAAATTTCGTCCGGGCCCCTTTCAGGGCGCTGCTGGGCTCCCTACCTGATCCCGGCGAGCCTGTGCACTACCCTCATGCACCGGTCCATCACGAAGTCGACCTTCGCCGTCGAGAGGATCTCCTTCGCCTCTTCGTTCTCCAGGCCCAGCTGCCCCCAGAACACGAAGGGCCTCCCGGTCTTCGCCTTCATTTCAGCCACCTGCTTCGCCACCTGTGGGAACTCCTCCGACGGCCTGAAGACGTCGACGACCTCGACTTTGCTCGCCAACTCCCCGGGGATATCGGCGAGCGATGGGTATGCCTTCACGCCGTTCACATAGTCTGCGGTCGGGTTCACCGGGATGATCGTGTAACCCTGCCTCTGGAGGTAGGCTGGGACTGTGTTGGCGTCCTTCTCAGGGTTCTTCGACGCTCCCACGACTGCGATCACCTTGTATTTTCTCATCACTTCAGCAGGCTCAACGGTGAACTTCATGCCTGCATCTGAGCGGAATCCGGTTAATACAGCTGTCGGGCGAAGGCTCTAAAAGCGGATTCCGCGGGCGGGAACGACAGTCATGTTCGCCGGATTCCTCTCGAACGTCCCCATCGGGACCGCCAACCTTTTGGCGTACTCCATGATGGTTCTCGTCGCCATCTTCCTCACCTTCGGCCCCACGGTCTACTACTTCTACTGGAGG
>JAGWHE010000049.1 GCA_028866945.1 Nitrososphaerota archaeon
CTCATAGAATCTTTCACGAACCTCGAAGGCCCTGAGCTGCCTCTCCTTGATCAAACCGCCGTAGAACGTCGGCTCGTCGCATATCCTTCCCCTCTCGACCGAGCCCAGGGCCGCCTTCTTCATCGCCGTGACCCCGAAGTTGATCCAGTCCATCCCCGGCGCGCTCTTCGCTTTGTCGTAGGCGACCACAAACCCGTCCTTCACCACCACATCGCTCCTCCCGAAGCTTCCCTCGTTCCTGTAGACCGCCATCGCCGCCTTCTCCTCGTGGTCCATCAGCGTGTCCATCAGCTTCCGGTACTCCAGGCGCAGGTAGGCGTCCCCGTAGGTCACAAAGAACGAGTCGCGCAGCATCCTCTCGGCCATCTTCAGCGCCCCGATGGGCCCCAGCAGCCGCTCCCCCTCGGACGAATACCTAATCCGGACGCCAAAGTCAGCCCCGTCCCCGAAGTGGGATTGTATGGCCTCGCCGAGATACCCGACGCAGAGAACGATGTCGTCGACCCCGTGGTCCCTCAGGAGCTCGATCTCGTATTCGAGGAATGGCCTCCCGTTGACAGGGGCCATGGCCTTTGGCAGCCTATCGGTCAGGGGCCTTAGCCTCGTGCCGAGCCCCCCGGCCAGGATTGCAGCTTGCAAGCCCTAGCTTACCTCCGTGCTAGAACCACTTTGACTTGATGCCCATGGCCCGGAAGTGCGGGTCGTCGCTGACAACGTACTGACCCCTGCCTGAAGTAACTAATGACGCTACGAGTGCGTCTGCCATGGGAGCTTCCTGCTTGGCCAAGAGCAGGTCCCCGGCCGCCACGGCCTCGCGCTCTCCCAATGGAACGATGCGCATTCCCTCCTCCTTGAGCAGGGCTATTCTTGTCAGGGCCGAATCTCTGCCAATCCTGGGCCCCGCGTGCTTGATGAACTCTGCAAGCACCACCGACGGTGCCAGCAGCCTGCTCGCGAGTTCGCGCCGCAGGAGGGCCCTGACGCGGTCCCTCGAGTCCTCGTCAGGGGGGAATTCGAGAGCCAAGAGCAACCGGGTGTCGGCCACTCCGGTCAACGCCATCTCCGCCTGGACTCATCGAGCTCGCTGATGATATTTTCATACTCCTCCTTCCCCACGACCTTGCCTGGCTCGATCGACGGCTTCAATACCAGTAGGACGCCCCCCTGCCCCTTCCGCACCTCAAGGGTGGCCCCTTCCTCCATTCCTAGCTCCTTTCTGATTTCTGAGGGGATGGTGACCTGCCCTTTTTGTTTGACCCTGGCGAGGTATGACTTTTGCATAGTTAGACCTTGCTGAAGTTTGACTTAAATGTTGTCCCCAGTTTCGCCCGGATCGTTCGGGGGACGCTCGTGAAAGTGGTCAGGTGCACTACTTCTGCGAACCTTTCTTGATTATCTCTAGAGAGTTGGCCAGCATCGTGTAGTCGACCCCCACGCTGTCGAGGGCGGCCTCCACCTTGCGCCTGACCTCGTTTTCGTGTTCAGCGTCGCAGTCGACCCACACTTCGAACCGCTTCATCGCGTCTGAATCTCCATGAGGTTGTTCTTAACGATATCAGCCGCCTCTGTGACGTTCCGGGCCACAAAATCAGGGCGGGTGCCCGTCTCGTCCATCTTCTCGCTGAGCAATGAGTTCAGGTTCGCCACCAGGATGGTCTTGCATCCGGCTCTCTTGCCGGCGATAACGTCGTTGAGCCCGTCCCCTATCATTATGGAGTGAGCCAGGTCGAGGCCCAGGTCCCTCGCGGCCTGCAGGAGCATCCCCGGCTTGGGCTTCCTGCAGTCGCAGTCCACCCGGTACTTCGCTAGCTTGGCCTGCGGGTGGTGGAAGCAGTAGTACTCCCCGTCAAGCTCGACCCCCTCGGCCGCGAGCAGCCTGCGCATCTTCGCCCGTATCTTCCTGAACGTCGCGAAGGTGAGGTGCTTCTTGGCCATGCCGGGCTGGTTCGAGACAAGCACGAGTTTGTAGCCCGCGGCTTTGATGGCCCGCAGAGCCGGACCGATGCCTTCGACCAGCTCGAACTGCTTCGGCGTGAAGGGGCTGTCGACGACGCCGGGGTCGGCGTAGTACACCATCTCGTCGATGAACCCGTCTCTATCGAGGAAGGTCGCTCTTGCCGTCAATACCGCTTGCTCTTGTTGCCTATGGCTTCCTTCAGCCTGGCCGCAATCATGTGCTCCAGAACGAGGTGGAAGCCTTCCACCTGCGGCGTCGAGTTTGCGGGCACCACTATCGATGCGTCGGCGAGCTTCCTCAGCATCCCCCCGTCGAACCCTATCAGGCCCACTACCTTCCCTTTCTTCTCTTTGGCCACCTTCACCGCCTTGAGCAGGTTCTGCGACCAGGGCCCCGCCCTGTCGCTCCCGGACCCGCCATGGACGCTGATGCCGATCAGCACGTCTCCTTCCTTCATGAACGACTCGAGCTGATAGGAGTAGACGTCACTCCACCCGTTGTCGTTGGTTAGGGCGGACATGAGGGGGATGTTGTCCACCAAAGCGAAAGCCCTGAAGCGGTGTGGCGCGTCGTCAGAGACGTACTTGTTCAGGTCTGCCGCGAAGTGAGAAGCGGTGGACGCGCTCCCGCCGTTCCCGATGATGTACACCGCCTTGTCGTTCTTCCATGCTTCGTAGAGGACGTTGATGGTCGCTTCGATGTCGTCCCTGGAGATTTTTCTGACGACATCCTCGACGCCGTCCAGGTACGAACGAATAAATTCTGAACTCAAGGGGACTTCGGGAGCCTGTCGACTGCCTCTCTGAGGAGCTTGAGCGATTCGTTGAGAGTCGTCGCGGTCTCCTTTGCCTCGCTCCTCATCGACTGAAGCTGTTCGGCGAGCTGCGTCATTATGGCTGAGAGCTTCTCGGAGATCTCCCCGTATTTCTGGTTCATGGTGGTGAAGTTCTTGTCTGTCCGCGAAGCAAAGTTGTCGAACTCTCCCCTGAATATCCCGAACTCTGACTGCATGGCGCCGAAGCCTTCTTGCATCTCTTCCGCTAACCCCTGCGAGGCCATCCTGAAGCCCTTCGCCTTCTTCGGCCTCGCCTTACGTTCCTGGGCATCTTTCACGAAGGCGGGGGGAGGTGGTGCGCGGAGCCTCCTCAGGAAGGACGCTAGAGCTTTCCCATCTGCTTGAGCGAAGACCAACACCGTGCCGTCGTTCTGATTCCGCACTTCGCCAGAGACTCCCTCCTCCTGGGCGATGTCAAGGACGTATCTCCGGTAGCCGACCCTCTGGACCTTCCCCCTCACAGTGACGACCACGGCGGTCGGCAACGTCAACGGCAAAAGCCCTCCACTACTTAAGCCCCCACCGCGAGAAAGCAATCGTCTCACACATTGTAGATTATCTTGCTCCCCTCGGGTGCGAAGTGGAACCTGTGCTCCACGAGCCCTTCCTTATCCATTGCCGAGCGGAGCTTCGACCTCCCGTTCTCACAGTAGAGCATCAGAAATCCTCCGCCACCAGCCCCGGCAACCTTCGCGCCGAGCGCACCGTTGTCCTTCGCCACCTTGTACCAGTGATCGATGCTGTCGTTGCTCATACCAGTCACCACCCCGCGCTTGACAGTCCAGTGCTCGTCGAGGAGCTCACCGAACTTCGTCAGGTCCCCGCTGACCAGGGCGTCCCTGACCTTGAACCCTATGGCCTTGATCTTGTCCATCTTCTCTGCGGCCCCGTCCTTCTCGATGGCCGTCTTCTGCTTTGAAAGCACCGACGAGGAACTCCTGGTGATGCCGGTGTAGAACATCAGTATGTTCGCCTCGAGCTCTGCCAGGCTGTGGGTCGAAAGCGGTATGGTCTCTACCTTGACTTCGCCGTCCCTGTCGATGTCGTAGGCCCTGATGCCGCCGAAGGCGCTGACATACTCGTCCTGCTTCCCCGAGGGTTCCTTCAGCCTGTTCATGGCTATGTTGCATGCCTCCTCGGCCACAAAGTGGGATGACTTTTCCTCACGCAGGTACGCGTGCAGGGCCCTGAGGAGGCCCACGCAGAAGCTCCCAGAAGAACCGAGTCCGGTCGACGCGGGCGCGTCGGCGACCGAAACGATCTCTATCCCCCTCTTTATCCCGACGACGTCGAGCCCCTCCCTGACCAGCGGGTGCTTGAGCTCCGCCGCGTCCCTGACAATCTCAGTCGTGGAGTAGCTGACCCTGATGCTGTCGGACTCGAACCTGGGGTTCACGGCGATGTGGACGTATTTGTCGACCGCCCCGCTGACGAAGAATCCGCCCCTCTTGGAGTAGTAGCTGGGGAGGTCTGTCCCGCCGCCGCCGAGCGAGAGCCTGAGCGGAGTCCTAGTGAATATCATTACCGAACGATTGTGTCGGAACCGTAGGGGGAGTCACCAGTACTTCCCCTGGCACATGTGGGACCCGAGGTACCTCGCGTACTCGATGTCGTTCCTCCACTCCTTGGCGTGGACGTTGCCCCACTCGGAGCACTTCGACGAGAATGCCCAGGCCAGCTGCATGCCCTGAAGCAGCCGGCTGTACAGCTTGTCTGACATGGCCATCAGCTTCTTCAGCACCCCTACCATCGCCTTCAGAAGCTGGTAGCCCTGGAAGGTGGCGTTCAGCCGAAGAGCCAGCGAGAACATGGACCTTTCCCTCTTTTCGAGCCGGAACCAGCTTCCTCTGCGCTTTGAGAGGGTCATCTGCTTTCTGAGGTATGTTTGAAGCCAATTTGACGCGGGTCTAGATGCGTCGTATTGAGTCAGTGGAGGGATTGAAACAAGTTTGCTGGTTCCTCCCGATAAGGAGAGACAGGAGGGCATTTCTCATCATGGCAGGCCAAACCGAGCTTATAAGTCATCGAGGACAGTTTCCTTTGCCCTTACACGAGCAGGAATCAGAAGTTTCGTGTTCTGCTAAGCACGGAGAGCACCCTCGGCGCTCGGTGTCCCGGCCAAGGGTGACAGTCTGAAAGGTATCGGCCCTATCTCGCACCCCGCCGACTCTGCGTACTTGAGCATCTTCTCCTGCGCCCTGGCCATCACGTAGGCTCCCTCGAGGCCGGGTGCGTCCCTCCACGGCTTTGCAGGATAGACGACAGTCACGCCCGCCCGCCTTCCTCTCAGCTCGTCTATGGCCCCGGCCACAAGCGCCCGGCCGGCAACGAGGCTGCTCAGCACTATGAACGAGGGCATGACGTCGAGGGACGCCAGCTGTGCGACAAGCCCACCGAAATCTGTCACCGGGTCGTGCTTCCTTCCCCCGGCCCTTTGGAGAAGTTCAGCGAGCCTCTTCCTCCCTGCCAGGAGCATGGCCCTCCTGTCCTTGCTGATTGAAACCACGTCGAGGATCGAGTAGACGTCGTCGTAGCTGACTCCACCGGTGGCGAAGACAAGGTTGAGGGTCGAGGCGAGGACGGCTCGGCCGCTCCCCGTGAAGCGGGAGAGCCTGGCTCCTTTCTGATAAGCTGTGACAGAGACAGGCGTCCCACGGACGGCAGCTGAAAGCACGAGGTCGATGAGCTGGGCGGCCATCTCGTCGTGAGTCCTCGGGCCCGGCGCCTCGACAGAGTAGATGACGTGCAGTGCCCCGCCCCCTTCCCTGAAGTAATGCTTGACCATCAGGGTCGACGACCGGGCCGTGGCCCTCCAGTCGATCCTTCGAAGGCTGTCCCCCGACTGGTATTCCCTCGTCTCTGCGTACTCGAGGCCCGCGCCGATCGAGCTCATCTCTACATCTCCTTCCGTCCCCGCGCCGGAGCGCATCAGGAATTCGAGCGCGGCGATGGCGGTGGAGATGAAGCGAGGGTAGACTCGCAGACTGATGTCGAGAGGTATAGTCATCCGAGTCGAGAATATGCCGTATCGACTCTTGACTTCTGACGGAATGCCTTCAGATGTGTAGCGCCCGGCAAGCTCCGACGTCAGGCCCATGTCGACCGGCCACTCCCCTGCGGCGAAAGAGGATGCCCCCAAGGACAGCCACGGGGCGGAGGACGCGTCCAGTTGGATTGCCCTGGACGTCCTCAGCGTTGGCTCGACCCGCTTGTCGGCACCCCTGATCGCCTTTTCGTCGAATTTGGCCGGCTCAAAGCGGAAGGCGCCGCCCCCCCTGGTGAGATAGACCGCGTCTCCGAGTTCATAGACGAGGAATGCCGCCCCGAAAAGGACGACAGCCAACAGAAGAAGGTCCAGGAAGATGACTCCGAAACCTGTCAGGAGAATAAGGCCGACGGCCAGCCGCTTCCCGCGAGATGTGAGTTTCATTCCTTGGGCACGGGCACCGCGTTCAGGGCCTCCGCGACTAGCTTCTCGGAGCTTACTCCTTCGCCCTCTGCCTCCGGTGTGAGGACTGCTCTGTGGGATAAGACGTCGGGCGCCACATACTTGATGTCGTCCGGGAGGACGAACTTCCTCCCCTCGAGGAGCGCCTTGGCCCTCCCGAGCTTGTAGAGCCAGATTGTCGCCCTCGGGCTCGGCCCTGTCCGGATGTCCGGGTTGGAACGGACTGAGTTCACTATCGAGACGGCGTACTCCTTGACCCTGTCGGACACGAGCA
>JAGWHE010000050.1 GCA_028866945.1 Nitrososphaerota archaeon
ATGAGACGAAGCTCTCGGCGTACCTGACCAGCTGCTCCTCGCCCACGGCCTTGGCGATGTCGTTGGTCCCCTGGGTGCCGGCCGAGTGGCCCGCCCTGAACAGTATCGACTCCCCGCCGGTCCCGAAGGTGCGCAGTATGTCCTGGAACATGGCGGTCAGCCCCGACTGTGGGATGATGACCCCGCGCCCCGACGGGAAGTACATCAGGGGGAACGCGAAGTCGTCGATGAGCAGCCTCGACTCGCTCTTCTTCACCAGGCACTCTATCATGTAGGGGGACGCCATCACCGCCTTCCTGATCTCCTCCTCGCCGGTGGTTGCCTCCTTGGGCTCCACGAAGAACGAGAGGGCGAAGTCGTTCCCCTCGGGAGGGGAGCAGTCGTTTGTCATCAGGATGTTCAACCCAGCCTTGCCGATGCGCGTCGCGATGTCGCCGAGGGCGCCGGGGACGTTCTTTGACTTCACCGCGAGCAGATAGAGCGGGCGTTCGCCGTCGAGCATCGAGACGCCCACGTATCGCGGCTCCGAATCCAACCGGCGCACTGATTCGTGTTGGGTATATCATCTTAGCGAAACGGCGGAGCGAACTCGGCCGGCCCTCGCCAAGCTTATCCGCACCCCGTCGGCCCCGGCCCCGATGCCACAGTCGAGGCCTGATGTGCTCGCGGCGCTCTCGCTGATCGAAGCCGTCGGCGGCGTTGGGACGGTCGTGATAGGGGCGTACTTCCTCAACGAAGTGAACGCCATCGCCTCATCCGTGGGCCTCGGCCTCGCGAACGTCCCCGACTTCTACGCCTTCTTCGCCGTCGAGGTGGCGGCCGGGGTCCTCGCGCTCCCGGCGGCCTACGGGCTCTGGGCACGCAGGGGGTGGGGGTGGTCGCTGTCCGTCTACCTCGGCGTCGCCGTGATAGTCTTCGCCCTGGGGATGGGGGCCTACTTCGTGGCTACCTACGGGGACTACACTGAGACCGAGGCGGCGCTGCTCCCCATGGTCGTATCGCTCGGCGCTGTCTACTACCTCGACCGCCCGGACGCCAGGCGGATCTTCGGGAAGTAGCCCTTCGAGGGCGCGCGGCGCTATAGCGCGAACCCGTGGGAGCGGAAGTGCACGTCGTAGAGCTCTTTGTAGGGCGTGACGAAGGCGCAGAACGGGCACTTCATCAGGTTCGGGGGGAGGCTTTCCCCGGTGTCCCGCGTCCACGAGACCGCGCCAGGGGGTCAGGGGTGTGGACGACGACCTCGTCTCCGCTCGACTCGACGTCATAGAGCGGAGCGTCCTTCCTCCCGGCGACGAAGGCGCGCACCAGCCGGAGGACTTCGTCCTCGGAGATCTTCGAAAGCTCGTCGAAAACTATCTTGTCGTCCTTGACCAGGGCCACCGCCCTCCCCGCCAGGCCGTCCGACAGGGCCGAGGCCAGGGCGAGCTGTTCGTCGAAGGTCATCTGGCTGCAGTCTACCCGCAACAAGCTCCCCCCGAGGGGGACGGGGCGGGGATAAAGGGCGCGGGACGGTCAGCTATCTACGTCGATATCGACCTCGAGGGCCGGTTTCAGGGTGCAAACGCCCGGTAAAGACCCTACGGCCCGAGCACGATCACCAGCCAGGTCGCGCTCGGGAGCGCTGTCACGGTGCACCCGTAGCTCTGGAAGTACTGGGTGATGTTGACCCCGCCCGACGGGACCTCGGTGACCGGGCAGTCGGCCGACACCGAGTAGTACGGCGCCGTCCCCACGAAGTACCCGTACTGCGTGTACCCTGGGTCCATCAGCAGGGCCCAGTGGTGCGGCGCGTTCGCCTGGAGCTCGCCGGCGTACTGATACGGTGAGGCGGAGCCTGGGAAGAGCAGGAGGTCGGTCACGGAGCCCGCCCCTTCTCCGAAGTAGGCCGCCGCGTCAGAGGCGAAGCCGTAGTCCGAGATCCCCGGCATGGACGACGCGGTCGAGAACCTCGTCGCCGCGAAGCGGTCCAGGGTGCTGTTCTCCGTGAACGCCGACCCGTTCCTCGCCTGGCTCACCTTACCCATCAGCATGGCCACCCACGCCTGGTTCACCCCAGGCTGAGGCGCTGCCTGGCTCACGCTCTTCCCGTAGACGAACGAAGTCCCCCCGGCTTTGCCTGTGACGAGGGCGAGGTAGTCCAGCATCCCGGTGAGGTTCCCCGTGCCCAGCAGGATGCCCGTCTTGCACATGCCCCCCGGCAGGAGTATGGGGCTGCACTCCGACCCGAGGTAGTTCTGGTACCACCTGGGCCCTGTAGCAGGGGCCCCGGACACTGGGAACACCAGGAATGATGACGCCGGCAGCCCGATGACCCCGACACCGACGTTGGTCATGTTGTAGGGGCTGACGTTCTTCACCGCGGCGGTGAAGACCAGGTCGCCGTACCCTGTGTATTGGACGGTGGAGTTCAGGACCTCGATGGTGTCCTTCGGGTTGTATGTCGCGTTCGTGACGAAGACCTCATAGGCGGTCACGGCTCTGCTCCCCTGGAACAAGACCAGGGCCGACTCATCTCCCTGGGTGACGTAGACTTGGCTCGGAAAGGGAGGCGTCCCCACCCCGAGGAGGCGGTAGGCGAGCGTGGAACTGCCTGTCACTTCCGTGGGGGGCAACAGGTGCTGGTTCAGGCAGGCGGTGTACTCGTCGAACTGGGCGGTCGAGTTGAAGCGGATGCCGGTGAGGTTCTGCCCGGTCACCTGGAGGGCGCAGATCTGGGAGGCGTCGGGGGCGTAGTTCTGCGGGATGCTGATGGCGGCCGAGTAGGGGACCACCGGCGCCAAGAAGAAGAAGCCCGCGATGATTGCCAGGGCTGGAGCGGCCAGCCACTTCTTCGGGACCAACAGGAGTTTGAGGACGGCCGAGGTTAAACGGGTTTCCGGGGAGCTGCTAGGGCAGGTGCTGGCTTGTCGACGTCGATATCAAGGTCGATTCTTGATTGCACCATTTGCCGGCAGTCTCCCGACCGTGGGCCAAGTGCACACTAGGGTCGAAAAATGGTGCAACTACCTGACGTGGTGCAACTAGGCGGGCGCCTGGACCAGGTCGTTCCACCCCTTCGACAATTGCCAGGCCTGCTTGAAGAACCCCGGCGACGGCGGCCGGTCAGGGATCGTCTGGAGCCTGAGCTGGTACACTATCGCGGTCTTCTGATGCTTGGCGTCCCAGACAGCGACCCCCCTTTCGATGAATCCCATGTCAAGTAGTTTCCGGATCAGTTTCGTGTAGAAGTTGTGATAGCTGTACTTCACCCCGAGTTTCCCTGACTCGAGGTCCTTGGCGAAGAACCGCATCTCTCTCCTTGTCATCGACAGCGTGTTGGTCTGCTTCATCTTGTCGATGGTGAGCTTCGCAACCTTCAGAGTCTCATCCCTCTCCCCGAAGAGGAGGCTGAGGATGTCCCCCTTCCCGACCGAGTCCGAGTTCCACCAGAGTTTGATGCTCTTGGTCGACATATGGTATGTTCCCCTCCAGGGTTCTGATTAGACCCGGGGTATGTTTTGCCTAACAACGGTGTCAAAACTGGGAATTTCCAGCACGCCCGGACGGGGTCCGGAACACTCGGATGGGGGCGATCGCAGATGTTTTGCCTGCACGCACAGGTTCCCCTCTAGGGGGACACGAACCGGGGTCCACTCGAACTGTATAGTGCATCCTTGAGGGTCATAAAACAGGCCCTAGGACCAAAGAATCTCCCTTGCGTCGGACCCACTTTTTCCGGCGCAGATGGTGTCCCTTCGGGGACACGTGAACTGCCGTCGAGCGGCAGCCGAAAAGCCCCGCTTGCCCCCGAACAAAATCCTCTGCGGAGAGGCATTTGTTGCCCGTAGACACCACCCCTTCTCGGCCCAACAAAGTGCCATCCCGGGGAAAATTCGTTCGGGACTTTGCCGACCTGGTCACTCTTTGACGAGTTCCTCGGCGACGCTGGGGGGCCCCTCCGGGACCACGGCCTGGGAGTACTTCCTGCTCGCCACGAAGAAGACGAAGAACGCGCCCAGCCCGAGCATATACAGGGCGCTGGCTATGATGAACGGGTAGGCCAGGAGCCCGACGCCCAGCAGGTACCCCCCGAAGGACGTGCTCACGCTGTTGGGGAGGCGGAAGATCGTGTTGGTGGCGGCGCTGACAAGCCCCCTCTGCTCCGCCGGGAAGATGCTCATGGAGAAGGAGTCCATCAGGGGTCCGTTCATGTTCATCAGCCCGCTCCGTATCACGTAGAACAGCGCGGCCGTGTTGACCCAGGGGATGAAGGCCATCCCCAGCATGAAGATGGTGGAGGAGCCCGTCGTCAGCATGATGGCGTTGAGCTGGCCGTACTTCTTCGCCATCCAGGGGGCGGCGAAGGCGGCGAGGCCTATCAGGATCGACGACAAAGCGAGGACCGGGCCGCTGTAGGCGTCCCCGGCGTTGAACCTCAGGAGGAACCAGGTCCCCACCAGGGGGATGATGAAGCCCGCCCCGAAGCCGATGGAGCCGCCGACGAGGCCGAGCTTGGCCAGGGTCCCCATGTTCTTCATGCCGGAGAACTTCCGGCCGGGGTTGTGGGTCTCCTTGTGGTTCCAGATCAGGGTGGCGATCCCCACCGGGCTGGCGAAGCTGGCGACCCCGAGGACCAAGAGCGCGGACTTGTGCAGGGCGTAGGCGGTGAGGCCGAGGGGCCCCTCGACGAAGGGGAAGAGCCCCGGCAGTAGGAGCCCGATACCACTCGCCATGCTCACCATGACGTAGGAGTAGGAGAAGATCCTGTTCCTCGACCCCCCCTCGGTTAGGTCGGCCAGTAGGGCGTTCCAGACGGAGACGGTGCCCCCCTCGGCCAGGCCGAGGACCGCCGAGGCGACGATGAGGGCGGTGAAGTCCAGGGTCAGGGCGTAGATCAGGAGCCCGACGGAGCCCGCGAGGGTGGCGACGATGAGTATCACCTTCCGTCCGTAGACGTCAGAGACTATGCCGAGGGGGATGGAGGTGACGACGGCGAGGGCGCCCTGGGCGGTGATGAGGAGGCCGACTTGGAATGGGGTGAACCCCACGGTCGGGAGCCAGGCGCTGATCACGACCTGGAGGAAGCCGATGTCGAGGAAGATCGGCGCCAGGGCGACGATGAGCAGGACCGCCTTCCGCGGTTCGTTGGTCCGGGACGGGGGTGAAGCGGAAGCCAGAAGGGCGCCTCGCCCCTATGCTCTACTTGTGCGTTAGCCCGCACCAGGCGGAGGGCGGAGGGGGTTCCACGAAGGTGTGCGAAGCCTATCGAGGTCGATATCGAGGTAGATACGGCTCTTGGACGCTTTCAGTAGGGTTTTTATCCCGGCCAGGAGGAGGTTTCGCTCGTCCAGTGGGGCAATCAGAACAGCCCGCCGCCTGAAACGACGGAGAAGCTCCGTAAAATCGGAGCCGGACACTTTTCGCTTATCAGAAGAGAGAGCAGCGGCTCTAAACCGACGGTAGTCGCGCTCAGCAGGAGGACGTGGGGTGGATCATCAGCTCGAGGGCCAGGGCCGCGAGAGCAGTTGTCTCGGTGTTAACCGCCGACGCATGGGTGGGCCCCTGTACGTAACTAGTGTAGAACCCCCCGGTGGAGTTGTCCTGCAAGTGGAGCAGCGTCGTCTGGGCGGCGGCAAGGTTGGTCGCGGACTGCTGGACCCCGAGGCAGTAGGTGGCGTAGACATACAGGGCCAGCTTGTAGGTCTGATAGACAGTCGTTGACGATGAGGATGTTGCGGTGCCGTTGTTCTGCAAATCGACGAAACCGGAACCCTCGAAGTCGCTCGCGGCCTGCGAGTAGGTTGAAGTCGCAAGGGCCGAGTTCCCTGCGCGGTGATAGTGGACGGCTTGGAGGAAGAGCAGGTCGGCGTAGTTCTGGCCGGCGCAGGAGGGGGAGTGGTTGTTGGCGGTCGTCTTCAGCACCGCGGAGCCGTTGCCGAGGCTCGCTTGGCCGGGGCCGGACCACGATATCGTGTAATCCGCCGAGCACGAGAAGTAGGCGGCCGTGGAGTTGAGTGACGAGTACTGGTTCTGGCCGACAGTGGACGGAAGGGTCGCCAGGTATCCGCCCACGGCCTCGCGCAGCACGAGGGCGAAGTTGGCGGCGGACTGGTTGCTCTGCGAGTATCTCCCGAGCGCGAGGCTGGCGAGGTAGTTGTCGGAGTAGAGCCAGTAGACGTTGCTGCCCGGGGTCTCGGAGACGAGCCCTAGTGTGGCGTTGTAGTTCTTCACGAAGTATTCGACCGCCCTGTCGAGGGCGACCTGGTCCCTGGACTTCGGGGCGGGCGCGGCCGGGAAGAGCCCCACGAGGACTATTATCACGAGCAGCCCCA
>JAGWHE010000011.1 GCA_028866945.1 Nitrososphaerota archaeon
CTGTGCATCAAGGGATGGGCAAGCTCCAGGATCTTGACAGCGACCAGCTGGCTTCCCGCGGCTCCGAGTAAGAAGGCGGCGCCGAGCAAGGAAATGGCCGTGCTTCCTGCGAGGACGCCGACGAACAAGCCTCCGATACCGGTGCCCTGGAGGGCCCAGCACAGCTTCGCCCACTTCTTCCTGTAGTCGCTCTGCCTGAACCCGACCGATCTTATCTCCACGGCATAGATCATCGACCCTGCGAACCCCACCAGCGCGAGGAGTACCATCTGTGGCGAGAACGTCTCGCCGAGGACTGGGTACCAGGCGGCTTCTACGACCATCAGGAATGACATCAGGACGAGCGAAGCCGCTGACAGGGCGATGAGGGGGCTTGCCTCGGGGAACCCCCCAGACGGTCTTGAAACGAGCGTTGCCGCCTGGGAGAAGAAGACGATGGAACCGGCAAGCACGAGGCCCGAGCCGACCATCATCGACGGAAACGATTCGGCCGGGAGGACCGAATAGAGAATGAAGCAAACGTTCGCAGAAGTGATCAGCGCGTATGCGACGTACCCAAAGACCACCCCGGGGACATTCCCTACCTTGAACCGAGGCAGAAGTGAGTACTCGATCCCAACCACGAAGGACGCCAGGAACCCGTAGACCTGCAGATAGGGGTGGCTGGGAAACAGCCCCGTAGTCGATCCCACCTGCACCCCCGAGAGCTGGCCGAGGTACAGGGCCCCAACAGCGCTCCCGATGAACGCGAAGGCGACTCCCGTTATGACGAAGAGCTCGGTGAGTGTCCTCTCCGGGCGTTGCGCATGCCCGGCCGAAAGGGGGTGCGGAGTCTCCGCACCCGCCGCGCCTCCGCCCCGTTCAGTCGGTGCTTCCATGACCAGCACCCTCTCCCGGATCACCTGCCGAAGAGCCGGGGCATGGTGGCCCACCAATACCTGCGGCATCGCAGTCATGGTCCCTGGAACACGGCCGCGCCCTCGGACAGTCACGGATGCGGGTTGTCGACTCCCAAACCTCCGGTCGAGCCCTGACAACAAACGGGACCGTGGCCCTCACTCCGTTGGAGCCTTTCCTGCTTCTTTCACGAGCAGGTCATCGAGAGCCTCGAAGTACGACCTGGCTCCCTGGGGCATCGATCCCTTGGTGATCCTGATTGCAGCCAGGATGTATGGAATCGCGCCCTGGGACACCCTGATCTTCATCACCCTCTTTCCAGGGTCAATCCTGGGGACGCTCACCCTGCTCCTCACGTCGGGGGGCGCCGACTCCCTGGCGTAGTCTTCGACCTTCTTCCTCCAGCTCTCGACCTGCTCCGGATCGAGTCCGTCGACCATGCCGCTCAGCTCCCGCACGAGAGGGCTGATGGAAGCTAGGTTCCCAAGGTCGAGGCCTTCCCCCGGTTTCACGAGGATTCTGACTCCGGCAGCTGAGATGATGTTCGTGGATATGATGACCAGGGCGGCGATGGGGAGGATCTCAGTTGACCCGCTCACGGAGTTGGCGACCAGCGTCGTGGCCAGAAGGGCAGGCGTCAGCCCCTGCGCCATCATCGACTCGATCAGCCTTCTGTCCCTCGGGGTCTTCTTCGAGTCCGCCGTCTCGGTGCTCAGCAGTCTGGCAAAGACCAGGATCCCCAGCACCCCTGCGAACTCAAAGTACACGGTGGGCGACGTGAGGGTGCCTAGGGGGAGCGAGAACCCCATGAAGAAAAGGAAGAAGGTCCGCAGGAAGAAGGCGATCTCCGTCTGGAATGCCGATATATAGTTCAGAGAAAGCGCGGGGATGGGCGTCGAGATCCCCAGCGACGGAGGGGCCTCGGAGAGGTTCTTCATGACGAGCCCGATGGCCAGGACGGTAATCACTCCGCTCCCACCAATCTCCCCGATCAGGATGTAGGTCAGAAGGACGTAGCCGACGGTTGCCACGTAGAAGTAGTCCGACTGGCCGAGGCTCTTGGCAACCCTGACCCAGCCGAGCCCCAGGAGGAGCCCACCGACGAGGCCGATGGAAAGTTCTTCGAAGAAGCTCCTGGAGATGACCGTGAGCCCCTGGAGGTCCAGTGGGGCGCCCTGGTTGTAGCCGTTCAGCAGTACGGTGAACAGGATGATCAGGACGAGCGAGTCGAACACAGACTCGAGGGCCAGGTTCGAGACCAGACCGACTTCGGAGATCCTCCTGGCCAGATAGGGGACGATGATCATGGATATCTCCCCGCCCACTATCGACCCGAGGAACAGAGCGTCGTACAGGTTCCAGTGGAGGACGACGGTGAACAGGAGCGTAATCAGCATGATCGACAGCGCCATGTAGAGCAGCGTGCGGGTTATCGCCGACCTTCCTTCCGACATTATGTCGCGCAGCTTCATGCTCATCCCAATGTCGAAGACCACCATGGCGAGAGTGACCTGGGACAGTATGGGGAGCATGGCGTTCACCGTGGAGGACGGGAGCACCGCGAACCACTGGGTCGCCATGCCGGCGGCGATGAGGAAGAGGGTCTGGGGGATTCCCTTGCGGCTGAGAAGCAGGTTCCCGACGAACCCGATGAATATAATCGCTGAAACGACGAGGAGGAACGTCGGGGCTGAGAATGCCAACGCCTGTTACCCCTCCGATTCAGTTGGCCTTGCCGAGCGGGCCGCTCTGCCCCGGTGGCGCGGTCCAGTAATCAAGCGTCCTATACGCACGGAACTCGGTATTTGAACAGGGAGGCGCCAATCATGTTACTGTTGCATTCCAAAGGGTCGCGGATTCCAAAAATTGCAGGAGGTGGTTTTCGCGGGACTGGAACAGGGTCGCTGCGAATACGATGGTTCCCTCCTCGGGCCTCTGATGAGACATTATGGACTGGGAGCTGTCACATCTTCGTCCTTCTGCCGAACATGCCCTTGTCCTGAGCCTCCAGCTGAACCCGCCGGGCAGGGTGAAGCCGAAGTCCACCCTCCCTTCCTTACACGCACGCAGGCCCCAAATGGGTCCTTAAGCGGGACTTGCCCACGCGGCCTCCCGGAGCGATCAGAGCCAATTCTTAAATCTCAAGGTCAGCAAACCAGAAGCTGAGAAATGATAGTCGAAATCACGAACATCATCGCAGGACTAGTCCTAGCTGCGGGCATCGTCACAAGCCTGCCAGCCATAGGACCAAGCATTGGAAAGGTCGCCAAGTGGCTGGGCGGCTTTCAAACAATCATCGGAATAATCGCAATCATCGTCGGAATCATCTACTTCGGACTTCAAGGAATAGTGGCCGTAGTCGCCGGGCTTATCCTGGCCCTTGGAATCCTGCCGAGCATACCGGCGGTAGGGAAGAGCATCGAAAAACTCGCGAAATGGCTTGGTAGGTTCCAAACCATCATCGGCGTCATAGCAATCATCATCGGCATCTGGGGTCTACTCTAGCCTGACATTCGAGGAACACTATGGACGGGTTCCTCGAAACCCTTCTTTCTGGTTACCGAATCTGCTAACTTCGATCACTGATTGACGTGGAGAGTCGCTTGACCAGGCCCAAAGGCTTGGGGTTGTAGAATTTCAGCAAGCTCCTTGCACCAGTCGGACCGTTTTCCGGGGCCTTCGGACCTCTCTTAGGATCGCACACAATCTAGCCGAGCCTTGCAGCCTGCAGAAGAGAGAGGGAGTCGACGTGCGGTCGCTGGGATTTGAACCCAGGTTAGTAGCTTGGAGGGCTACTGTCCTAGACCAGGCTGTCCCCTCAGAGAGGACTGGACGACGACCGCACGAGGCCCGAGCCTCGCCGAGTCTTTTTAATCGTTGAACCCCTTGGTCGCCTTCTCTATCTCGTAGACCACTCTCGCGGCCACGACGTGGGCCTCCATCGGCCTCGAGTCGATCCTGACAAGCTCGTCCATGGTCTTCTCCACCTCCGCGGAAAAGTGGCCATGAGGGAACCCGCCAACGACCACGCAGGGGTCCTTCATGGCGACGACATTGGCCGCGAACTCAGGTATCCCCTCAAGCCTCCCCCTCACCGTCAGGCCGAACACTCTTCCGGGCTCGATGGTCTTGACCAGCTCCGGGAACCTCGCCTTGCGCACCCTGAGCAGCCCCCCCGTCGGCTCCTCCACCAGCGCCTTCTCCATGAGCCCCCTGAACCTCAGGTAGCTCTTGGGGATCCGCGTCTTCTCCGCGACTTCGATGACGGTGCCGGGATACGTATGGACGAACAGCCTGACCCTGCCCTCCAGGTAGAACGGGGTCGCCGTCACGCTCAGCATGGCTGCATGGACCAGGTCTGGCCTCCCTCGCTTCTCCGAGTCCAGGAGCTTCGCCATCGCCGTGTGGTGGAAGCTCCTGTCGAGCAGCATCTCGCCAGCCTTCATCCCCCGCCGACTGGCGTCGCTTGCTACCGCCGGGTGGCCGCATATCTCCCTGGGGACCAGCTCCAGGGCAGACTCGGCGAAGACGAAGCTCAGCAACCAGCGCCGATGGGACGGGGCATGGTTAAGTCCTTCCGGCCCGACCTGCTGCTGTGAGCTCCCGCAAACCCAAGGAGAGCGCGGCGTCGATCGTCAGGCTGCTCACCGAGTCTGCCGTCGCCCTGGCGCACACCGACCCAGCGATGGCCAAACAGCAGGCCGCCCTGGCGAGGAAGGTCAAGCTGAAGTTCAACGTCCGCCTTGA
Source organism: Nitrososphaerota archaeon (assembly GCA_028866945.1). GTDB lineage: Archaea > Thermoproteota > Nitrososphaeria > Nitrososphaerales > Gagatemarchaeaceae > UBA183. The sequence continues at coordinate 4,645 of JAGWHE010000011.1, forward strand.
CCCCTCGCTCCGCGCCTTCACCTGCAGGGGGTGCAAGGGGCTACTCGTGCCGGGGGTAAACGCGCGGGTCCGGCTCGGCCACGGGAAGCCCACCATCATCCGGGCGACCTGTCTCGACTGCGGCCACGTAAACCGCAAAGTTGTCGGAACGGCTTAAATAGCGTCGCAGACGGCTCGAAATTTGCTACGTGAAACGTTATGGTAAGCGCTCACGACGTCCCATCTGGCAAGCTGGTCTCCGCCCTAGCGGAGCAGATGAAGTCGGTCTCGGCCGTCCAGGAGCCCGACTGGGCCCACTACGTGAAGACCGGCTCCCACGCTGAGAGGCCCCCGGCCAGTTCCGACTGGTGGTTCACCAGGGCGGCATCGCTGCTCCGCAAGCTCTACCTCCACGGCCCCGTCGGACTGACCGACCTCAAGAGGGCATACGGGGGGACCAAGGCTTTGCACTACTTCCCGAAGCACCACAGGGACGCAGGCGGCTCCAACATACGCAAGATCCTGAAGCAGCTCGAGCAGGCCGAGCTGGTCTCCACAACCCCCAAGGGACGGGTACTCACTCCGAAGGGACGGGCCCTTCTCGACAAGGTAAGCAAGGAGATCTTCACTTCCATGGCCGAGGGGAACAAGGCGCTCGCGAGGTACGCGTAGCGATGTCAGAGCAGCCGCAGAAGCAGCCCGACAAGGATGCCACAGAGCGCAGGATGATGAGGGAAGGGGCCCTGCGCATGGCGTTGACCTCCGAGGCCAGGCAGAGGCTCGCGAACGTGAAGATGGTCAGGCCGGACCTCGCCTCGTCCATAGAGGAGTACGTCATCCAGCTGGCGTCGTCAGGAAAGCTCAGGAAGCCAGTGGACGACGAACAGGTGAAGCAGATGCTCGGCGCGCTGCAAGAGAAGAAGCGCGAAATCAACATCAGGAGGATTTAGCATGGCACGGGTCAAAGACACTTCGAAGAAGAACCGGCTGGCCAAGGCGGGGAAGCAAGCGCGCTCGGTGCCCACATGGGTCATCGTGAGGACCAACAGGAAGGTAAGGTCCAACCCCAAGCGGAGGAACTGGAGGCAGCGCAAGCTGGGCCTCAGGTGATAGCGGTTGTCTGAAGCAAAGACGGAGGAGCTGACCCGGACCTACGTCGTCCCGCTGGGGGTCGTCTACGAAGCTCCCCCATACAGGAGGGCCAAGAAAGCGGTCATGGCCATAAGGGCCTTCGCGACCCGCCACATGAAGGCGACCCAGGTCAGCATCGACGAGGACGTCAACGAACTCATTTGGTCGAGGGGCATCAAGCACCCTCCAAGGCGCATCACCCTCGAGATGGAGCGGGACGAGGACGGCATCGTGAAGGTCAGACTCCCTCCAGCGCCAGAAAAAGTGTGACCCGATGGGTCTGCACCTGATGGACGTCTACCGGAGTCCAAACATAGGGATTTTCCTGAAGACCAACGAGAAGCACCTCCTGGTGCCCAAGGGGCTCGCCCAGACCAAGACTGACAAGCTCTGCGAACAACTTCACGTGGCCGCGGTCCCGACCTCGATCGGGGAGTCCAGGCTGCTCGGCGCGCTCTCGTCCATGAACAGCAGCGGCATCATCCTCTCCAGGCTCGCGGAGGACTACGAGGTCAGAGAGATCAGCTCTGCCACAGGGCTGAATGTAGCCCGGCTGGAGTCCAAATTCACCGCCGCAGGCAACCTGGTGGTGGCCACCGACAAGGGCGCCCTCGCCTCTCCCCTCCTCGACCATAGGGCCCTCGCTCAGGTCAAGGACGTGCTGGGGACGGAGGTGCACACTACCCCCATCGGCGAGTACCACCAGGTCGGCTCGCTCGTCGTGGCCACCAACAGGGGAGCCGCGGTCTACCCGGGGCTGGACGAGAAGGAGGTCGCCAGGATCGGCTCGATGCTCGGCGTGGACGCGTATCCCTCCTCGGTGAACAGCGGGGTGCCATACGTCGCCTCGGGGCTGGTGGCGAACTCGAGAAACGCCATCGCAGGCAGCCAGACGACCGGACCGGAGCTTGTCTTTATAACGCGGGCACTGAGCGTTTGAAAAGGTCCCGGCCATGAGCAAGGAACCGACCGCCGAAGAGACCGTGAACGCGCTGGTCGTAGAGATTCGCATACTCGAAAGCACTTACAACGAGCTGTCTGCCAGGCAGAACCTCCTCGAGCGCGCCCTCCTGGAGGGGCGGGCAGCCCTGGAGTCGATCAAGGGGCTGGCGGGGCAGCACTCTGGCGAGATCCTCACTCAGATAGGAGGGGGCGCCATGCTGCGGTCCGAGCCTCCCACGACTGACACGGTCCTGATCAGCGTCGGCTCCAACGTCGTGATCGAGAAGCCCAAGGACGAGGCAGTGGCCATGCTCGAGGAGAGGAGCCGCGACATCGAGAAGACCATAGTGTCGATCATCGGGCAGCGCAACGAGATCGGGGCACGGCTCAACTCCGACAGGGAGCTCCTGAACAACCTCGTGGCAAGCGGCCAGCAGGGTTAGTCCCCATGTTCGACAAGCTGAAGCAGGCATTCTCCGCGGTCACCAGCGCCATCAAGGAGAAGGAGCTCAACGACAGGGACCTCGACGACGTTGCCTTCAACTTCCAGATCGCGCTCATCGAAAGCGACGTGGCCCAGAGCGTGGCCGAGGCCCTCACCTCCGAGGTCCAGAAGAGCCTGGCGGGGACCAAGGTCGAGAGGTCCGTCGACCCGTCCGAGGTGGTGGGCGAACGGCTCAACGCCGTCCTGAAGTCCGCCTTCGACAAAGCGGGGACCGTCGACCTGGTCGCCAACATCAGGGAGAGATCCAGGGGCGGCGAGCCCTACATCATACTCTTCCTCGGGATCAACGGTACAGGGAAGACCACGTCTGTAGCCAAGGTGGCCAACTTCCTGAAGAAGCAAGGAGTCTCGGTGGTCTGCGCTGCTGGCGACACCCATCGGCCGGGGGCCATCGAGCAGCTCACTGAGCACGCGGAGCGGCTTTCCCTGAAGGTCGTCTCGCAGCGCTACGGAGCGGACCCTGCGGCCGTGGGGAGGGACGGCGTCCTCTACGCGAAGGCTCACCGGGTTGACTGCCTGCTCATCGACACCGCCGGAAGGATGCAGACGAACCAGAACCTGATGGAGGAGATGGCCAAGATCGCCCGGGTGGTCAGGCCAGACTTCCGCATCTTCGTGGCCGACGCCCTGACCGGGAACGACGCTGTATCGCAGGCCGACCTGTTCAACAAGCACGTCGGATTCGACGGCGCGATACTCACGAAGGCGGACGCCGATGTCAGGGGAGGCGCAGCGCTCTCCATCGTCTACTCGACCGGGAAGCCCGTCATCTTCCTAGGCGTGGGCCAGTCATACGACGACCTAGTCCCGTTCGACACCCAGAAGTTCCTGGGGTCGCTCCTCGAACGCTAACCCGGAAGCAGCGAGTCCCGAGGATAGGTCTTCTTCGCTTTCTCGGCAGCCGCCTGTTCGATCTCGACGGTGGCGAACGGCCTCTCCTTGGACGTGGTGGCCAGCACCTGCCCGTCCGGGTCGACGACCCACCCCAGGCCCCCGAACCTGGCCGCACCCCGCTCTCCCGTCCTGTTCGAAGAGGCGCAGTACGCCCCCGAGACGACGGCAGCCACCCTCCCTCCAGCCAGCCACTTGTCGGTGCTCAGGCCGGTGCACCTCGGCACTGCGATGAGTCCGACCCCCTGCCTGCCATAGGACCGGGCGTCTCCCATCGACCAGAGGTCGCTGCATATGAGGAACCCGACCTTCCACCCGCCCACGTCGAAAGGCACGAACCTCCTTCCTCCTCTGCCGTACCATCTCGCCTCGTAATAGCCCGCCTCGTCCGGCAGGTAGCGCTTGCGGTGCGAAGGGGCCACTCCACCCTTCGACCAGGCGAACCCCTCGTTGAACCTCCCCCTCCCAGTCCCTATCGGCCTGGACCCCAGCACCGCCTCTACCCCCAGCTCCGGTACCTTGCCCATCCACGTCCGGTGCTCCTCGACCGCGTCCTTCCAGACCCCGGCGTCGAACTTGGGATAGGCGAAGATCCAGCTGCTGAACGGGATTTCCGGCAGCAGCACCATGTCTGTCGCTTCCTTCTTCGCATGCCTGACCAGCCGCCCCCACTCGGAGGTGAACGCCGCCCTGTCGTCCGGGAGCTCGCACACTGTGATCTTCATCGCTTCACCCCCCAGCCGACTCCGGCACTTATCGCGTTCGCCCTACCCAAGCTTCCTCTGCTCCTCGCCGATCAGCTCGGTCAGGGCCTCGAAGGCCCTGCTGGCGTCCTTCATCTCGACAAGCATGATGGTGTCCGTGTAGCAGCTCACCGTGTCTTCCACGTTGATGCGCCTCCGAAAGAGCTGATTGTAGAAGGCGCTTATGCACCCGGGGGTCGTGACAATCTCCTGGGGGCTGTGGACCGTGATGGCAGCCTCCCCTTCCCCCTCGTCAAGGACCTCGGCGGCGGCCAGGGACCGCTTCACCCTTGAGTGGAGCTTGTCGTCGAAGATCATCGTGATGTACGAAGGAGACTCTGAGACCTGGATGAAGTCGTCGTGGTTGGCGGACAGGAGGGCCGTGACCGTCTGCAGGGTCCTCCTCGTCCTCTCCACCGAGAGGCGCGACACGCGGGTCCTCACGTTCACCACGCTCCCTGCGATGACTTTCGTGACCCTGGGGGAAGCCGGAGCGTAGGACGCCCTAAGGCGTTTAAGGGCCGTGGCGACTCCCACCTCGCTCACCCCCTTGGCCTTCCTCCCTGTCCTCGCGGCGACTCTGGGCACAAGGACCCTGGCCAGGGCGCTCAGGTTGACGTAGTCTCGGGCGATGGCGTCCTGTATCGAGATGTCAGAGTCTATCTCCTCCTTGACCGCCCTGGCCACAGACGTGCCGCTGGCCAGTTTCGGGTCACGTTTGACCAAAACATGTTCTTCCTGTCCATAATCTATAAAAATATTGTCCGGGGCGTCATCGTAGAAGCTTGCGCAGAACGGTCGTCCTTGCGTTTTCGGGCGGTCTAGACACCTCGGTATCGGTGAAGTGGCTCGGCGAGAAGTACGACGCCGACGTCGTCACCGTCACCCTCGACCTCGGGCAGCGTGACGACCTCAAGGAGGTTGAAAGGCGCTCCCGGCAGATCGGGGCGAAGAACCACTACACCATCGACGCCAAGACCGAGTTCCTCAAGGACTACGTGTGGCCCTCCATCATGGCCAACTCCCTCTACGAGGGGAAGTACCCTCTCAGCACGGCCCTGGGGAGGCCTCTCATCGGCAAGAAGCTGGTCGAGGTGGCAGAGAAGGAGGGGGCAGGCGCCGTGGCCCACGGCTGCACCGGCAAGGGGAACGACCAGGTGAGGATCGACGTCACCGTGAGGGCCATGAACCCATCGCTCCAGGTGATCGCACCTGTCCGCGAGTGGAACATGAGCAGGGACGAGGAGATCGCCTACGCCCAGAAGCGGGGCCTCCCGGTGAAGCCGTCGAAGTCAATCTACAGCGTCGACCAGAACGTCTGGGGGAGGTCGATGGAGAGCGGCCCGCTCGAGAACCCCAACACCGAGCCCCCGGAGGACGCCTTCGAGTGGACGACCTCCCCGGAGGAGGCGCCCGACGAGCCGGGGTACCTCGACATCGCGTTCCAAGAGGGGGTCCCCACCAAGGTGAACGGGAGATCCATGGAGCCACTGAAGCTGGTGAGCTACCTGAACGAGTTCGCAGGCTCTCACGGAGTCGGCAGGATCGACCACATCGAGGATAGGCTGGTCGGGATAAAGTCTCGCGAAGTCTACGAATGCCCGGCCGCAGTCGCGATCATCGAGGCCCACAAGGACCTGGAGAAGCTGGTCCTCACCCGTCACGAGCTCGCTTTCAAGGCACAGGTCGAGCGTGAGTGGGCTTGGCTGGTCTACTCCGGGCTGTGGCTCGAGCCGCTGCGCACCGCCCTGGACCGCTTCATCTCCGCGACCCAGCACAGGGTCACCGGGAACGTCAGGCTGAAGCTCTTCAAAGGCTCGGCCAGGGTCGTCGGGAGGTCGTCGGACTACTCGGTCTACGACGTGGGGCTCGCCACCTACGGCCGCGGGTCGAAGTTCGATCAGAAGAGCGCCATAGGCTTCATTGAGCTCTGGGGGCTCCAGTCGAGGGTCGCCGCCGGTTTGAGCTCGCAAGTTGAGGGAAAAAGAGAGAATGGACATCCGAGGACCAAGGCTAAAGAAGCAAAGTGACGAGGCCCTCGAGTTCACCTCGTCCATGGCGGCGGACGGACGCATCGCCCGCCGGGTCATCGAAGTGAACATGGCCCACATGGCTGCGCTCGTGAAGTCGAAGGAGGTGGGCGCGGATACCGGGGCCAAGTGCCTGAAGTTCCTCGCAAGAGCGTCTTCGAAGATCTCCTCCGACACCAGGTCCGAGGACTTCCACCAGCAGCTCGAGCAGGACGCCGTCGACTCCCTCGGGGTCGAGACCGCAGGCTTCCTGAACTACGGCAAGAGCAGGAACGACCAAGTCGCCACAGCGATACGCATGGAGCTGAGGTCTGCCATCATCGGATTCGTCGAAGCCATAGCGGGCCTGCAGCGTGCCCTGCTCAAGCAGGCCGCCAGACAGGGCGGCACCATGCTGCCGGGGTACACCCATCTCCAGCGCGCCCAGCCCGTCACCCTGGCGCACCACTTCCTGGCCCACTTCGACGCTCTCCAGAGAGACGCCGACAGGGCCCTCCAGCTCTACGACCGGGTGAACCTCTCGCCCATGGGCTCGGCGGCCATGGCCGGCACATCGGTGAAGATCGACAGGCGCTACGTCGCGGGTCTCCTCGGGTTCTCAGGCTTGGTGAGAAACGCCATGGACGGCGTGTCGTCCAGAGACGTCGCCGTGGAAGCCCTCTCCTGCATGACAATGGCCATGCTCGACGCCAGCCGCCTGGCGGAGGAGCTGATACTCTGGAGCTCGGCCGAGTTCGGCTTCATCGAGCTCTCTGACGCCTACGCCGCTTCGAGCAGCATCATGCCTCAGAAGAAGAACGCCGTCGTGGCCGAGATGGTACGTGCCAAGGCCGGCTCGGTGATTGGCGACCTGGTGGCCGCCTGCGCCATCCTGAAGGCACTCCCCTACTCGTACAACCTGGACCTGCAGGAGGTGACTCCTCACCTCTGGCGCGCGGTCGACGACGCGACCACCTCACTGCGCCTCCTCTCCGGCATGGTCGGGTCAGTTTCGATAAGACCGAAGGCGACCAGGTCTGCGGCGGCAGGCGGGAACTCCACCGCCGTCGCCCTTGCCAACTATCTTGCGAGCCACGCCGGCGTCTCCTTCCGCCAGGCCCATTCAATCGTGGGGGAGTTGGTGAGGATCTCGGAGAAGAGCAGAAAGCCGCTACAGGCGGTCGCCGCCTCCAAGCTCACGGAGGTTTCATCGAAGTTCGGAAGGAAGGTCGAGCTCGACGACGACACCGTCGGGGGCCTGCTCGATCCGGAGGCGTTCCTCGCGAACATCTTCACCGAGGGCGGCGCCAATCCCAGGCGGATCCAGACTGAGCTGAGTGCCCGCAGGCGGGACCTGGCCTCCACGGAGTCCTCGCTCTCCGGGCTCGGCTCGTCCCTGAAGACTTCCGAACGGAAACTGAATGCGGTGAGTTCGGGCATGGCCCGGGAGGTGAACTAGTCAGATTGAACACAAGCTGCGCAGAATGCGGAGCCGAGCTGAGCGTTCCCAACGACGCCATAGTGGGGGAGATCGTCTCGTGCAAGGACTGCTCCACTGAGTATGAGGTAGCGGAGTTGACGAACGGCAACGTGCTCCTGAAACCAGCCGAGCAGGTCGGCGAGGACTGGGGAGAGTAAGTGAAGGTAACCATAACCTTCGACAGGCTCAGGTGGGAGGAGAAGGCGCTGAGCGACGCCGCCGAGTCGGCTGGGCTAGAGGTGTCTCTGGTCGACGTCAAGGGCCTGGTCTTCGAGGTCCCGAAGAGGCGCCCGGAGTTCGGTGACGTGGTGCTCCAGCGGTGCATCAGTCACTACAGGTCGTCGCTCCTCACCCAGACCCTGGAGGGGGCAGGGGTGCACGTGATCAACAACTTCGCGGTGGCCGAGACTTGCAGCAACAAGCTCGCGACGAGCATAGCCCTGGCCAACGCCAAGGTCCCCACTCCGCGCACCTTCCTTGCGCTGACCTCCGAGGCCGCGGAGGTTGCGGCTGAGAAGCTGGGCTACCCCCTCGTGATGAAGCCGTTCACCGGGAGCTGGGGGCGGATGGTGACCGTGGTCCGCGACAGGGCGACCCTGCAGTCTCTCATCGAGTTCAAGGAGGAACTGGCGAACCCCCAGGAGCAGCACATGTACTACCTCCAGGAGTATGTCAGGAGGCCGCCACGCGACATCAGGGCCATCGTGGCGGGAGACAGCATCGTGGCCTGCGTCCACAGGATAGCGCCCAAGGGTGAGTGGAGGACCAATGTGGCGAGGGGCGCGGTCTCCAAGGCGTTCAAGCCAGACAGCGAGTTGAGGGAGATAATCCTCAGCGCGGCCGAGGCCGTCGGCGGAGGGATCCTCGGGGTGGACGCCATGGAGCCCGAGTCTGGCTACCTCGTCCACGAGGTCAACAACACTGTGGAGTTCAAGGGGGCCCAGTCCGCGGTCGATGTCGACATCCCGGCCCAGCTCATCAAGTACGTGGCCCAGTCAGCGAGGCGGTAGCATGGTAAGAGTGGGGATACTGGCCGCTTCAGGATACATCGGAGGAGAGCTGCTGCGGCTCCTGCTGCAGCACCCCGAGGCCCAGGTCACCACGGCCACCTCCAGGAAGTACGCCGGGGAGTACGTCTTCCGGGTCCACCCCAACCTCCGCGGCATGACTGAGCTGAAGTTCTCCGCCAACGACGCCACAAAGGTGATCGCAGACTCGGACGTGGTCTTCGCCGCCCTCCCGCACGGCGAATCGGTCAAGATCGTCCCCCAGATAGCGGACGCCGGACTCAGGGTCGTCGACCTCAGCGCGGACTTCCGGCTGAGCGACAAGGGGCTCTATCCGAGCTGGTACGGCTACGACCACCCGAGGCCCGACCTGCTGGAGAAGTTCGTCTTCTCCATCCCTGAGATCAACAGGGACGAAGTGAGGGGCGCGCGCCTCGTCTCCTCTCCCGGGTGCATGGCGATCACGGCCATCCTCGCCCTGGCGCCGCTACTGAAAGAGAAGGCTCTGGGGATTGACAGAGACCACATCGTAGTCGACGCCAAGGTGGGCTCTTCAGGGGCCGGCGGGAAGCCGTCCCTCTCCACGCACTTCTCCGAGAGGTTCAGCGTCGTCAGACCATACAGCCCGGCCGGGCACAGGCATTCGGCGGAGATCGAGCAGGTTCTCGCAGCGATGGCCGGAGAGCAGGTCAAGGTCTCCATGTCCGCCCACGCGGTCAACATGGTCAGGGGGATCCTCGTCACGTCTCACCTCTTCATGGCCAACGGCGCCAAGCCCCTCGACATCTGGAAGGCCTACCGCTCGATGTACGCCGGGAGCTACTTCGTCCGCCTAGTCAGGGACAAGCAGGGACCCTTCAGGCTCCCTGACCCGAAGCTGGTGGTGGGATCCAACTTCTGCGACGTCGGGTTCGAAATCGACGAGAGGAACGGGCGCCTGGTCGCGCTCTCCGCCACTGACAACCTGATCAAGGGAGCTGCCGGGAACGCGATCCAGTCGATGAACCTGATGATGGGGTTTGACGAGAAGACCGGCCTGGCGATGGCGCCCCTGCACCCGGTGTAATCGAATGAGGATAGTGGTCAAGATCGGAGGGAGCCTGATGAAGGAGGGGGTCCCAATGGCGCTCATCGAAGACGTCAGGGCTCTCGCGGCTTCACACCAGATCATCATCGTCCATGGGGGCGGGGACGTGGTCACCCAATATGCCAACGGCCTCGGCAAGGAACAGCGTTTCGTCGTCTCGCCTGACGGCATCAGGAGCAGGTACACGGACATGGAGACAGCCGAGATCTACCAGATGGTCATGAGCGGCCTCCTTGCCAAGCGCCTCGTGTCGGCTCTCACGAAGAGCGGCCTGAAGAGCGTCTCGCTCTCGGGCGCCGACGGGCAGCTTCTCCAGGGGAAGCGCAAGTCAAAGCTGGTCATCTTGGACGACAGGGGGAGGAAGGTCGCCATCGAAGGGGGGTATACGGGGAAGGTGGTCGGGGTGAACTTCGCTCTATTGCAGACCCTACTGTCGGAAGGCTACATCCCAGTCATCTCGCCTGTCGCCTCGGGCGAAGGGGCCGAGCCGCTCAACGTCGACGGAGACCGGGCTGCCTCCTCCGTCGCCTCCGGGGTCAAGGCCGACTGCGTGGTCTTCCTCACGAACGTCGCCGGCTTGATGCTCGACGACAACCTCGTCCCGCATCTTACGGCCTCCGAGGCGTCCGCCAAGCTCCCTCACATCGGCTTCGGAATGCAGAAGAAAGTCATCGGAGCAGTGGATGCGGTGGAAGGCGGGGTGAAGGAAGCGATAATCTGTTCCGGCACCAGGCCGGGGCCCCTGTCACGCGCGTTGTCGCACGACACGTGCACGGTGATCTGCAACCAATGACCAGCACAGAGGGGCTCGAAGACGCCTACGGCGCCCCCGCTTTCAAGAAGTTCCCCATCGCCCTCGTCAGGGGAAAGGGGTCGCTCGTGTGGGACTCGGGCGGCAAGGAGTACGTCGACTTCATGAGCGGCATCGGGGTCGCCATCGTCGGCCACTGCAACGACGCGGTAATCGAGGCAGTCAGGGTACAGTCGGAGAGGTTGATCACCTGCCACGGCTCCTTCTACAACGACGCCAGGGCCGGATTCATGGAGCGGTTGATGAAGGTCTCCCCCAAGGGCCTGGGCAAGGCGCTCCTCACCAACACAGGGACAGAGTCGGTCGAGGCGGCCATCAAGCTCGCCAGGCGCCACACGTCAAGGAAGAAGATCGTATCGATGAAGGGGGGCTTCCACGGCAAGACCTACGGCTCCCTCTCCGCCACCTGGAACAAGAAATACAGAGACCCGTTCGGACCCCTCCTAGAGGGGTTCGACTTCGCAGAGTACGGAGACCCCGAGTCCCTCGCGCAGCTCGTCGACGGCGACACCGCAGCGGTGATCGCCGAGCCCATCCAGGGGGAGGCAGGGATCATCGTCCCGCCGGCGGACTATCTCAGGCAGGTCAGGGAGATCTGCGACCAGAAGGGGGCTCTGCTGATCCTCGATGAAATCCAGTCCGGGCTCGGCCGCACCGGAAGGATGTGGGCGTCGGGGCACTTCGGGGTCACCCCTGACATAATGACCGTCTCCAAGGGGCTCGGCGGAGGGCTCCCCATCGGTGCAGCCGTGGCCACCGACGAAGTCGCGGGGAGCCTGAAAGGCGGAGAGCACACCAGCACCTTCGCCGGCAACCCTCTCTCCTGCGCCGCGGGGTCGGCCACCCTAGACTTCATCACTCAGAACGACCTCCCCTCGAAGGCAAGGGCCAAGGGAGACGCGATGAAGGCTGCCCTGAACAAGATAGCGTCTGCTCACAGGCTGGTGAAGGAAGTGAGGGGGCTGGGGATGATGCTTGGGATGCAGACGCGCGTGGACATCCTCTCGCAGCTGCAGTCTGCCCAGGCCAAGGGGGTCATATTCGCATACTCTGGCAGGGACACCTTCAGGTTCCTCCCTGCGCTGGTGATGGAGGAGACCCAAATATCCAGGGGGATGGAGGTTCTGGAGAGCGTCATTGGCGAAGCGGAAGCGGGCCGATTCTAGCAAGACCGACGACCTGATCATCGGCATCCTGCGCGAGAACTCCAGGACCTCGAATACCGACATGGCTACCAAACTGGGCCTCTCGGAGTCGGCGGTCAGGAGGAGGATCTCGAACCTCGAGGCGACTGAGCGCATAAGGAAGTACACCGTCGAGGTCGACGATAGGGATCTCAGCAGTGCGATCACCTGGATCTCAGTCGATCCTGCTACCCCGACGAGACAGGTAAGCGAGAAGATCCGGGGGCTCAAGGGGGTCGAGTCGGTCTACGAGACCGCGGGCCAATTCGACATAGCCGTCGTCGTAAAAGGTGCGAATATCGGCGAAGTGAATGCTACCATAGAAGGAATGCGGCGCATCCAGGGCATCACAGGGACGAACACAACCATGGTGCTCCGCACAATTCGCTGATTTCGGCCGAGAATCGTTAAGACGGTTGGCTCCGTAACGCCTGTCGAGGAACGGGAGTAACATGAACTGTCTTGAGTGCGACGCCCAAGTCCCGGTGCCATCGGACGCCATCCAGGGCGAGATTGTGACCTGCAAGGACTGCGGCACTTCTTTCGAACTGGTGCGGGAGCAGGCAGGGAGCCTCTTCACTCTCCGGCAAGCCGAGCTGGAGGGAGAGGACTGGGGCGAGTGAGCGGACGCACTCTTTTTCGCTTCTTTACGACACCATACGCTGGGAAGAGAAGGCAATCGTAGCCGCGGCGGAGAAGCGAGGCGTGCGCGCCGACCTCGTGGACTCCAAGGACTTCGCCATCGACCTCAGCTCGCGCGGGCCCTCGCTACCTGACCACGTGGTGCTTCAGAGGTGCGTGAGCTACTTCCGCAACGTCCACACTACCGCGGCACTCGAAGCGGCAGGCCACAGAATCGTCAACTGTTTCGCATGCGCGTGGACCTGCGGCAACAAGCTCTTCGGGACCCTCGAGCTCGAGAAGCACAGCATCCCGACTCCCCGCACCCTACTATCGCTGTCTGAAGACTCGGCCCTGAAGTCGGTCGAAGAGGTGGGGTACCCCGCGGTCCTAAAGCCCGTCGTCGGGAGCTGGGGACGAATGTCCGCCCTCCTGAAGGACAGGGACGCCGCCAGGGCAGTCATCGAAGACAGGGAGTACATGTTCCCCCTCTACCAGGTCTACTACGTCCAGCAGTTCGTGAAGCGCCCCCCTCGAGACATCAGGACCTTCGTCATCGGAAACGAGACGGTGGCCGCCATCTACAGATACTCCGGTAGCACGGAGTGGCGGACCAACACCGCCCGGGGAGGGCGGGCCGAACCATGCAAGGTCACCCCCGAACTCAACGAGCTCTCCCTCAGGGCAGCCAGGGCGATGGGGGGCGAGTTCGTCGGGGTCGACCTGATGGAAGGACCAGGCGGGCTCGTGGTCCACGAGGTCAACAATACCACAGAGTTCAAGAACACCGTCCCGGCCACCGGCGTAGACATACCCGGAATGATCGTCGACTACCTGGTCTCCATCCAGAAGAGATGACCACAACCGCGAACGATTCTGTCAGGCTCCTCGTCGAGTCCCTGGCCATCTACTCCCCCACGACCAAGGAGACAGAGTTCGCGTCCTTCCTCGCCGACAAGCTGAAGTCGCTTGGCTATTCGAAGGTCCACCTTGACAGGGCTGGCAACGTCATCGGGGATGTGGGGAAAGGGCGGACGCGCCTCCTCCTGTGTGGCCACATGGACACGGTCCCGGGCCGGCTGCCGGTCAGGAAGACCAAGGAGGCGGTCTATGGAAGGGGGGCGGCAGACGCCAAGTCACCGCTCTGTGCTCTGCTGGTCGCCGGGGCCGAAGCCGCAGACTCGGGCGTCAGGATCACCTTCGCGGGCGTCACCGAAGAAGAAGGAGATGGCGCCGGCATCGAGCAGCTCATCAAGAGCGGCCAGAAGTTCGACTATGCGGTTTTCGGCGAGCCGAGCGGGGCGGACCGCCTGACCATAGGTTACCGCGGGAGGGTGAGCCTTCACCTGACGGTGCGCACCCAGGGCGGCCACGCGGGGTCTCCCTGGGCCCACAGAAGCGCCTTCGACGAGTTCACCTCGGTGATGGCAAAACTGAGGGCGTACGAACGTTCGAAGGCGGTGGAGGGTGATTACTTCAGGTCGCTCTCCCTTTCTCCGACTCTGGTAAGGGCAGGCTCATACCAGAACGTCGTCCCCGGGTTGTGCGAAGCGACCCTCGACCTCCGCCTGCCGCCTTCGATCAAATCGTCTGCAGCCGTCCGGCAGATCCGCGCCATCGCCGAAGCCCCTGGAGACGGCGTCGAGGTCAGGCTTACAGCCGGCGCACCAACCGAGGCCTACGAGGCTGACCCAGGTTCCACGCTTGTCAGGGCCTTTCAGAGGGCAATAATCCTCAGCCTAAAGGCCAGGCCCAGGCTGGTAAGGAAGACGGGCACCGGAGACATGAACACCTTCGCCCGCAGGGAGGGAGCCGACTGCTTAACCTACGGCCCCGCCCCGTCGGCCTCCAGCCACACCGACGGCGAGATGGTCGAGATCAGAGACTACCTGGGGAGCATCGAGGTGGTGAAAGAAGCCGTGAGTCAGCTGGCCGCCATCGGTCCGCGGGGGACCGGCTAGACCCGGACCTCTTCCAGCCCGAACTGCTTGACCAGCCTAACGATCTTCTCTTTGTGGGGGCCCAGCCCCTTCCAGTCGAGGACCGCATACTTGACCGGCCCGTTCGTCCTCTGAAGCATCTGGCCCACGATGCCTTCGTCGACGTATTCGAGGGCGTGCTTCGGCGCCACGAATGAGAATGCGTAGTCCCCCTCGATCAGGAGCCTGGTGAACTTCTCCGGATAGTGCGTCCCGCCGAACCCGACGGCAATCTTCGGCCAGATCTCCCTTTCCACGAGGCTCTCCATCAGGGCCCTCCCGACGACCCCAGCCGCCTTCTTGTCCCCCCAGTACTTCTCGGAGGATCCGAGCTCCACGAAGAGCACGGGCTTCTGCAGGGATGTGGGGCCGTGGTGGGTCGCCTCCATGGTAATCTCGTACCCTACGGCCTCCGCCCTATGCTTCCACAGCGCGCGCAGGTAGTTCTTCAACAGGGCCGGGTCAGTCCTTCCCAGCTCCTTCCCTGCGCCGCCGAACTTCGCCTCCACGGAGAAGTTCCCGGTGGTGTGCGCAGTCAGCGACGCGATCCCCGAGTCTGCCGAGTGCCGGGACAGGAAGATGTAGGCCTGGGGGTTGAAGTATTCGTCAAGGTCCGGCGGAAAGACTATCATCCCCTCGAACCTTGCCAGCAAGAACGAGCCCTTCTGATAGACGGGTTCTCCCCGCAGCTTTACCCCGGTCGACTCGAACCCCTCCTCCTCTACAAGGGCGCCTGCCAGGGTCCTGGACGCGAGGTCGGTGGTCGAAGACAAGATCACCGTGGCCGGCTCGCCCTGGGGGGTCACAGCGGCCGTGGGCATGCACTAAGGATATAAGCCGAAGATGGAGGTCGCCCCTCTGAACATGGGGTTCCGAGACTTCCTGAGGTCGTCGGCGGCCATCTTCAGGCTTGCCCACAAGAGCGACAGGGACGAGTTCACCCTCTACCTGAAGCTCGTGGCCCTCGGAATAGCCGTGGTCGGCACCATAGGCTTCATCATCAAACTGGTCGGAGCCATCTTCTTCGGATGAAAGGTTATTAGGGAAACGAAATTCGGCCTGTTTTCGCCGTGGCCGTTATTAGCGATCAAGAGAGAAGCAGCTCCATATTCCCGGTCAAGACCACCGGAGGTCAGGAAAGGACCGTGGCCACCTTCGTGGCCAACAGGGCAGTCCAGAAGCACAAGCCCATCTACTCCGTCCTTGCCCTGGACACCTGGAAGGGGTACGTCCTCTTCGAGGCTCCGAACAGCCAGGTGGTAGACGAGAGCATCCAGGGGTTCAAGCACGTCAGGAGCAAGATCCCCGGCATGATGCAGTACTCTGACATCGAGAAGTTCCTGGTGACGAAGTCCATGGTCGCGGAGCTCAACGAGGGCGACACAGTGGAGATAGTGGCGGGGCCGTTCAAGACCATGAGGGCGAAGATCACCCGGGTGGAGAAGGAGAAGCAGGAGATCACCGTCTCGCTGCTGGACACCGCCTTCGCGCTTCCCATCACCATAGACGCCACCTACGTCAAGATCGTCGAGCGCGCGAAGCCGGAGCAGCCGAAGTGATGTTAGTTGGGTGAAAAACAGGTAATCAACGTCCTGGTGACCGGCGGCGAGGCGAACGCGGGTCCGCCCCTGGGCCCGGCGCTGGGTCCCCTCGGCGTCAACGTACTGGGCATCGTGAACGAGATCAACAAGCAGACGGCCAGCTTCAAGGGCATGAGGGTCCCGGTCAAGGTCGAGGTCGACAAGGAATCCAAGCAGTTCTCCGTCGCGGTCGGCACCCCGACGACATCGGCCCTGGTCGCCAAGGAGTCGGGCATCCCCAAGGGGTCGGCGAAGCCCAACGCGGACTTCGTCGGAGGGCTGACCATGGACCAGGTGGTGACCATCGCCAGGAGCAAGATCGCGGGGTCCTACGCCGCGAGCGTCCGTTCGGCCGCCAAGGAAGTGGTTGGGAGCTGCGTCAGCATGGGGGTCAAGGTAGAGGGGAAGGACGCCAGGGAGTTCATGAAAGAGATAGACGACGGAAAGTGGGACTCGAAGTTCGAGTAGAGGACATAACGCTTTTAACCGATGTGCCAAGGCTCGGCAAGGAATTCGTGAAGAGTGAATGCTCTCAAACCAGCAGCTCGCCGAACTGGTCAAGAAGGGGAAGGGCCAGTCCAAGGAGACGAAGTTCACCCAATCCGTTGAAGTAATGATTACTCTGAAGGAAGTCGACCCCAAGAAAACCGACCTCAACATCAACGAGATCGTCTATCTCCCGCACCCCACCTCCAAGCAGGCGAGGGTCGCCTTCATCGGCTCCGGGGACATGGCAGTCAGGGCGAAGAACGCGAAGGCCAACCTGGTGCTGGACCAGTCCCAGCTCGAGAACTACGGCGGCAGCAAGAGGGACGCAAAGAAGCTGGCGAGGTCGTACGACTTCTTCCTGGCAGACACCGCGCTGATGCCCAGGGTAGGCAAGGTGCTGGGCCAGGCGCTAGGCCCGAAGGGGAAGATACCTTCTCCTGTCCCGCCCAACTCCCCAATCGAGGCGATGATCAACAGGATGCGCACCGCCGTCAGGGTGAGGAGCAGGGGGTCGCTGGGCGTCATGGCGAAGGTCGGGGACAGCAAGCTGACCGAGCCCGAGCTGGCGGAGAACATAATGGCCGTCGTCAACGCGGTCACCAAGAAGCTCCCCAACGGCGACAAGAACGTCAAGACGATAATGGTCAAGACGACGATGGGCAAGCCGGCGAAGCAGGCGGTTGAGTAGAATGAGCAAGACAGTCCAGGTCCAGAAGAGGCACAATCAGCAGAAGGTCGACACGGTAGAGAAGGTCGCGAAGCTGGCCCAGAAGTACCCGGTCCTGGCGGTCACCAGCCTTTCGAAGGTCAGGGCGAGCCAGCTCATGGCCGTGCGCAAGGCGCTGAGGCAGCACGCCGAGGTGTTCGTGGTCAAGAACAAGCTGGCGGTCCTGGGGCTCAAGAAGGCCGGCATCAAGAACGCCGACCAGCTGCTTTCTCACCTGACGGGGCAGAACGCGCTCATCTTCTCAACCTACGACCCCTTCAAGCTCTTCCTCACCCTGGACAGGAACAAGGTATTCCTCGCCGCCAGGGCAGGGGACAAGGCCCCCGACGACATCATCGTCCCGGCGGGCAACACCAGCCTGCCTGCGGGGCCAGTCCTCAGCGAGTTCAGGGAAGCAGGCATCCAGACCAAGATCGAAGGAGGGAGCATCTGGGTGAACAAAGACTCGGTCGCGGTCAAGAAGGGCGGAGAGATCACGCCGAAGCTCTCGAGCCTGCTCTCGAAGCTGAACATCAAGCCGATCAGGGCCGGGCTCACCATCGCCATGGCCTATGAAAGCGGCCTGATCTATGCCGGCGAGCTCGTCACCATCGACCTCGAGAAGTACAGGGCGAGCCTCATGGAGGCGTATTCGTCTTCGAGGGGCCTCGCGATCCTGATCGGATACGTGACGAAGGAAACGGCCCCAGACATCCTGGCCCGCGCCTACAGAGAGGCCCTGAGCCTCCAGGTGGAGGCGGGGCTCCTTGACAAGGAGACGGCGGCCATGATACTCGGAAGGGCGGAGGCGGAGGCTGCCGCACTGGAAGCCAAAGCCAAGGAAAAAGGACTGCAGTAGCAGAGCTCTCACCATCTGACCACGGCCGCAGCGGCCCATCCGCGCAACGCTTTTCCCTCGGCCGAGCCCCATGCGCTCCATGCCAACAGACAGAGGACCCCTCGGTGTGGTGAAGTCATACATCGATGCACTGGACGACCAGCGCTACGCCGAAGCCCTGGGCCTCCTCCAAGGGAACGTCAGGGTGCGAGGCCCGTCGGGTGAGACCTTCGGGAGACCGACCGACTTCATCGAGATGCTGCGAAAATACCATGGGAGGTACGACATCAAGAAAGTCTTCGTGGACGGCGACGATGTCTGCCTGCTCTACGACCTCAAGACGACCGGGCCGACCGTGTTCATGTCGTCGTGGTATCAGGTCAAGGACGGGAAGATAGCATCGATTCACACCGTCTTCGACCCTCGGGCTTTCGGCCCGCCGAAATAGCAGGGGCCAGGCAGAGCTCACGCTGAGCTTTTTGCAAGCGAGTGTGTTACTCGAGCTTAGCCGAAGAGCGAAGCGAGGCCCTGAAGCGCCTCTTCTTCCTTCTTCTCCTCTTCCTTCGGCTTCTCTTCCGCCTTGGCGGGGGCTGCGCCGGGCGCCGCGGCAGCCGCTGCCGGTGCAGCAGCCATGGTGGCCGCGTTCTTCAGCGCCTCGTCGATGTTGACCTCGCTGAGAGCAGAAGCCAGAGCCTTGATCTTCACTTCGTCGGGCGCAACACCGGTGGCCTTGACCACGCTGGTCAGGTTCGCTTCGCTCACCGGCTTGCCCAGCTTGTGAAGCAGGAGGGCAGCGTAAACGTACTCCATGTGAATTCGGAAAGCCGAACTTAGTTCGGTATTTAACTATTTGAGGCAGAAACGCCGCCCGTTCCTCTCTTCGCCGCGCCAGTCCCGTCCGGGAGGCGCATCGGCGCCGTCCCAAGTTTATCTACTTCAGACCGGGGGACTCTTCCAAGCCTAGTTGAATGAAAAGAAGCAAGCCCTGAAGGCGAAGTTCTCCGCCGACTACAGGCGGTACTACTACGTCGACCTATTCAGGCGCGAGGGCTACGTAAGGAAGAAGTGCGAGAGCTGCGGGAAGTTCTTCTGGACGCTCGACCCTGAGAGGCGGCGCTGCGACGACCAGCCCTGCTCGCCCTACAGCTTCATCGGTTCCCCCCCAACCTCGAAGAAGTTCAGCTACGTCGAAGCCTGGAAGGCCGTCGAGTCGTTCTTCGCCAGGAAGGGCCATGCCATCGTGAAACGTTACCCTGTAGTCAGCCGCTGGCGCCCCGACCTCTACTTCACAGTCGCCTCGATCATCGACTTCCAGAGGGTAGAAGGGGGCAAGGTCGTCTTCTCCCTCCCCGTCAACCCGCTCGTCGTCCCCCAGATGTGCCTGAGGTTCAACGATGTCCCCACCGTGGGGGTCAACGGGAAGCACGGGACGTCCTTCTGCATGATCGGCCAGACCGCCCTGGCCAACAAGAAGGGGTACTGGAAGGACAGGACCATCGACTTGGACTTCGACCTGCTGACGAAGACCTTCGGGATAAAGAAGGAGGACATCACCTTCGACGAAGACGTCTGGATGGGGTACGGGGCCTTCGGGTACTCGCTCCAGTACAACGTGCGGGGGCTCGAGACCGGGAACGCAGTCTTCACCGCCTTCGAGGGGAGCCCTGACAGGTACGTCCCGCTCAAGGAGCCTGTCGTTGACATGGGCGCCGGCCTGGAGCGCCTCACCTGGCTCAGCCAGGGGACGCCGACCGCCTACGACTCCTACTTCGCCCCGATCCTCAAACGGATGAAGGAGGACAACCGCGTCGAGTACGACGAGAAGCTCTTCCGCCGCTACTCCGCCCTCGCGGGAGAGATCAACCTCGACGAGTACCGCAACCTGGACGACGCCAGGCAGAAGATAGCGAAGGCGCTCGGGGAGGACCCCTCGCGGCTCTGGACCCAGTTCGGTGCCTTGGAGGCCATGTACGCCATCGCTGACCACACCAGGACCCTCCTCTTCGCCGTCGCAGACGGCATGCTCCCCAGCAACTCGGGCGGGGGCTACAACCTCCGGATGATCTTCCGCAGGGCCCGGAACTTCATCAATTACTACAAGTTCAAGCTGCAGGTCCCAGACCTGATTGACTGGCACATCTCCCAGCTCAAGGGGATGTACCCCGAGCTCGCCGACCATGGCCCCGACGTCAAGGAGGTCCTGGGAGTCGAGGAGTCACGGTTCGCCTCCTCTTCGGAGCGGGTCGCGAAGATCGTGTCGTCTCTCTCCGGTCAGGGGAAGGAGGTGACCACCGACGAGCTGGTCAGGCTCTACGACTCGGACGGCGTCACCCCCGAGCAGCTGATCGAGGCCGGCGCCAAGGTCAGCCCTCCCGAAGGCTTCTACGAGAAGGTGCAGGCGCGCCATCTGACGAGAGAGCTCGAGCAGCCGAAGATGCAGTTCGACACGAGGAAGCTGAGGCCGACCAAGCTCTGGTACTACGAGGAAGGCGCACCCCTCGACTTCACCGCCAAGGTGGTCAAGGTCTTCAAGGGCGGGTTCGTCGTCCTCGACAGGACGGTCTTCTACCCCAGGGGCGGAGGCCAGGAGCCGGACCGGGGGACGATCGCAAGGGCGAAGGTGGTGGACATCGAGAAGTACGGCGACGTGGTGATCCACAAGGTCGAAGGGATGGCCCCAAGGGCAGGGGCGAGGGTCGAGTGCCACGTCGACCAGAGGCGCAGGAGGAGGGTCACCCAGATTCACACCGCGACCCACATCATCAACGGCTCGTCAAGGCAGGTTCTGGGGCCCTGGGTGTGGCAGCACTCGGCGTTCAAGGAAGAGGACTACGGAAGGATCGACATCACTCACTTCTCCCACCTCACGGAGGCACAGGTGCAGAAGATCGAAGACCTCGCCAACGAGATCGTGAGGAAGAACCTGAAGATCAAGAACACCTTCATGCCGAGGCAGGAGGCCGAGTCGAAGTATGGCTTCAGGCTCTACCAGGGAGGGGTCGTGCCCGGGAGCCTGGTCAGGGTGGTCGACATCGGAGGGTGGGACATTGAGGCGTGCGGGGGGACGCACGCGGAGTCGACCGGCGAAGTGGGGCTGATCAAGATAAAGAAAGCCGAGCGGGTTCAGGACGGAGTGGAGCGGCTCGAATTCGTGGCCGGGGAGGCGGCCATCGAGTACATGCACAAGATGGACTCGGAGCTGGGAGAGCTCTCTTCGATCCTAGGAACCCAGAGGGAGAACCTCCCCAAGGTGGCGCAGGGGATACTCGGTGAGCTGGAGGAGTCCCGCGTCCGGGAGAAGGTCCTGGGGGAGAAGCTCGTCGAGCTTTCGTCCACCGGCGTCGCCTCTGAAGCGAGGGTCGTGGGCGGCGCGAAGCTTTACGTTTCCAGGAACCCTCCTCTCGGCGAGGAACAGATCATTGCTCAGGGAGAGAAGAGCGTCGCTTCCGACCCCGCACTGGTCTACATAGCCGTATTCTCGACCGGAAAATCGGCGCAGATCATCTGTTTTGCGGGCGCGACGGCGAGGCAGGCTGGGTTCACTGCGGTTGACATTGTGAAGAGGATAGCGCCGATCCTCGGCGGGTCTGGGGGAGGCTCCCCCGCCTTCGCCCAGGGGGGAGGGCCTATGGTAGACAAGCTCGATGACGCCGCCAGCGCCGCGGAGAAGCTGGCTCCGGCGAGTTGACCGTCATGTCTGCCCGAGAAAAGTACTGGCTGAAGGTTTGGGACGAGAAGCACGCCTTCGAGCCAGACCCCGTCGCAGGGAAGAAGAAGGTCTTCGTCACCTTCCCGTTCCCCTACATGAACGCGGCGGTCCACGTCGGGACCGCGTTCACCGCCAGCCACCTGGAGTTCTACTCCCGCTTCAAGCGCCTGCAGGGGTTCAACGTCCTCTTCCCCTGGGCTTGGCACTGGACGGGGCAGCCCATCGTTGGGATGAGCAAGAGGCTGAGGGAGGGTGACCCGGTGGTACGGCGCACGTTCATCGAGCTGGACCACGTCCCCGAGAAGGAGGTCGCAAAGTTCGTCGAGCCGGAGTACCTGGCTTCATACTACACCAAGCAGAGCCGGCAGGTGATGAAGGAGACCGGCTTCTCCATCGACTGGAGGAGGGAGTTCCGGACCATCGACCCCGCCTTCAGGAAGTTCGTGGAGTGGCAGTACTTCCACCTTCGCGACCTGGGCTATGTGGTCCAGGGGACTCACCCGGTCGTGTGGTGCCCGTTCGACAAGAGCCCGACCGGCGACCACGACAGGATGGAGGGGGAGGGGGTGTCTCCCGCCGAGTTCAACCTCATCAAGTTCCATCTGGGCGAGTTCGCACTGGTCGCGGCGACCCTGCGGCCGGAGACCATCTACGGTGCGACGAACGTCTGGGTCAACCCCGACGCAGACTACACCGAGGCTCGCGTCGACGGCGAGCTCTGGGTCGTAAGCTCCACTTCCCTTTCCAGGCTCTCCGAGCAGAAGCACGACGTCGTGCCTGTCCGCGAGTTCAAGGGTTCCGAGCTGCTCGGGCGCTACGCCATCGCCCCGCTCACCGGCAAGTCCCTCCCAATTCTTCCGGGGAAGTTCGTAGACCCATCGCTGGCGACCGGGGTGGTATACAGCGTCCCGGCCCACGCCCCCTACGACCTGATGGCGCTCAGGGACATCCAGGAAGGGAGGGTCCAGGTCGGTCGCCAGGTCAAGGAGATCGCCGACGAGATCGCCCCGGTCCCAATCCTCACACTTCCTGGGTACTCCAAGGTCCCGGCAGACGACGTTGTCAGAAAGCTGAACATCAAGGACTCGATGGACCCGAACCTGGAGGCGGCGACCCAGGGGCTCTACAGCGCGGAGTTCCACAAAGGGGTGCTCACCCAGGCGTCTGGCCCCCTGGCTGGCCTCACAGTCGCCGAGGCCAAGGACAAGTCCCTGGTCCTAATGGCCAAGACAGAGCGGCTGTCCAAGATGTTCGAGCTGCCCGAGAAGGTGGTCTGCCGCTGCGGGACGAGATGCTACGTCAAGATCCTCGAGAACCAGTGGTTTCTGAACTACTCCAACCCCGAGTGGAAGGCCAAAGCCAGGCTCATCATCGACAGGGCGGCCATGTTCCCGGAGGAGGCCAGGCAGATGTTCTACTCCACCATCGAGTGGCTGAACGACTGGCCCTGCGCCAGGCGCTCGGGGATGGGGACGAGGCTCCCCTGGGACAAGGACTGGCTCGTGGAGACCCTTAGCGACTCTACGATCTACATGGCCTACTATTGCATAAGCAAGTTCGTGAACATGGAGAAGATCGGCCCCGACAACCTCACCTCTGACGTCTTGGACTACGTGCTTCTGGGCAAGGGGAACCCCGCGAGCATAGCAAAGGCTGCGAAGACCACCGAGAGGGTCCTCAGAGACCTGAGGACGGAGTTCACCTACTGGTATCCGGTGGACCTGCGAAACTCGGGCAAGGACCTGATTCCCAACCACCTCACCTTCTTCGCATTCCACCACGCAGCCCTCTTCCCTGAGAAGTACTGGCCCCTCGGGTTCGGCATCAACGGGATGATCACCATCGAAGGGAAGCGCATGAGCAAGACCAAGGGGAACTTCGTGAGCTGGGAAGACGCCAAGAAGAAGTACGGCGCCGACGCCTTCAGGCTCGCCCTGGCCCTTACAGCCGACGGCATGGACGACGCCGACTGGAGGGACCGGGCAGCCATGGACGCCAAGGAGAAGGTCGAGTCCCTGATGCCCTTCGTCAGGAAGACCCTGCGTTCCGCGTCCAACCGCGAGGAGAACGAACTGGACTCCTGGCTGATCTCCACCGTCAACGGCAGGATCGTGGCGGCCACGGCGGCGATGGAGGAGCTGAGGATGCGGCGCGCATCGGCGACAATCTTCCTCGACATCTGGAACGATCTGAGGCACTACCTCCGCAGGGCCGAGAAGCCGCGCCGCCAGACCCTGACAGAAGTGTTCAGCGCCTGGGTGAGGATGATCTCCCCCTTCACTCCTTTCATGGCCGAAGACCTCAACCACGAGCTGGGGGGGAAGGGGCTGATCTGCCAAGCCGACTGGCCCTCTCCCAGAGACTTCCCGGTCGACGAAGAGGCAGTGCTGGGGGAAGCTGTGCTCGGCAAGGTCATCGAAGACGCGAGGAACGTCCTCAGGGTGGTGAAGGGGAAGAGGTCCAGGCTTAACGTCTATGTCTCCTCGGACTCCGCCAGGAGCTACTTCTTCGAGATGGCGTCTGCCAAACGAAAGAAGGAGAACGTGGGTGCGGTGGTGAAGAAGTACGCCCAGCTGAAGATCCAGCCGGACCGCGTCTTCAAGCTCGCGTTTGAAATTGGGGACGACAGGCTGACAAAGCTTCTCGCGCACAGGGGGTTCAACGAGTTCAAGGCCTTGTCGGGAGCTTCCGGCTTCATGTCCGCCGAGCTGGGGATACCGGTGGTGGTCCAGAAGGCGGGCTCAAAGACCATCAACGACCCGGCGAACAGGGCGAAGGACGCCCTGCCCACGAAGCCTGCCTTCTATCTAGAGTAGAGTAAGAGACGGGGCCCGGGCGGTCTTCAGCCGCCGATCTTGTACATGCCAGTGCCGCAGATGGGGCAGATCCCCTTCATGGCGTGGCGCCCATTCTTCATGGTCACGCTCTGCGGACTCTTCATTTCACGACTCGCCTTGCACTTGACGCAATATGCGGTTACCATTTGTTGTCGGCCCCGACAGCGGCGCGACCCGCTATAAACCACACCTTTGGAACGCTTCGGTGCCTCATCCTGCCGCTCATGGTTCAAATACGGGAGAGGTGCCCGCGGGTCGTCGGATGTCTTCGCGCGAGATGGCTCTCAAGGACGTCGCAAGGGTGAGGATGTCGGACGAATGGGCGGACTACACTCTGTACGAGAGGCTCTCGAAGACGGTGGACGGGGGGAGCCCCTTCGCAGATGTGCTCAGGGCTCTGTCTGCCACCGAGCACGGTCACTACGAGTTCTGGCGGAAGTACGTCCCTGGCGAGGAACCCAGGCTGAGCAAGCTCAAGCTGTACTGGGTGCTGCTCCTCCGGAGGTTCTTCGGTCTAACCTTCGCTATCAGGTACCTGGACAGGCATGAGGCCAAGGTGGTCGTTGAATACGGCGGACTCGCCCAACTGATCCCCGCGGAAGACAGGGCCGCGTTTGACGCCATGGTCGCAGACGAAAAGGAACACGAAAAGGCGTTCGCCATGAAGGCCGAAAGCTCCGCGGTCGCCTACATCTCCTTCGTCGTCCTCGGACTGGCGGACGCCCTGGTCGAGATTTCGGGCATCCACGCAGGGTGGCTGGGGCTCTTCGAGAAGACGGAGATAGCGGGCTTGGCCGGGATCATAGCCGGCGGGGCTGCGTCCCTGGCCATGGCCTCCGCAGCCTTTGCCCAGGCGAAGCAGGGTGGGTTCAAGGGGTCGGCCCGGCTCAGCGCGGCCTACACCGGAGTGTCCTATTTCGTCACCGCGCTCATGCTCGCGACCCCATACTTCCTTACCGGGAGCATGCCCTTCGCACTGGGAGGGTCACTGACGCTCGCCGTCATCATCTTGGCCATCACGACCTGGTACAGCGTGGTGATCCAGGAGAAGCTGTTCCTAAGGGACTTCGTCGAAATCCTCCTCATCCTGTTCGCAACAACCATCGTTGTGTTCACGCTGGGCTATGTCGTCAGCGCGGCCTTCCCTGGGATCAAGGTCCTCTAGGGCGTCTGAGTCGCAAGATTCCGACAAAACGTCTTATTACCAAAGCCATCAGCCCGGTGTGAGAAGTTATTGCAGAGCTCCATCGAGGTCAAGGCGCCGACCAGGAAGGCGGAATTGGCCAGGGCCGTCTGTGACTACATCCGGGAGAACTCGACGTCGCGCATCACCCTGAAGACCCTCGGCGCCAAGTTCGGCGTGAGCCCCTTCCATCTGCAGAGGACCTTCACCGAGGTCATGGGGATGTCGCCCCGCGAGTACCTCGAGGAGTTCAGGCTGAGCAACCTGCGGCGACACCTCGCGAGGGGGGAGCCCGTGATTAGAGCCCTCCGTGGAACGGGATATTCCGCTCAGAGCTGGCTCTACCAAGATTCGAAGAGGAGGCTGGGGATGACTCCTGCGACCTACCGCAACGGGGGCGAAGGGGCTTCCATCGTCTTCGCTACCGGACGGTCCTCTCTCGGGAGGCTACTGGTGGCGACCACAGATCACGGGGTATGCGCTGTCAAAGCGGGCAGGAGCGACGAAGACCTGGTGAGGGCCCTCCGGGCCGAGTTCCCGCGGGCGGACATCGAGCGTGCCCCCAGGGCCCGACGCCAGCTGGACGCTCTCAACAGGCACCTGAGCGGTCAGGAGGTGAAGTTCCCGCTGGACATACGGGGGACCGACTTCCAGATGAGCGTCTGGGCTGCCCTCAGAACCATCCCCCTGGGCGAGACCAGATCATATCACGACATCGCCGAGATGGTCGGGAAGCCGAAGGCTGTGAGAGCCGTAGCCAACGCCTGCGCTTCAAACCCCGTCCCTCTCATCATCCCATGCCACCGCGTCATCAGAAAGGATGGGAGCCTCGGAGGCTACGGCCTCGGCATCTACAGGAAGAAGGCGCTCCTCTCTAGCGAGAGGGCGATGGGGGCAGACCCGAAAAACGGATCTCGTTGAACCTGAAGAGCCTCACGGCCTACTCAGGCCTGGTCGTCCTGAGCCTGATATGGGGCATGGCCTTCGTCGCCATCAAGGGGGTCGAGACCGAGCTCTCGCCAGTCAATCTGGCGCTTATGAGATGGCTCATCGCCGCGGTCCCATTCCTCATACTGCTCCCCATCATCGGGCGGCCCAAGGTTAGGTTCGAAAGGAAGGACGTCCCCCGGCTGCTTGTGATGGCCCTTGCAAACGTGGCCGGCTACCACCTCTCGCTGAACTATGCGGAGACGACCCTCTCCGCGGGGCTTTCTGCGCTTCTAATCGCATTCGGCCCCATATTCATCGTCGCCCTGTCCTACCTGTTGCTGCACGAGAGGGTGGGACCGAGGATCCTCCTCGGCCTTGGGCTTGCATTCGCCGGCACCGCGGTCCTGTCGGTAGGCACGATCAGCGCAAGCGACTTCGCATCCGCTGCAGGGATTGTCGAAGCGCTTTTCACCGCGCTCTGCTACGGTCTCTTCACAGTGGTGGGGAAGCCGCTCGTGCACAAATATGGCTCAGCCCCGACCACAATCCTTGCCGGGCTGGTGGGGACTGCGCTGATGGTCCCGCTCCTTTCGGAGAGCTTCTTCACCCAGGCCGCCTCGCTGACCCTGTACGGCTGGCTCGGCGTCCTCTACCTCGCTCTGCTGAGCACCGTGTTCGGGTACCTGATGTTCTATGCCATGGTCAGCCGCGGCGCGGTTTCGAGGCTCTCGATCCAGCTATACCTCATCCCCGTCGTCAGCATAATCGGGGGAGCCCTACTCCTATCGGAGCAGATCACGGCGACCGTGGTCATCGGCGGAGGGATGATGCTGGCCGCAGTCGCCATCTCCACGTGGAAGTAAACGAACGAGTTCGGCATCAACTTCATCTACCACGACCGAGCGACAGGTGCAAGCCCGGGAATTGAGGAGCATACTTTCGGTCGCAGACCTTTCGTCACCCGAGATGGCGTCGCTGATCGAGCGCTCGGGGGCCCTGAAGAAGCAAATCCGCTCCGGCAGGCCACCGCCCGCACTTCGCGGGAAGGTCGTCGGCCTCCTCTTCGAGAAGCCCTCGACCAGGACCCGGACCAGCTTCGAGGTCGCGACCATTAGGCTGGGCGGGGACCCGGTCTACCTGTCTGCGAGCGAGCTGCAGCTGACCAGGGGAGAACCGGTGAAGGACACGGCGAGGATACTCGGAGGATATCTTGACGTGATAGTGGGGAGGGTCTACTCACAGGAGACGCTGACGCAGCTCGCGAAGCACTCTGGGAGGCCCGTGGTGAACGCGCTCAGCGACGCCGAACACCCTACGCAGATAATCTCAGACCTGTTCACCATAAAGGAGGCCAAAGGGCACCTGGAGGGCCTGACCACGGTGTTCGTCGGGGACGGCAACAACGTCAGCAATTCACTCCTCCTCGGAGGCGCGCTCACCGGGATGAACGTGACCGTCGCCTGCCCGGAAGGCTACGAGCCGGACCAAGACATCTTCAGGAAGGCGAAGTCGCTGGCGGCGAAGTCGGGAGCCGAGCTCGAGGTGGTCAGAGATCCGAAGGGCGCTGTGGCGGAAGCAGACGTGGTGTACACCGACGTTTGGGTCAGCATGGGGGACGAGTCCGAGAAGGAGAAGAGGATGGCCGCCTTCAGGGACTACCAGGTGGGCTCGACCCTGATGAAGGCAGCGCCCAAGGGCGCCATCGTGATGCACTGCCTGCCGGCTCACAGGGGACTAGAGATAACCGACGATATCCTTGAGGGGAGGCAGTCTGTCGCCTGGCGGCAGGGGGAAAACAAGCTGTATGGGGCCGCCGCCTCGCTCGAGTTCGTTAGCAAGAAGCAGTAACCTCCGCCCCACAGGACATTCTCAACAGTAAGAATCGGCTTCTGGATTTTATACGCTAGCTCTGGGAACAGCTTCGAAGTCAGATGGCGGTGCGGAACGCGATTATCATGGGGGCTGCCGGACGGGACTTCCACAACTTCAACGTGTACTTCCGGGACAACACCGAGTTCAGAGTGGTCGCATTCACTGCAACGCAGATTCCCTACATAGCCGACAGGACCTATCCAGCTCTACTTGCGGGGCGGCTGTACCCCCGCGGGATACCCATCCACCCCGAAGAGAAGCTGGGCGACCTTATCGAGTCTGAGAGGGTCACCGACGTCTATTTCTCATACAGCGACGTCTCCAACGAATATGTGATGACGAAGGCGTCCATCGTCCAATCTAGGGGCGCGACTTTCCACCTCCTCGGCCCGGGGGACACCATGATCAGGTCGTCGAAGCCCGTCGTCGCAGTCGTAGCCGACAGGACGGGGGCAGGGAAGAGCACCATCAGCCGGATGGTCTCCGACATCATAGTGAGCATGGGGCTGAGGCCGGTAGTGGTGAGACACCCCATGCCGTACGGCGACCTCGCCGACCAGGCCGTGCAGAGGTTCGCCACGCACGAAGATCTCGAGAGATATCAC